>CAMCNL010000058.1 GCA_945876205.1 Candidatus Sulfopaludibacter sp. SbA3
CGATGCCGCCACTGTGGGCGCGCACGATCGAGTAGGAAATCGCCAGGCCGAGGCCCGAGCCCTTCTCCTTGGTCGTGAAGTACGGATCGAAGATGTGGCTGAGATGTTCGGCGCCGATGCCAGGTCCGTTGTCCTCGACCGTGAGGCAGACGTACTTGCCGGGCATCAGGGCCACGCCCGGACGCGGCTCGTTCGGCGTGACCTCGACGTTCTGCAGCATCACGTCGACGACGCCGCCGCGCGGCATGGCCTGCATGGCGTTCAACACGAGGTTGTGAACGACCTGGCCGATCTGGACCGTGTCGACATCCGCCGGCCACAGCTCGGGTTCGACGGCGAAGCGCGGCGCCACCGAGGATCCGCTGAGCGCGAAGCGCGTGCACTCGACTGCGAGGTCCCGCACCGACGACGTGGTCTTGACCGGTGCGCCGCCCTTGGCGAACGTGAGCAGCTGATTCGTGACGCCGCGCGCGCGAACACATGCGGCTTCGGCGTGGGTCAGCCGCGCACGAAGCGCCTCATCGCCAGGTCGCACCATCGTCTGCGCCAGCGAGAGGTTGCCGACCACGCCAATCAGAATGTTGTTGAAGTCGTGCGCGAGTCCGCCGGCGAGCACGCCAAGCGACTCGAGGCGCGCGGCCTTCGAGCGCTCGTGCTCGAGGCGGGCGGCGTCGCTGACGTCGCGCAGTACCCACACGGCGCCGGCGACATCGCCTTCTCCGTCGCGGGTCGGCGTGCCCGTGATCTCGACGAGACGCAGTGCCGGCGCGCAGCCGGGACCATCGTTGCGAAGCTGGACCGCCTGTCCCTCTTCGAGCACGCGCTGAAGCGCGGCCTGGTAGATCGCGGCGGGAAGACCGAGGGCCTCGAACACGGCGCCAACCGGAAGGCCAGCCAGGTCGCTCTCCTGCATCGTGCTGAGCGACTGCGCCGCGTCGTTCATCAGCAGCACCGAGCCGCTCATGTCGACGGTGACGACGCCGTCGCTGATGGTCTCGACGGTGACGGCCAGGCGCGCCTTGGCGAGCACGAGGCGCTCTTTCTCAGCCTCGAGCGCCGATTCCGACTGAATGGCGCGCGCGAGCGCTTCCTGGGTGGTCGCGACCATCGCGGCCAGCTCCTGCGCGTGCCGGCGTTCTTCGTCGATACGACGAACTGAAATCTGGTAGGCCCGGTATGAGATGTAAAGCGGCAGCGCCGCGAGCGGCAGAAGCAGGTACGCGTCGTGGGTCATGATGACCGCGCCGACGCCGGCCACGACCGCCGACAGGAAGTAGCTGGGCGCGCTCCACAGGAACTCACGGTGCCACGAGCGCGTGGCCGAGCCTGAGGAGGAGAGCGCGATCGCCCCGGCGACCAGCGCCGTGTTGACGACGAAGAACGTCGTGGCGACGGCCGAGAGGGGAATGATTGTTTCGGTGATCCCGGGATCGACGACGTTTCCGCCGAGCACCTGCCAGACCCAACCCGCAGCCTGCACCGCGATGACGACCGATGCCACGCTGAACGCCGTGCGGTGAGCCGGCTGCCGCTTGCGGACGCGGACCGTGCACTGCACGAGCGTCCCGGCCGCAGCCATCACGATCGTGAACGGCGTGCCCGCCACCATCAGCGCCAGGAAGTCGACGACGTTGGCCGGCGCCATCGTCGAGACGCCGTTGGCCAGCGGCAGGCGAAGCTTGATCGCCGACAACGCGAGCGCGGCGCACAGCAGGCCGATTGCGAGCAGCGGGTGCGGAAGCTCGCGCGGGAAATTCGCGATGAGGAGTGTCGCCCCACCCGCGATCACCGCGGTCACATACGCAGCCGTGATGACCGTGCGAGATGCCAGTTGCGCCGATGCGTCACGGCCGACGGCCGGCGCCCAGGGAAAAGAGGCCATTGTCCTTCCGGCCATTCTAGTTCTCGAGGAAGCCGAATGCATCGCCCCAGACAATCTGGTCGTCATCACCCCAGACGATCTGGTCGTTATCACCCCAGACGATTTGATTACTCCAGACGCTGAACGAATCCGTGACGAGATTCGAACCAAACGACAGGTTGAGGCTGTCGCCCCAGACAATCTGGTCGTCGTCGCCCCATACGATCTGCTGGGCCCATGCGAGCCTGTTCAAGCCGATCGTGTCGCCCCAGACAATCTGGTCGCCCCAGACGATCTGCTGACCCCACGCATACGTGGTGCCCGCGATGTACGTGAACGGCGTGTAGTACCCGTCGAGCCAGGAGTTGCCAACCGCCACGGCCGGGTCGATGGCCCGCGTCAGCGCCAATGCGCCGGCCGCGTTGAGGCCGCCGGCGCCCTGCACGATTGCCGGGGGAATGCCGGGGTCGGTCGTGCTCGTGTCCACGCCCAGGGCCGTGTACTGAAGAAGGGCCTTGACCGCATTCGGCGTCAGCACCGAGCCGTAGCCCTCGTCCTGGCGGTTCGCTTCGATCATGAGCGCGACAACGCCGGTGGCCACTCCGGCCGCCATGCTGGTGCCGCTCAGCTTGATGTACGGCGCGATGTCCGTGTGCAGGAGCGGATTCTGATAGAGCGTCGTCGTGGGGTCATTGATGGCGATCAGGGCTTGGCCAGGGGCCACGACATCGGGCTTGACCTGCCCCTGGTACCACGTCGGACCGCGCGAGCTGAAGAGTGAGACTTCGTCGTCGGACCGATCCGCCGTCGCCTTGGTGCGCAGCGAGCCCACCGTCAGCGCCGACGGCGCATTGCCGGGCGACGTGATGCCGGCGTAGCCGACTTCCTGGGTCACGGGGTTGTAGCCGTGATTACCCGCCGAAACGACGACCACGATCCCAGCCGTGACGGCGCTCTCTACCGCTTGCACCAGCGGGTCGGTTGCGGGCGATTCGAAGATCGGGTGGCCGAGCGAGAGGTTGATGACGTCGATGCCAAGGGCTGCCTTGTTGGCAGTCGCGAACTCGATGGCCGCGATCACGTCGCTCGTGTAGCCGCCGCCCTGCGCGTCGAGCACCTTGAGCCCGATGAGGCGCGTGCCGTAGGCAACGCCAACATACTTGCCGTTTGACGCGTATCCGTTGCCCGCGATGAGACCGGCGATGTGCGTGCCGTGGCCATAGCCGTCATACGGGGCGGTCTCGACACCGCCTGCCGTGAAGTCATAAAAGGCCTGGATGCTGCCAGCCAGGTCGTCCGCGGGCGCGATGCCCGAGTCGATCACTGCGACGCCGACGCTGTACGCCGTGTCCCAATCCTGGAGCCCCAGCGTTGCGCGCAGGTTCTGCCCGTCGAACACCGGCGGCGCCGGGTCGGCGACCACGACAGGCGACAACTGGGCCGGCGGAAGAGCGACCGGGGCGATTGAGCCCCCGTGGACCTTCAGGTCTTCGGAGCAGCCCTTGATGCCGCGGATGCGATCGGGGACGCAGAGGTCGGCGAGCTGCGACCGCCGCATTTCGACGGCGAGCGAGCGGGACCGGCGATTGTCGCCCTTGATCCGGTCCACCTTGCCGCGCATCAGGGCTTTCACCCGCTCCGCGGCTCCGGCTTCGTAGCGGACCATGACGCGAAGCTTGTCGGTGGCCTTTCCGGGCCGTTCGAGAGCCTTATCCAGGGACGGTTTGCGGACACTCGTCGTCGCACCCGCAGCGAAAGCCGAACCGGCGGCCAGACTGACAAGAACGAACACTGAAAGGAGTAAGCGGACAATTCTCATTGCGGCCAGCACATGAGCAAGTGGGGATCCGCCCGTAAGTTGTTGAAAATTGACGGGAAACCGCCCGCAGGGGACGTGGCACCGTCCGTGTCGCCTGGCCGGCTCTGCCGCCGTGAGACCGACAGCCCCCCGGTTTACGCCCGGATCCGTGCAAACTCAGGCATGTCGGCAATCCGACACCTGATCCGGGTTTCCGGCCCCTGTCGGATGCACGGTTGGCCGCACATGTCGGCGGGTCCAGACGGACCCGCTCTACCAGGCCTGTCCGCAGACCAGGTCCTTTTGGACCCGGCTAGGCTTTCCGGTTCGAAAAGAAGTGGGATTGGACGAATTCGTTGATGATCGCCTCGTCCGCCGCGTCGAGGCGGGTGAACTCCAGGCCCATGCCGACCCTCCGGTCGATCCAGGCCACCTTGGCCTCGGCGTCCACCTCTTTCCGGCCGCCCGGTAGCCGGAAGCGGACCCGGACGGCGGTGCCGACATCGAGGAGGCTCGTGGTACGGATGGCGACGCCGCCGCGGCTGACATTCAGGGTGAGGGCGCCCGCGATGGTGTTGCCGACCCGATACGACACTGAAACCGACACCACGGCGCGGGGGCTCGAGCGACGATTGTTCTGATCGGGGAACAGGTGGGGAGATAGTGACGGCACGATATGCTGCGCGGCCGTGTATTCGTTGACGTACCCGGCGACACCCAGCGTCGAGAGCTCGCGCACCTCTTCGGCGCTCGCAATCGTCCCGCTGAAGATCACCACCGGCGCGCGAAACTGATCGATCTGACCGAGCGTCCGCACCAAACCGACGCCGTGTCCCTGGGGCAAACGCAGGTCGAGTACCAGCAAGTCAATCCGCGGAGCATCGGTTCGTATCCGCGCCACCAGCTCGGCGCTGCTTCCCGCGGTGGCGGCCCGGTGGCCCGCCGCCTCGAGCGCGGCCTTGAACCGATCGCGCACGAACGCCGTGTCGTCGGCCACGAGGATGGTTTTCGTGGCGATCGGTGCTGGCAGGGGCATCGCCGTTGTATCGGAAGAGCAGGCAATTGACCTTAGGCTTCGTTGCGGGAATCGCGCAAGTCTCGATATAATTCGACCTTTGCGGCCGTTGCCGCATGGAGCCAGCATGGCGACCTGCCCCGAGTGCGAATTCGACGAAATCGACACCTCTGACTTCGAAGAAGGTGGCAGTGTGAGTTGTCCTGAATGCGGTAAGAACCTCGTGGTGTCGGGCGCCGACGAAGTCGAGCTCGCCGACGATGACGACGACGTGGACGACGATGACGACGAGGACGACGAGGACGAAAAAGAGGGAGAAGACGAGGACGACGACGATGATGACGACGAGGAGGAAGAAAACCTGGACGACTGATGTGAGAAAGACATGACCCTGGAGACCCGCGAGCGCCGGCTGAACGACCTGCTCGCCTCGTTCGATTCTGTCATCGTCGCCTTCAGCGGCGGCGTTGACAGTGCCTATCTCGCCTGGGCGGCCACACGAGTGCTCGGCCCCTCCGCGCTCTGCATTACCGCGGACAGCCCCAGTTATCCCGACCATCATCGACAGCTCGCGCTGCGGATCGCGCGCGAGTTTCAACTGCACCACGAAATCATCGCGACCGCGGAGATGGAGCGCGCTGAATATCGCGCGAACCCCGTGAATCGCTGTTACTTCTGCAAGCAGGAGCTCTACACCTCGCTCTCGCAGCTCGCCACCGCGCGCGGGTTCGGGATGATCGTCGATGGCAGCAACGCGGACGACCGCGCGGACTACCGTCCCGGCCGCGTCGCCGCGCGCGAGTTCGGCGTGCGCAGTCCGCTCGACGAAGCGGATCTGACGAAGGACGACATCCGCGAGTTGTCGCGGCTGGCGGGCCTGCCGACCTGGGACGAGCCGGCGTCGGCGTGCCTCTCGTCGCGCATCCCGTACGGCAATGAAGTGAGCCGCGAGAAGCTGCGGATGATCGAGCGGGCGGAGCTCGTGCTCCGCGGCCTCGGCTTCCGCATCTGTCGCGTGCGGCATCACGACCCGCCTTCGCGGAACGCTTCGGCGGGGCCGGCACCGCCTTCGTCGGAGGCTTCGGCGGGGCAGGCGCTCGCGAGGCTCGAGATCGGCCGCGATGAACTGGCGCGCGCGCTGGAGCCCGAGGTTCGCGACCGGATCGTGCGGGAGCTCCGCGCGATCGGCTACCAGCACGTCACGATTGACTTGCAGGGGTATAGGATGGGCAGCCTGAATGAAGGTGTCGTCCTCAGGTCCGTTTAAGACCCCGTGGCCCGTCTGGGCCATCGCCGCCGCCTACCTCGCGCTTCACCTTCCGTTTCTCGCTCCCAACCTCGAAGACGTCGACTCGATCAATTTCGCGTTAGGCCTGCGCCACTTCGATCCCGCACTCCATCAGCCGCATCCTCCCGGCTATCCCGTCTACATCGCGCTGGGGCGCGTGTCGCTCTATCTCGTGTCGACGATCTGGTCGACGCTGAGCCAGGCGGCGGTGGAAGCGATGGCGCTGGCGATCTGGTCGGCGGTGGGCGGAGCCGTGGCGATCGTTGCGCTCTTTCATCTCTTTCGCGAGCTCAGTGCCGGCTCGCCGCGCCAGGGCCTTGGCGAGGGCGGGACTGTGTGGGCTGTCGCTGTGGCCGCCGCCGCGCCGGTGTTCTGGATCTCGGGCCTGCGTCCCATGAGCGACATGCCTGGCCTCGCTCTCGCGATCTCGGCGCAGGCGTTCATCCTCAGCGGTCGAAGGAATCGGATGCACCTGGTGCTCGGCGCATGCCTCGCCGGTCTCGCGCTCGGGCTACGGGTGCAGACCTTGTGGCTGACGGCGCCGCTCCTGGTGATGGCGGTCGTCGTGCAGCGCCGTTCCGGGGTCGTGTGGCTGCTGACGCGGCCGATCGCCGCAGGTGCGGCAGGCGTCGCGGTGTGGGCGATTCCCCTGCTCGTGTTGAGCGGCGGTATCGACGGCTACCTGGCCGCGCTCGGCACGCAGGCCGACGAAGATTTTGCCTGGGTCGACATGGTCTGGCTTAATCCGACGCCGCGCCGGCTGGCATTTGCGCTCTACGAAACGTTCGTGCTGCCGTGGGCGTCGATTCCGCTGGCGGTGGTCGTGGCCGCCGCTGCGATTGCCGGCGCGATCGTCCTGCTCGTGCGCGAGCGGCGGGTGCTGCTGATCCTGCTGCTGGCGTTTGCGCCGTACACGCTCTTTCACCTGCTGTTCCAGGAGACGATCTTCGTGCGCTACGCGCTGCCGACGATGCCGATGGTGGCGTTCCTCGCGGCTCGCGGCCTTGCCAGCACCGGGCGCTTCGCGCCGATGATGGCCGCGCCGCTGGTCGCCGCGTCGCTGGTCGTGACGGTGCCCGGCGGCATTGCCTACGGTGGCGAGCCGCACCCGGCCTTCCGCGCGATTGCGGACGCCGCGCGCGCAGCTGAATCACGCCAGCCCGCGGCAGTCTTCTCGCATTTCGCCATCTGGCGCGCAGTGCAGGCTGACAACGGCAGGCTGCCGGTGGTCCAGCCACGCCGCCAATTCGAGTGGCTCGCGCTCGTCGATTACTGGAAAGGCGGCGGCACCGCGCCCGTGTGGTTCCTTGCGGATGCCCGCCGCACCGACCTGGCGCTCATCGATCCGCAGAGCAGCCGCGATGTCGTGCGCTATCGCTGGAGGGTTGGCGATCGACCGGAGCTCAGTGGCACCCGGCCGCTCGGCGTCGACTGGTATCGCTTCGACCGGCCAGGATGGTTTGCCGGAGAGGGCTGGTCGCTCACGGCGGAAGCGGGCGGCCTCGCGCGCGTGACGGCGTCGGGGCCCGATCATCGTCCGATCGAAGCGTGGGTCAGGCGGCGTCCTGGTCCGATGCATCTCGTCGTCGGCGGGCGACACCTTGGCGATGCCGCTGATCCCGCGGCCGAATTCGAGCTGGCGATAGACGGCCGCGTCCGCGATCGCTGGACGCTGAC
This sequence comes from Candidatus Sulfopaludibacter sp. SbA3, assembly GCA_945876205.1. Taxonomy (GTDB): domain Bacteria; phylum Acidobacteriota; class Vicinamibacteria; order Vicinamibacterales; family UBA2999; genus CANNDT01. The sequence continues at coordinate 7,640 of CAMCNL010000058.1, forward strand.
GGTGGACGAGCGCAACTTTCTTCGATTTGTCGATCTGCCAGAGGGAATCGAATCGGGTGACAGCGCATACGCTCACCTCACGATCGCGTCGCGTGCCGTGGGGAGCGGCGACCGCCGGGCCGCGGTCGCGGTCCGCCAGTTCGACATCCAACCTGCAGCACAACTCGTGTACGGGTTCGCGGACGGATGGCACGAGGAGGAATACGACTTTCCGAGCGGCCGCCGGTGGCGATGGACGAGCGAGAAATCACTGATCAGGCTGCAAGGGCGGCCGCAGTCTGTGCGTGTCACGCTGCGCGGTGAAGATCCGCTGAAGTACTTTGACGAGGCGCCAATCGTGCGCGTCACCGCGGGCGGACGCGTGATCGGCGAGCTGCGTCCCGCGGCCGACTTCGAGTGGACCGTCAGCGTTCCCTCCGACGACATCGTCCGCGGCCAGGGCGCCATTGCCATCGAAACAGACCGCGTCTACATGCCCGGGGCGGCCGAAGGGACGGCCGACCAGCGCCACCTGGCACTCCGTCTGTTCGAGTACCGCGTCGATACTGCCTCTAACTGATTGACACGCGGCTAACTCGACTGTAAGCTGCGGGTCGCCTTTGAAACGCAAGAAAACGCAGGAGATTCCGCTGATGAAACTGCGCCAACTGCGGCGCTGCGTGTCGTCGTCCGCCGCCATCGCATTGTTGCTCGTGTTCGTGATTTCAGGTTGCGCCAAGAAGGTGCCGCCTCCGGCTCCGCCGCCGCCTGCTCCACCGCCTCCGGCTGCTGCGCCGCCCACGCCGCCACCTCCACCGCCGCCCCCGCCGGCCGCTCAGGCGCCGCCGCCAGCCCCGCTGACGGAGGACCAGTTGTTCGCGCGAAAGACGCTCGATCAGTTGAACGCGGAGATGCCGCTCGCCGACGTGTTCTTCGACTACGACATGTCGACGGTGAGGGACGATGCGCGGCCGATCCTGCAGAGGAACGCCGATTACCTCCGGCGTTGGCCGTCAACGCGGATCACCGTCGAGGGTCACGCGGATGCGCGGGGCACCAACGAGTACAACCTCTCACTGGGCGAGCGTCGCGCCAACTCGGTGAAGGAATATCTCGTCAGCCTCGGCATCGGGGGTGACCGGATCCTCGCGGTCAGCAAGGGCGAGGAAAGCCCGGTCTGCACCGAGGAGACGGACGCGTGCTACGCCCGCAACCGTCGCGGTCACCCGGTGTTTACCGCAAAGTAAAAAGGCGAGCCTGACCAGGCTCGCCCCGCTACTTCTGATTGAGCTCCGCCGCGATCGATTCCGCAGCCTTGCGAGGATCGGTCGCGGCGATAATCGGTCTTCCCACCACGATATAGCTGGCGCCGGCGTCCACGGCTTCGGCCGGCCCCATCGTTCTCGCTTGATCGTTTCGCTCCGTGCCGGCGGACGCTCCGCGAATGCCCGGCGTGACGATCACGAAGCCACTTCCACACGCGGCTCGAATCGCGGCCGTCTCCTGCGGTGAGGCGACGACGCCGTCGAGTCCCGCGTCCTGCGTCATCCGCGCCAGCGCGATCACGTGTTCGCGGAGCGGACGCTGCACGCCCACCTCGCTGAGCGTCCGGTCGTCCATGCTGGTGAGCACGGTGACGGCAATCAGGAGCGGCGCTGGCCGGTTGAGGCGCGCCGCGGCGCTGCGTCCGGCGTCGGCCGCGGCCCGCATCATTGGAATGCCGCCAGAGGCGTGCACGTTGATCATCCAGGCGCCGCTCTGCACCGCGGAATCGACCGCCTGCGCCACCGTGTTGGGAATGTCGTGAAACTTCAGATCGAGGAACACGCGGGCCCCGGAATCCACCAGCGTCCGCACCAGCGCCGGGCCCTCGAGCGTGAACAGGCGGCTTCCGACCTTGAATCCGCCAACCACCGACCGAAGCTGTGACGCGAGTTCGAGCGCTCGGGCGCCGCTGTCCACGTCGAGAGCCACCAGGAGTTTGTCCATGTTTTTCTCATCGGCGACGAAGAGCACGAAGAACCAGCCACGAAGAACACGAAGAGGTTTTTCAAATCGCCTTCGTGCCTTCGTGGCTCCTTCTTCGTCGCCTTCGTGGCTATTTCATTGAACGTCCACACCAATCGCATCGGCAACGCTTCTGAACCCGTCGCGTTCGAGCCGCTCGGCGAGGCCGCGCAGGATGCGGGCGGGAGCGCCGGGCCCCTCGTAGATTAATCCCGTGTAGATCTGCACGAGCGTCGCGCCAGACCTGATGCGCTCGTAGGCGTGATCCGCATTGAAGATTCCGCCCACGCCGATAATCGGCACCCGTCGTCCGATGTGCTTGAACAACTGTTGGCACGTGCGGTTGGCCGCGGCGCGCAGGGGCGCGCCGCTCAGCCCGCCGGCCTCGGCCGTCAGCGTTCCCGGTGATGCGAGGCTCGCTCGTGACACGGTCGTGTTCGTCGCGATGACACCGGACGCGCCAGCGTCGAGCGCGGCGTCGACGGAGGCGAGCAGATCGGGGAGCGGCGAATCGGGCGAGAACTTGGCGAGCACCGGAATCGTACGAGTGCCTGCCACCGAGCGCACGTGCGCGACGACCTTCTCGACCAGCGATCGAAGCGTCGCGGCTTCCTGCAGCGTGCGCAATCCCTCGGTGTTTGGCGAGCTGACGTTCACCGTGAAGTAGTCGGCATAGCGGTGCAGCGCCTCGACCGCGCGGATGTAGTCGTCGACCGCGTGTTCGATGGGTGTGAGCTTGTTCTTGCCGACATTCACGCCTACCACCAACCCGCGAGCGGAGACCGCGGCGAGGTTCTTGGCCACTTCCGCAGCACCCTCGCTGTTGAAGCCGAGGCGGTTGATGAGGGCGGCGTCAGCGGGCAGGCGGAAGATCCGCGGCTTTGGATTGCCAGGCTGCGGCCGCGGCGTCACGGTACCGATTTCGGCGTGACCGAAGCCGAGGGCCGCCCACGCCGCCACCGCCGTCGCCTGCTTGTCGAGTCCCGCGGCCAGCCCGAGGGGATTTTCGAACGGCAGGCCCATCACGCGTTGCCGCAAGCGTAAGTTGTCCGGGAGATTGGCCACGGATGCGAGCGCCTTCAGCACCAGCGGCTGGCGCAGCCCCGACATCGTCAGCTCGTGCGCGCGCTCGGGATCGAGCGAGAAGAGCGCGGGCCGGACCGCCCAGTGGTAGAAGCTCAATCCACGAAAGCGTACCACGCGCTATAATCCTTGCCGACTCTTTAACTGCGCGCCCTGTGAGGCCGCAAAGAGGTGAACATATGTCCGTCGTTATGGATGCGGAGCGGATCTCCCGCACCCTCACCCGCATCGCCCACGAAATCGTCGAACGAAACAAAGGCGTCGAAGATCTGGCGCTGGTTGGCATCCGTACGCGCGGCGTCCACATCGCGCGCCGGCTGGCTCGCACCCTCCGCGAGATCACCGGCCACGACATTCCCACCGGCTCGCTCGACATCACGCTCTATCGCGACGACCTGATGCGTCACGCCGTCGGACCGCAACCGCTGGTCCGCCGCACCGAGATTCCCTTCTCCATCGACGACAAGAAGATCCTGCTCGTGGACGATGTCCTGTATACCGGCCGGACGACGCGGGCGGCGCTCGACGCGCTGATCGATTTCGGCCGGCCGAAAGCCATCCAACTGATCGTGCTGGTCGACCGCGGCCACCGCGAGCTGCCGATCAAGGCCGATTACGTTGGGAAAAACCTGCCAACGGCCCTCGAGGCGAGCGTGCAGGTCCGCCTCCAGGAGACGGATGGGCAGGACGAAGTGCTCCTGCAGGGAGGTGCCGAATGAGCGCTCAGGTAACGCAGGTCGACGAGACGCCGGCCGTGACCGCGTTGCGGCGGAAGGATCTGCTGGGCATCGCGGACCTGTCGCCGCAGGAGATTTCATTGATCCTCGACACCGCCGAGGCGATGAAAGAGGTCGGCTCCCGTCCGATCAAGAAAGTTCCGGCGCTGCGCGGCAAGACCGTCATCAACCTGTTTTACGAAGCGAGCACGCGTACCCGCACCTCGTTCGAGATTGCCGAAAAGCGCCTGAGCGCTGACACGCTGAATATCGCGGTGGCCTCGTCGAGCGTGACCAAGGGCGAGACGCTGGCCGATACCGCCGCCAACCTCGAAGCGATGAACCCGGACATGATCGTCCTGCGCCACTCATCGTCTGGCGCGTGTCACTTCCTCTCGCGCGTGTGCAAGTCGGCGATCATCAACGCCGGCGACGGCATGCACGAGCATCCGACGCAGGCGCTGCTCGACGCGTTCACCATCCGCGAGCGCAAGGGTCAGCTCGCCGGGTTGAAGGTGGCCATCATCGGCGACCTGCTGCACAGCCGGGTGCTGCGGTCGAACATCTATCTGCTGACGAAGATGGGCGCCAACGTGTGGGTGTGCGGGCCACCGACGCTCATCCCGACCGAGGTCGCGCGGTTCGGTGTGCATCCGACCAGCGACGTGGATGCGGCGGTGCGCGATGCCGACGTCGTGATGCTGCTGCGCATTCAGCTCGAGCGGATGGAAGGCGCCTACTTCCCGTCGCTGCGCGAATACTTCAACGTGTTTGGGATGACCGAGGCGCGCCTGAAGGGCGCGAAGCCCGACGTGATGATCATGCACCCGGGGCCGATGAACCGGGGCGTCGAGATCGCGTCGGAAGTCGCCGACGGTCCCTACTCGGTCATTCTCGACCAGGTCGCCAACGGCGTTGCCGTCCGCATGGCGGTCCTCTACCTGCTGGCCGGCGGAGCGGAACATGAAGAGGCTGCTTAAGGGTGGACGCGTCGTCGATCCCGCCAACCGGATCGACGGCATCCACGATGTGCTCATCGACGGCGATCGGATCGCCAGGGTCGGCCGCGATCTGCCGGTCGACGGCGCGACGGTCGTCGAGATCCCCGACGGCCTGATCGTCTGCCCGGGATTCATCGACATGCACGTGCACCTGCGCGAGCCGGGACAGGAGCACAAGGAGACGGTGGCGACCGGCACCGCCTCGGCGGTCGCGGGCGGGTTCACCGCCGTCGCGTGCATGCCGAACACGACGCCGGTCAATGACGGTGCGAATGTCACGGCCTACATCCTGGCGAGGGCGGCGGAGGCGAACCTGGCGAGGGTGTATCCGATCGGCGCCGTATCGCGCGGATCGAAGGGCGAGCTCCTGGCCGACATCGCCGACCTGAAGAAGGCAGGATGCGTCGCGATCACCGATGACGGCCATCCGGTGTCGACGGCGCTGCTGCTCCGCCGCGCGCTCGAGTACGCCGGCATGTTCGGCATGGTGGTGATCGAGCACTGCGAGGATCAGACGCTCAAGGGCGACGGCGTCGCGCACGAAGGATTTCACGCCTCGTCGCTCGGGTTGCGGGGGATTCCTGGCGCGGCCGAGGCGCTGCACGTCGAGCGCGGCGCGCTGATGTCGGAGCTCACCGGATCGGCCTTCCACGTCGCGCACATGAGCGCGCGAAGCTCGCTCCGGTCGGCGCGCAAGGCGAAAGAGGCGGGCATACGGCTGACGTGTGAAGTGTGTCCGCATCACTTCACGCTGACCGATGCGCTGCTCGGCGCGCCGATTCCCTACGACACCAATACCAAGATGAATCCGCCGCTGCGGGAGGAAGCCGACCGCGACGCGATGCTCGCCGGCATTGCCGACGGCACGGTCGACGCGATTGCGACCGATCACGCGCCGCATCACTACGACGAGAAGAAGGTCGAATTCGATCGTGCGCCGTTCGGAATCGTCGGCCTCGAGACGGCGGTGTCACTGTCGCTCGATCGGTTGATTCATACAGGGCTGATTCGGCTGCCACGCCTGGTCGAGTTGCTCTCGGTGAATCCCGCGCGGATCCTTGGCGTGGCCGGAGGCTCGCTCTCGGAAGGCGCGCCGGCCGACGTCACGATCATCGCGCCGGATCTCGAGGTGCGCATCGACGCCAGCCGGCTGCGGTCGAAGTCGAAGAACACGCCCTTCGACGGATGGGAGCTCCGCGGCGGCGTCGCGGCGACGCTGGTCGGAGGGCGGACGTTGTTTCGGAACGAGGGCGTCAGATTGAACAGCTTATGAGCCGGAAAGACCAGATTCGCGAGAAGGCGCTCAAGGACCTGCAGGAGCACGAGGTCCTGATGCTGAACGGGCACTTCGATTTCGGCAACGGCTACCACGGTCCCGTCTACCTGAATCCACATCAGTTGTTCCGGCATCCCTCCACCCTCTGGCGCTTCGCGCAGGACCTGCTCGACATCCTGCCGGCGTCGGTGCTCGAGAACACCGAAGTGGTGGCGGGTCCGGTGACAGGCGGAGCGCTGCTCGCCCACACGATGGCCGGGCTGCTCGACAGCCGCCGCGCGATCACCCGCCCGCAGACGCTGTTCGCGCCGTTCAGTGTCGCGCCGGACTGCGGCCACAGCCTGAGCCGCTTCTACCAGAAGCAGGTTCCGGGCAAGCAGGTGCTACTGGTGGACGATGTGCGGAATACCGGACAGACGCTGGCCCGCTGCGCCGGGCTCGTGCGTGAAGCCGGTGGCACTGTGCTCGCCACCGCGGAGATTTACGACCGCATGGAATCGGTCGTCGACGCCGGCGTTCCCAACATCGCGCTCGCCGAATACAAGGCCCCCGAGAATTACGCCGCGGACACCTGTCCTCTGTGCAAAGCCGGAGTGCCCGTCACGACCTTCTAATCCCTAGCGTACGTAGTGTCCGGCTTCCCTGGCCTGAGCGAAGTCGAAGGCAGCCGGACCGGCGTGTGATCGCGAGGCGGGCATGCCGGCAAGCGCCTCCCGGCTCCGCACGCCGGGAAGGTCTCGCTCCGGCTCATATCCTGCCCCGCCTTCGCGCTGCGCGCTTCGGCGCGGCAGGCGCCGCCGCGACTATCAGCTGGTTCCAGCGACATCCATCACGGCATACACCGTCACGGGTGCTTCGAATGACACGGATCGTGGGTCACGAAGTCGCGGCGAGCCCCCTCGGGGGCCAGGTGAATCGCTCCGCTCGATTTCCGGCTACGCCGCGAGCGGCGTGCTCCGCAGGTCGGCGCTCGCCGGCATGCCCGCCTCGCTGGAACGGCGAGCTTCCTGTCTCTCTCGCCGTTGGCGAGGGCTATTTCTTATCGCCCCAGATGCAGGTCGAAGAACCGCGCGACCTCGTCGTGGTACTCCTTGGTTTCGGGTGCGGTGATGTCGCTGATGTACTGGGCGTGCGACTGACCTTCCCACACTTGCAGCACGGCCTCAACGCCGGCCGCACGCAGCTTGCGATGCATGCGCACGGCATTGGACAAGTACAGGTCACGGGTACCGCTGGTCAGGATGGCCGGCGGAAAGCCGTGGACGTCACCATAGATCGGCGACAGCAACGGGTCTTTCAGGTCGCGCCCATTGGCGTAGAGCAACGCCGTCGCACGGATGAAGCCGTCCTGTGTGCCCAGGACGTTGTCGACCATCGCGTTGGTGAACAGGCTGTCGCCTGTCTTGGTCAGGTCCACCGTGGGCGTGCCCGCCGCAATAGCGCCCGGCATCGGCAGATGTTCCATCTTGGCGCGTAGCATCGTGGTGAGTGTCAAACTGCCGCCTGCCGAAGTACCGAAGATGCCGATGTTCTCCGCCGTGGTCGTCTTCAACAGCTCGCGATAGACCGTGACGGCGTCATCCAGCGCCGCCGGGAAGGGAAAATCGGGCGGCATGCGATAGTCAACCGAGATCACCTTGAAGCCGCCGAACCCAGCCATCAGGATTGCCTCCCTGGTCCCCGCCTCGCCGGGGTTGAGCACCCTGACGCCGCCGTGCAGGTGCAGCAGCACGCGGTTGCGGTTCGGCGACGGGATCGTCCTGGGGGTGATAATGAAGGCCTTCACCCCGGCGATGATGGTGGGCCGCACGGTGACGCCGAGCGCCTCGCGCATCTGGGGCAGCCCCGCCAGCACGTCAAGAGCCGCCTTGTCGACTCTCGCCTTCCACTCGGCGGGCGTTTGTGGTGCGAGGTTGTAGTTGGGATTGAACGGCCGGCCGATGACCGCCCGCATCTGCGGACTGACGGTGTCCGGTAATGGGATCGTTCGCGACGGTACTTCGCGGGCGCCCGACGGGACCGGCTCCGCGGTGGCTTGCTGACTCTGCGCATGCACCGCTGAGGGGACATTCACGCCGGGCAGGATGCCCTCCACCGGCGCATGACTGTTTCACCTTTATGAGTGACTCGATATTCCAATATGCCAGCGGCGGCTGCAGTCTATCGCCGTGGCAGCCCGTGTTCAATTTGGCTAGAAGGGGCACGCACTTCGGCACTTGTGCGTGAACGGGCGCCGGGACTCCGCCGAGATAGACAGAACTCGATAGCCGGATACGGCTGCGAGCGTTGCAGGATAACTCCTGAAGTCGCCAAGGGGGAGAGGGATGTCTCGGAAGGAATCGACGGCCGAGGTGTTCAATTGTGAATTACTGTTTAGGCCCGTGGAATTTGAATGGGGTCGACTTTGCCGAAGCTATGACGGTGTTCGGCGACCCATGTGAAATCACAGTCGGGGATCCCGACCATTCTCCGTGTCTCTGTGTCTCTGTGTCTCTGTGTCTCTGTGTCTCCGTGGCTTGTGGCAGTGAAAAGCACCGCGCCTGATCTGCGGGAGCCGCTGGAGCGGCTCTACCGCTCATTCGATCACGTCACCTCCGCCACCGATCCCGTCCACATCGTTCGACGGTTCAAGGCTCCTGACGATCGCGAAGTCGTCGGCTTCTGCGCGGCGGGCCTGGCGTTCGGGCGGGTCGCGAGCGTGCTGCAATCGATTGAGTCGCTGCTTGCCGTGATGGGTCCGCGGCCAGCGGAGTTCGTGCGGCAGTTCGACCCGAAGCGCGACGGGGCAGCGCTGGCACCACTGGTCCACCGCTGGATACGCGGACGGGACCTCGCGGCGCTGATGCTGGTGCTGCAGCGGATGCTGCGCGAGGCGGGGTCGATCGAGAACTTCTTCGTCGCGGGCGACGATCCATCCGCGCCAGACATCGGCCCGGCACTCGACTCGTTTTCCACCCGAGCGTTGACGACGGAGCTCCGGCCCGCCTACGGGCGGATGCCGGCGCGTCCGGGTGTCTGCTATTTCTTTCCCAGGCCGTCGGCGGGGAGCGCCTGCAAGCGCCTGAACCTGTTCATGCGATGGATGGTGCGGACCGACGAAATCGATCTCGGCGTCTGGACGAAGGTGTTGCGGTCGCGGCTGATTGTCCCGCTCGACACGCACGTGATCCGCGTCGGGCGGTGCCTTCAGCTCACGAGGTACATCAGCCCTGGATGGAAGATGGCCGCCGAGATCACAGCCTCGTTGCGAGCCATCAATGCCGACGATCCCGTGCGCTACGACTTCTC
>CAMCNL010000059.1 GCA_945876205.1 Candidatus Sulfopaludibacter sp. SbA3
TGTGGCCGGGTCCACGCTGATGAAGTTCACGATCACGCGTCGAGGATCGATCGAGGGGGTCGTCGTCGAGCGGCCCAGTGGCTTCGTGGCGCTCGACTATGCGGCGCAACGGGCGTTGCTGCTGACGCGGTTGCCTGAGCTACCGCCGCAGTATCCGAATCCGACGCTGGGAATTCACGTGACGTTTGATTATCAACGGTGATCATGAAGAAGAAATTGTTCGCTCGGCTCGGAATCGGTGGATGCGTTGTCGGGGCCGTGGCGGTCGCCGGGCTCGCCCAGGCTCCGCAGCAACCCGCGGCGCCGGCTCCCCAGCAGCCGTCGGAAATCGCCGTCGTGATCAGCGGCGACCCGGGAACGCCGCCCCGCTACGCCGTGCCCGATTTCATCGCGCTGACGCCTGAGGCCGCCGAGCAGGCGAAGACGATTGGCCAGGTGCTGTTCGACGACCTGAACTTCGAGCGCGAGTTCTACATGATTCCGCGCGACACCTATTCCTCGGTGCCGCAGGCGCGCACCGCGGACCAGATCCCGTTTGCCGCGTGGCGCGAGCTGGGTGCGGATGCCGTGGTCTTCGGCACGGTGCAGAAGACGGGCAACATGGTCAAGGTGGAGGTGCGCCTCTACAACGTCCGCTCGCGCCAATCGGTGTTTGCCAAGGAATACAGCGGCACCGACGGCAACCTGCGGCTCTATGCGCACACCATGTCGGACGAGATTCACCAGCAGCAGCGGGCGCTGCGTGGCGTGGCGAGAACCAAGCTGACCTTCTCCTCGAATCGCAACCGGGAAAAGTTGGTCGGTTCGGTGGAAAACCGGGACGTCAAGGAGGTCTACATCACCGACTATGACGGGGCCGGCCAGCGCCGCATCACGACCAACCGGCAGTTGAATATCACGCCTGTGTGGGCGCCGGATGCGCGCTCGATCGCGTATACGTCGTACCGCCGCGGCTATCCCGACATCTTCGTGGCGTTGATCTATCAGGGTCTGCAGGAGGAGCCGACCAGGGGCGTCGGCCAGAACTGGTTGCCGATGTATTCGCCTGACGGCACGCGCATCTGCTTCACGTCGAACCGCGACGGCAACCCGGAGCTGTACATCATGAACCGCGACGGGTCAGGCGTCCGCCGCCTGACGAACCATCCGGCGATTGACACGACGCCTACGTGGTCGCCGACCGGCACCCAGGTCGCCTTCACCTCAGACCGTGCGGGCACCCCCCAGATATATGTGGTGGGCGCGGATGGGCTCAACCTCCGGCGGCTGACGACGACGGAGTCGTACGCCGATCGTCCGACGTGGTCGCCTCCGCCCTTCAACGAGATTGCGTACACGGGGCGTTCGGGCCCCGGCTACGACGTCAAGGTCTACGACCTCGCGAGCGGGCAGACGCACCAGGTGACCTTTGGGGAAGGTTCAAACGAGAGTCCTGCGTATTCCCCGAACGGCCGCCACCTCGCGTTCACCTCGACGCGCGCCGGTCGGGTGCACATCTTCACCATCGGCCGTGATGGCCGCGGAGCGAAACAGATCACCCGGGAGGGCGATAACTACACGCCTGCGTGGTCGAACTGATGGCAGAAACTGCGGTTCGGGGTTCTTTGTTCGGGAATGGTTCGAAGTTCGAGGGGAATATGCGTAGCGTGCGAATGACGTCGGTGGCGGTCCTGGTCTTGCTGAGCCTGGCGGCAGCAGGATGCGGAAAGAAACAGCAGCCAGTGTTGGCGCCGGCTCCCCCGCCGGTCGCGGCCACGCCGCCGGGTGTAGCTGTCCCGCGGCCGCCTGCACCGCCGCAGCGCGTCGAAGAGTCGCTGCCGATCCCCCAGGAGCCGCTGCCCGAGGACTCGATTGCGAACCGCTCGCTCGACGATCTCAATCGCAACTCCCCGTTCCAGCCGGTCTATTTTCCGCTCGACAGCGCGGATCTCGACGACCAGGGACGCATGGTCGCGTCAGCCAACGCGGCGATCCTGAAGAGGTATCCGGCGTGGGTGCTGACGCTCGAGGGCCACTGCGACGAGCGCGGTACGGCGGAATACAACCTCGCGCTCGGCGAGCGGCGCGCGGTCGCCGTCAAGACCTACCTGGTGTCGCTCGGCATCCCGCAGGATCGCCTGCGGACGGTGAGCTACGGCAAGGAATTTCCCTTCGATCCGGGTCATGATGAGCCGGCGTGGTCGAAGAACCGCCGCGCGCATTTCGTGATTACGGCAAAGTAAATCGCAGGAAGTAGGACGCAGGAAGTCAATGGTGAGTCGATGATGAAGAAGATATTGGCACTCGGCGCGGTCGCGCTGGTGGCGCAGCTGGCGTTGCCGTCGCGGGCGATGGCGCAGAACCGCGAGCATCAGCAGATGACCGCGGACGTCCGGATGATGCAGGAACAGGGGCAGCAGCTCGCCATCACGATCGCGGCGATCAACCAGGCGCTGACAGAATCGCTGAAGGCGCTCAACGCGCGCCTCGACCAGGCCGCCGACGCGACGCGCAAGGGGTTTGCGGATGAGAAGCTGCTGATCGACAACCTGGGCAACGACGTCCGCGTCATCCGTGAGCGAAGCGACGACACCAACGTGCGCATCGCCGCGCTGCGCGAAGAGCTCGAGGCGCTGCGGTCCACGGTGCAGGCGCTGCAGGCGCCGCCTCCGCCGGCTCCAGTCTTCGATCCGGCCGACCCGAATGCGCCCGCGCCCGTGCCGACGACGCAGGCGCCGCCGGCCGCGCCCCCCGTGTCAACCGCCGGCCTCTCGCCCACGCGCATGTTCGAAACCGCCAAGGCGGATTACGCAGCCGGGCAATGGACGCTCGCGATCACCGGCTTCGAACAGTTTCTCCGCGCGTTTCCCAAATCGGAGAACTCCGATGACGCGCAGTTCTATATCGGCGAAACCAATTTCGCGCAGGGCAAGTTTCCAGACGCCATTGCCGCATACAATCTGGTGATCCAGAACTACGCTGGCGCCAACGCCGTGCCCGACGCGTACTACAAGCGGGGGCTCGCGCAGGAGCGTCTCGGCGAGGCCGACGCCGCGCGCAACTCGTGGGATACGGTCAGCAAGATGTTTCCCGAGAGCGACGCCGGCCGCCTGGCCAAACAGAATCTCGATCGGCTCGGCCGGACGCAACCGCGTTGACCTGGGCTGTCACGCACCACCCGTACACTGGTGGAGCGTGCGGACCGATTGCGTACTAGTCACAACAAGCCTCCGAGCGCGATCTTCCGGCCGCGACAACGGAGCGGCCGGTAGTATTTCGGAGCAGGCACGCCATGAAGCGGGTGTCGAAAGGACTCAAATAGATGGGCAGCGTAAACAAGGTCATTCTGGTCGGCAACCTCGGGCGCGACGCCGAGTTGCGCTATACGCCCGGCGGCGCCGCCGTGGCCACGTTGAACCTTGCCACCACCGAAGTGTGGAACGACAAGGCTGGACAGAAGCAGGAAAAGACCGAGTGGCACCGCATCGTGCTCTGGGGCAAGCAGGCCGAGAGCCTGCAGGAGTACCTCACCAAGGGTAAGCAGATCTACGTCGAGGGCCGGCTCCAGACGCGCCAGTGGGACGACAAGGACGGCAATAAGAAATACACCACCGAAATCAAAGCCGACCGCATTACCCTGCTCGGCGGCGGGGGCGGAGGTGGCGGCGGTCGCAGTGGCGGCATGGACCGCGGCGGCGGCGGCGGCGATCGCGGCGGAGCCCAGCATGGCGGCGGAGACGAGCCGCCGATGGAACCGATCACCGACGACGATATTCCGTTCTAGGTCCCTTCGCGCCCGTAGCGATCCTCGAGCCTGACGACATCGTCAAGCTCGGGGGTCGATACCTCCAGCACATCGCAATCTTCAATCGCGGTCATGCGATGAACGGTGTGCGGGACGACGTGATAGGCGTCGCCCGGTTTCATCTCCCATTTCTTGAGCTCGCCCTTCTTTTCTTCGTACTCGAAGAGCATCTTGCCCGTCTGCAGGAAGATCGTCTCGTCCTTCATGTTGTGATACTGCAGGCTCAGCGCATGTCCGGCCTTGATGTGCAGGATCTTGCCGACATACCGCTCTGTCTTGGCCCAGTGCAGCTCATAGCCCCAGGGCTTTTCAATACGATCAGCGCTCATCGGGTCTTGACCTCATTGCGTTCACCTGACTTGGCAAACGACTCCAATAAAAATTGCTCGATGTCGTCCACCGTGCCCAGCGTGAGCACCCGCGCGGCGATGCGGGCCATCTCGCCGGCGCTCGTGTCCTGAATGACGCGGCGGGCCATCGGCAGCGCCCCCGGAGTCATGCTGAATTCCGTGAGGCCGCAGCCGATCAGCAGCCGCAGCAGGAGTGGATCCGACGCCATCTCGCCGCACACCGCGACGGGAATGCCTTCGCGCATCGCGCCGCGGCGCACCTGGCGCAGCAGCCGGAGCACCGCCGGATGCAGCGGCTCGTACCGATCCGACACGCGCTCGTCGGTGCGGTCCACCGCGAGGGTGTATTGAATGAGGTCGTTGGTGCCAATCGTGAAGAAATCGACCTCGCGCGCGAGCAGCGAGGCGGTGAAGGCGGCCGACGGCACCTCGATCATGATGCCGACCGCGGGCTTCCCCACCGGGATGCCACGCGCCTCGAGGTCGGCGCGTACTTCGGCGATCAACACCCTGGCGGCGCGCACCTCGTGCACCGACGAGACGAACGGAAAGAGGATGCGGAGCGATCCGTGGGCGGCGGCGCGCATCAGTGCCCGCAGCTGCGTCTTGAAGATGGCGGGTTGTGCCAGGCCGAACCGGATGCCGCGCAGGCCGGCGTGGCCGACACGCTCGTGCTCGGGAAACCAGCGCGCGTCGAGCGCGGCGTCCACCAGCGGACGCGCCAGTTGACGCTCGTCGATGTCGAAGGTCCGAATCGTCACCGGCCGGGGCGCCATGCCCTCGACCACCTGCTTGTAGACCTCGTACTGCTCGTCTTCGCCCGCCATGTTGGGCGGGCCGCCCACCAGCAGGAACTCCGACCGGTACAACCCGATCCCTTCCGCACCCGACGCCAGCGCCGCCGGCACATCGTCGGAGCGCTCGATATTGGCCTGCAGATGGATGCGAACGCCGTCCCGGGTCTCGGTGGGGCCCTCGCCGGCGCGCGGCGGCGTCGGCTCGAGTCTCGACCGCCTGGCGCGGTTCTCGGCTTCCTCGCGGACGCTGGTGGGCGGGTCGATGGTGATGTCGCCGGTGTCGCCGTCGATGATGAGCCACGCGCCCGAGGGAATGCGCTTGCTGACGTCGTGCAGCCCGACGACCGCCGGCACGCCCAGCGATCGCGCCAGGATGGCGGTGTGATAGGTGCGGCTGCCCGCGTCGGTGGCGAAGCCGCGGATCCGCGTCCAGTCGAGCTGCGCGACGACCGACGGCGTCAGCTCGTCGGCCACCAGCACGCACGGTTGTTCGAGATCGTGCAGGAGATCGCGGACGCCGCCATTCTCTCCCCGCATGTTCATGCGAAGCCGTCCCGCGACGTCATGCAGGTCGCCCTTGCGCTCACGCAAGTACGGGTCTTCGACGTCGTTGAAGACGACGGCGAGCTCATCGACGGCGCGTTGCACGGCCCACTCCGCGTTGACGCGCTCGTCCATCACGATGCGGGCGGCGCGGCCGACCACCATCGGGTCATCGAGGAGCAGCAACTGCGCGTCGAAGATGGCGGCCAGGTCGGCGCCCTTCAACCCGGCGATGCGCCGGCGGATCTGCGAGATCTGCTCGTGCGAGCGCACGCGTGCGCGTTCGAGCGCCGAGAGCTCCCGCGCCACCCGGTCTTGCGCGATTGGAAAGCGGATGACCTGCGTCCGCTGGATCGCGACCAGCGCCGGACCGACCGCCAGGCCGGATGACACCCCGATGCCCTTTAGACGTTCCACGATTCCTCACCAAATCCGGACTCGACGAGCTGCACGAGCGCGTCAATCGCTGCCGCCTCATCCGAGCCCTCGGCCGAGATCAGGATGGCGGTACCGCGCGAGGCGGCCAGCAGCAGGATGCCCATGATGCTCTTTCCGTCCATGACCTTCGTGTCGCGAGTCACGCGGATCTGCGACGCGAACCGGCTGGCGAGATGAACGAACTTCGCCGCCGCCCGTGCATGCAGGCCGAGCGCATTACTCACCGTGACCGTGCGCGACGTCATTCCTGTGTCCCCACAAGATCACGAAGACTTCCTAACCACGAAGGTCACGATGGACACGAAGAACACGAAACCAAATAGGATTCCCGTGATCTTCGTGATCTTCGTGGTTCATGCTTTCTTCTCCCGTAGCAGGTCCGACGCCACCCAGATGGCGTTCCTGCCGTGCTCGCGCATCTCACGTGCGGCCTCGATCAGGCTCGCCTGTTCGTTCAGGCTCGCCAGTTTGATCAGCATCGGCAGGTTTACGCCGGTGATCACCTCGACGTTGTCCTCGCCCAGGAAGGTCATCGCCAGGTTCGACGGCGTTCCCCCGAACATGTCCGTGAGGATCAGCACGCCCTGACCCTGCTGCACGCGCGCGAGCGCCTCGGCGATCTCGCCGCGCGCATCTTCCGTGTCCTCATGCCAGCCGATCGACACCGCCGCAAACCGCGGCAGCTCGCCGACGATGGTCTCGGCTGCATTCAGCAACTCGGTCGCGAGTTGCCCGTGTGTCACGACGACTACCCCAATCATGAGTCGCGATGCTTGACGCGCAGGCGCACGCCCTTGACCTCTCCGAGCGTCTTCTTGAGCGCTTCGGCGATCATCACCGACCGGTGCCGCCCGCCGGTACAGCCGATGGCCACGGTCAGGTAGCTCTTCCCTTCCTGGACGTAGTGCGGGAGCGCGAACTTCAGAAACGACGTCAGCTTGTCGATGAAATCGAGCGTCGCGGGATGCTTGCGCATGTACCGCTCCACGGGCTTATCCCGCCCGGTCAACGGCCGCAGATGATTGACGAAATGCGGGTTTGGCAGGCACCGGACGTCGAACACCAGGTCGGCGTCCAGCGGCACGCCGTTCTTGAACCCGAAGCTGACCATGTTGACGATCATCTCCGCCTTCGGGCGGCCGTCGCGCGACATGCGCATGAAGATCTCACGCAGCTCGTGCACCGTCAGGTTCGACGTGTCGAGCACCAGGTCGGCCGTCGAGCGGATGGCATTCAGCTTCTCGCGCTCCTCGGTGATCCCTTCGGCGACGGATCGATCGGGCGCCAGCGGATGGGGCCGCCGCGTCTCACTGAACCGCCGCACCAGCGTCGAGTGGCTGGCCTCGAGGAAGATCAGCGTCGGATTCACCTCCGACTGCGCCTTGAGCTTGCGGTAGACGCGCGCGAACTGCGTGAGGAACCCGCTTTCGCGGATGTCGACGACGATCGCCACCTTGTCGAGGCCGGCACCCTCCCGCGTCGACAGGTCGGCCATCGTCGGAATGAGCTGGGTGGGCAGGTTGTCGATGCAGAAGTAGCCGAGGTCCTCGAGCGCGCGGATCGCCTGGGTCTTACCCGAGCCGGACAGCCCCGTGAGGATGACGAAGCGGCGCGTGCCGCGGACGCCAGGCGTTCGCCGGCTGCTCCGCGCCTTGACCGTCTTCTGCGCGACCTTCTTCACCGATGTCCCCCGTGCTCCACGTCCTCGTCGGCTTCCATGTCGGTCTCGGCCTCGAGGTCCTTGAGATGCTGATCGAGGCGCGCCGCCAGGTCCCGCGCCGCATGCCGGCCGCGCATCCGCAGCAGTTGATTGCGCGCGGCTACTTCGACGAGGATGGCCAGGCTTCGGCCGGGTGCGACCGGCATCTGGATCAACGGCACCTTCGCCCCAGCCAGGTCGAAGAAGTTGTCGTCGAGCCCCAGGCGATCGTACTCCCGCGCCGGATCCCACCGCTCGAGCTGCACCACCAGCTCGACCCGCTTGGACATACGCGTCGCCGCCACGCCGAATAAATCACGAATATTGATCACGCCGAGGCCGCGCACTTCCATGTGAAAGCGCGTCAGGTCTGGGCAGGTGCCGATAATGGCCGTTTCTCCCCGCCGCCGGACCTCGACGGCGTCGTCGGCCACCAGGCGGTGTCCGCGAACGACCAGGTCGAGCGCACAGTCACTCTTGCCGATGCCGCTCTCCCCCACGATCAGCACCCCGAGGCCGAGGATGTCGATCAGCACCCCGTGCACGAGCTCGCGCACCGCCAGCGTGTCGTCGAGGAGGGCGGTGATCCTGGCGATCGCCAGCGGTGTCGGGACGGCGGTGCGCAGCACGGGCAGACGATACCGTTCCGAGGCCGCGAGCAGCTCGGGTGGCGGATCCCAGCCACCGGTAATCAGCACGCAGGGAATGTTGTGGCTGAATGCCGCCCAGAGTGAGCTCGTCCGGGCGCTGGTTTCAAGGCTTTCGAGATACCGCACCTCGCTCTCGCCGAGCACGAGGATGCGTTCGGGCTGCAGGTATTCGTGGAACCCCGCGAGCGCGAGGCCGGTCTTCTGAATGTGGGGGCTGGTGATCACCCGATCGAGGCCCGCGTCACCGCTCAGCAGTTCGAGCGGCAGGCCAAGCGTCTCCGGCCGGCTTTGCAGCAGCCCGCCGACGGTGACCGAGGGCGCCATGGTGGTTACGCCTCTGGTTCGATCAACCCGAGGTTGCCGTCAGGCCGCCGGAAGAGGACGTTGACCGTGTCGGTGTCGGAGTTTCTGAACACCACGAAGTTCGACTGGTCGTCGCCCACTTCGAGCGCGGCTTCGTCCACCGACATCGGCTTCACCTGGTAGCGCCGCGCGCGGACGATCCGGATCTGCCGCTCGGCGCCGTCGAGCTGGCCGTCGGCAGCGAGGCGCCCGCCCTTTTCTCGACGCGGTGCCGCCGCGGCGGCCTTGGCGGCCGAGATGCCCTGCCGCTTGCCCTCGGTCCATTTGCTCTTGAGCTTTTGCGCCTGCCGGTCGATCTTGTCGAAGGCCGCGGCGATGGCGGTCTGCGCGTCGGGCCCGGTGGCCTCGCCGTGCATGAAATGGCCGCCGCGGGCGTGCAGCGTCACTTCGGCGTTGCAGCGTGTCTTCAGCGCGGTGATGACCACCTGCGCCGATACGGCGCCGTCATGAAGCATCTTTCCCGCATGGGCCAGCTTCTGCTCGACGGCTTTCTTGAGCGCAGGCGTGATGGTGATGTGTCGGCCGGTGAGTTCGAGACGCATGGTGTGGGTCAATACAGGACTTTGCGCTGGTTTGATGTCGGGATCTTCAGCTCTTCGCGATACTTCGCGATCGTGCGGCGCGCCAGCTCGAGGCCTTCGCGCTGCAGGATGCTCACGATCTTCGAATCGCTCAAGGGTTTCCTGGGGTCTTCCTGCTCGATGATCTTCCGGATGCGCTGCTTGATGGTGACCGACGACACCGCTTCGCCGTAGGAGCTGGCGATGCCGCTGTGGAAGAAGTACTTCATCTCGAACACGCCCTGCGGCGTGTGCATGTACTTGTTCGTCACCACGCGGCTGACGGTCGACTCGTGCATCCCGATGTCGTTGGCGACATCGCGCAGCACCAGCGGACGCAGGTACTCGATGCCGTGATCCAGGAAGTCACGCTGGAAGTTGATGATGCTCGACGCCACCTTGTGGATCGTCTTCTGCCGCTGCTCCACCGACTTGATCAGCCACAGCGCCGAGCGGAACTTGTCCTTCACGTAGGCGCGCGTCTCGTCGGTGTTCTCGACGGCCGTCTTGTCGAGCAGGCGGCGATAGACCGGGCTGATGCGAAGCTGCGGCAGCCCTTCCTCGTTGAGCACCGCCACGTACTGATCCTCGATCTTCACGATGTAGACATCGGGAATCACGTACTGCGACTGCGAGGGATTGAAGCGGCTTCCCGGCTTGGGATCGAGGTGGCGAATCTGCTCGATGTACTGCTTCAGGTCGTCGATCGACATCCCCATCTTGCGGGCGAGCTCAGGCACCTGGTGGTTCTGCAGGAGCCGCATGTGCTCGGTGACGATCTTCTCGGCGATCGCGTTGTCGCCAGGCGCCCCGTTCAGGGCCGTCCGCCGCAACTGCAGCAGCAGGCACTCCTGCAGGTCGCGGGCGGCCACGCCAATCGGGTCGAAGCTCTGGACGAGGCTGAGCGCGCGCTCGACCTCCCCGGTCGCCCAGGGGCCCATCGTGGCGAGCTCCTCGACGGTCGCGACCAACTGGCCGTCATCATCGAGGTTGCCGATGATCGCTTCGCCGATCTCCCGGATCAGCGGTTCATCGGTCTGCATCGACAACTGCCAGAGGAGGTGGTCGGCGAGTGACGCTGAGGTGGAAAGCGTGTTCTCGATCGGCGGAAGCTCTTTGACCTCGGTCGGCGTCCGCGCCTTGTAGCCATCGTCGAGGTAGTCGCCGAAGAAGTACTCGTAGTCCTGGTCGTCCCAGGTGTCGGTCTTCTCCGTCGCCGGCTTCTCTTCCTGCTTTTCCTGGGACGCCTCAACCGGTTGAAGCTCTTCGGTCGGCACTTCTTCGAGCATCGGGTTCTCAACCATCTCCTGGTTGAGGAGCTCCGACAGCTCGAGCGTGGACATCGGGAGGAGCTTGATGGCCTGCTGAAGCGATGGCGTCAGAATCAGCTTCTGGACGAGCTTTGTGTGCAGTTTCTGCGAGATCGCCATGACGTCAGTGGCTCAGCTGTGCGCCCATCTGTATCAAAATCATCTTAGTCCAAGCGGAACGCGTCCCCCAGATAAATCCGGCGTACATCCTCGTCTGCGGCAAGCGACTCGGGTGTTCCACTCTTGAAGATTACGCCATCGTGCACGATGTATGCCCGATCGGTGATGCGCAGCGTCTCGCGCACGTTGTGATCGGTCACGAGCACGCCGATGCCGCGCTCCTTCAAGTGAAAGATGATGTTCTGAATGTCCGTCACCGCGATTGGGTCGATGCCCGCGAACGGTTCGTCGAGCAGGATGAAGCGCGGTGAGATGACGAGGGCGCGCGTGATCTCCGCGCGCCGGCGCTCGCCCCCCGACAGTGTGTAGGCCGGCGCCTTCGCGAGTGGCGCCAGGTTCAACTCCGCGAGCAGCTCCGCGAGCCGCTTCTGGCGCTCGGCGTGATTCAGATCGAGCGTCTCGAGAATCGCGAGGATGTTCTGTTCGACCGTGAGGCCGCGAAAGATCGACGGCTCCTGCGGCAGGTAGCCAATGCCCTTCCGCGCCCTGACGTACATCGGGTCGTCGGTGACATCCTCGCCGTCGAGGATCACCCGGCCCGAATCGGCCACGGTCAGGCCGACGGTCATGTAGAAGGTGGTGGTCTTGCCGGCGCCGTTCGGGCCCAGCAGTCCGACGACTTCACCGGATCCCACTTCGAGACTGACGCCGCGCACCACCGTGCGGCCGCCGTAGGACTTGGTGAGCTCGTGGGTTTTAAGTGTGGACATTACCGAGCGGGCGACTCGGGACATGGTCCGCCGCGCTTGGTCTGCGTGCGAAGCTCCTCGTTGCCGTCGACGATGATCCTATCGGTCGACTTGAAGAAGGTCAACGTCTTGCCGGAGGTCTGGCGGCACCCTTCGACGACGGAGACGCCGACGTTGGGCGCGCCCGCGAGCAGGTACCGCTCATCCTCCGAGAAATACGTCAGGCGGTTGCCAGTCGCGACGCGGACATCGACCCGCACGGTCACGTTGGTGTACGCCTCCAGGCGATCGGCTTTGCCGTTCTCGGCGCCTAGCTTGATCTCGATGCGGTCCGCTCGGATGTCGCCCTGAGTTCCGATGATATGGGGCTGCAACGCGGCAGGGATTGTCAGGGGTGCAGGTGCAGCTAGTGCAGGTGCAGGTGCAGATGAGGGTGCAGCGCTCGTTCTCGGCGCCGCCGGCGCAATCGCCGCGGGCGCCACGACGGCGGGCACGAGCGGCGTCAGCGCCGGCGGTGGCGCGTTATAGGTAATCAGCCGCTTCGCATCGTCGTAGCGGATTTCGGCCGCGGTGCCGTCCGATGCGCCGGTATCCAGCATCAGTGTCGACCGCGCCGCACCGGCGGCGATCAGGTCGCCCTTCTCCTGATCGAGCGTGATGACATCTCCGCGAATCGCCGTGTCTCCCTGCCAGAGCGCGGCGGCGCCGGTATAGATCGCCTTGCCTCCGCCCCCCTGGTACTCGAGCGCGTTGGCGTTGACGTTGGCCCCCTGGCCATCCTTGAGCAGGCCGGGCAGCTTGCTGTCTTTGCGCGGCCGCAGCGTGGTCTTGACGTTGTCCTTCGCCATCATCAGGCCGCCCTGCAGCGTGACGTCGATCCCGCCGGCTTCGATGACGATCTGATCGTTGGCCACGCGAGGTCCGCCGCCGGCGTCGGTTCCCACAAGTTGCAGCGTGCCCCTGGCGGGATCGTACTTGGCCTCGGAGGCGGAAGCGTTCAGTCCCCCTCGTTCCATGAACTTCACCGCGCCGGTGAACTGCGCGCTCGTGACGACGTCGTTGGCGAAGCCGATGACCAACTGGTTGGAGGTCGCACTGCGCGGAGGATTCTTCCCCTGCGCCTCTTCCTTGTATTCCACGCGGTCGGTGAATCGCGCGGCGGTCAGGCCCTTGCCTGCTTGACCAGCCCCATCGAACGCCTGCGCCGTGACGCTTCGGCCCGCTGCGCTCACGCCGCCTGGAAGATCGACGCGAACGTTGCCGCGGCCAATCGCCTTGGTCAGCGACGCGTCGGGCGCAAACGCCAGATCAAGCGTCTCGCCGATGAACTGCCGGCCGTCGACGCCGTCCTTCCCGACCATCGCGATCGCGCCGGCGCCGGTCAGGACGACTCGCTCGAGCACCTCGCCGTCGGCCGAGTAATGAAGGTCGATGTCGCGTGCGGACATCGAATCGAACGCGCCGCCGCCCGACACGCGGGAGTCGCCGCGCAGCTCGATGAAAGTGATGTGCTCCTCGTCTTCGGTGAGCCGAGCGAGGCCGTGGTTCGCTTCGAGCACCTGCTCACCGCGGTGTGCCTCCATCGAGCCGATCAGCTCGAGGTGGTCGTGGCGCACCAGCGTCGCGGCGCCAGCGGTGAATTCCATCCTCACCGACTCGTCGGCGTCTCGCAGCATCACGTGGGCCATCTCGGTCAGCGACAGGATCGAGTTGTTGTTGTCGTAGGTCATGCCGACGCCTTCACCGCTGAGGCCGGCCTTGTGAAACGACACGGCGCCCGGCGCTTTGAGCAGGCCGGTGTTCTGATCGAACGAGGCGCTCTCGGTGGTCATCTCGAAGCCGTCGCTGGACGCCAGTTTCACGTCGCCAACGAGCTGCAGCTCCTTCTGATCGCTGCCGGTGGACTGCGCTTCGCGTCCGGAGATGGTCACGTCGCGACCCTCGCGATCGGGGATCCGGATCCGGACGCCAACGAGCCTGGTGCTGCCGTCTTCGTAGGTGAGCTGCCGGTCGGCTTCGACGACGTAGTCCTGCTTGGCGAGGCGCACCTGCTGCACCTTGCTGCCGATACTCTCGAGGACGGCCCGGGGGTCGAAACGCGAGGGCCGCGCCGCAGGGGTCGACGTCTGGCGCTCGCCAATCGCGGCGTACACCACGATTGCGAAGACGATCCCAAAGATCGCCACGCCGACGCGCGCTTTCCGTTGCCACCTCATGAACGAGTACAGAATAGCACTCGGATCAGGCAGGTAGCCGCGCTAAGATTGGCCGAAGGCGTCGATTCGAGAGAACGGCGACCTTCAGTTGCCAGTTGTCGGTTGTCAGTCATCAGTTACCAGAAAGGACCTGATCCATGCGACAGGTACCCGAGATCGCGCGCCCCCGCCTCGACGACGTCCTCGACTTTGCCCGTTACAAGGCAGAAGGTCGCAAGATCTCCATCGTCACTGCCTACGACGCCTGGTCTGCCCGACTCGTGGCGCGTTCCAACGTGGACGCGATCCTGGTCGGCGACTCGGCCGCGATGGTCATGCACGGGCATGACACGACGGTTGCGGCCACTGTCGAGCTGATGGCGATGCACACGCGAGCGGTGGCTGGTGCCGCCCCTGATACGTTCGTGATTGCGGACATGCCATTCCTCTCGTTCCGCAAGGGGATCGCGGAGGCGATGACGGCGGTCGGCGCATTGATGAGCAGCGGCGCGCAGGCGGTGAAGCTCGAAGGCGTCGACGGCCACGAGGACGTCATCAGCCACATCATCGGATCGGGCGTGCCGGTCATGGGACACATCGGCCTGACGCCGCAGTCGGTCAACGCCTTCGGTGGGTTCCGAGTACAGGGAAGAAGCGACACCGCCGCGGTGCGACTGCTGCGCGAGGCGCATGCGCTCGAAAGCCTGGGTTGCTTCTCGATCGTGCTCGAGTGCGTGCCTGCCGATCTCGGGGCCTCCATTACGTCCGAATTGACGATTCCGACGATCGGGATCGGCGCGGGCGCTGGCACCGACGGCCAGGTGCTCGTCCTGCAGGATCTCTGGGGCGTCGACACCACCCACACGCCACGGTTTGTCCGCCGCTATATCGACGGCGAATGCCTGCTGACCGATGCGTTGAACCGCTACGCCGCTGACGTGAAAGAAGCGAGGTTTCCGTCGCCCGAGGAGAGCTACTCGTGACCCGGGTCTTCGACACCCTTCCCGCCTGGCGTGCCGAGCGTCTGGCGCAAAGGCGTGACGGGTTGTCGCTCGGATTCGTCCCGACCATGGGCGCGCTTCACGAAGGACACCTCTCGCTGGTGCGCCGCAGCCGGGCCGAGAACGATCGCACGCTCGTCTGCATCTTCGTCAACCCAACGCAGTTTGACGACCCTGGCGATCTCGCCGGCTACCCTCGAACCACAGAGGACGACCTGGGGATGCTGCGCGCCGAAGGGACCGAATCTGTCCTCCTCCCACGCGACGTCGAGCTCTACCCTGATGGCTATCGCTATCGCGTCACGGAGACCGAGCGTTCGCGCGTGCTCGAAGGCGGAAGCCGTCCAGGCCACTTCGACGGCGTGTTGACCGTGGTCATGAAGCTGCTGCAGATCGCCTCGGCTGAGCGCGCCTACTTCGGCGAGAAGGATTGGCAACAGCTCATGCTCGTGCGAGGGATGGCGGAGGCGTTCTTCATTCCGACCACCATCGTCGGCTGCCCCACCGTGCGCGAGGCGGACGGCCTGGCCCTCAGCTCGCGGAATCGTCGTCTTCCGCCATCGGACCGTGAGAAGGCGCCGCAGTTCTACCGCACCTTGTTGTCGGCGCCGACAGCCGGCGCGGCCTGTCGTGACCTTCGTGCGGCGGGCTTTGCTGTGGACTATGTCGAAGACCGGGCTGGCCGCCGGTTCGGCGCCGTGCGCCTTGGCGACGTGCGATTGATCGACAATGTGCCGCTTGGAGGCCGGGGATGATTCTTGCGCTGGATGTCGGCAACAGCCAGATCTTCGGTGGTGTCTTTCACGAGGGCGAGCTGACGATCCGTTTCCGCAAGCAGTCGCGGCCCCCTACCTCTTCCGACGAGCTCGGGCTGTTTCTGCGCAGCGTTCTTCGCGAGAACGGCGGCGATCCGGCCAGCGTCGAGCAGATCGCCGTCTGCTCGGTCGTGCCGGAGTTGATCTACTCGCTTCGCAGCTGTTGCCGGAAGTACTTCGGCCTCGATCCCTTCATTCTTCAGGCCGGCGCCAAGACCGGGCTCAAGATCCGCTATCGCAACCCGCTCGAAGTCGGACCCGACCGCATCGCCAACGCCATCGCGGCGACGCACCTCTATCCCGACCAGAACGTCATCGTCGTCGACTTCGGCACGGCGACGACGTTCGATGCCGTCAGTGCCACCCGCGACTTCCTCGGCGGCATCATCGTCCCTGGCATCCGGATTTCCATGGAAGCGCTGGAGAAGAACACGGCAAGACTCCCCAATGTCGAGATCGTGCCGCCCGCCGACCTCGTCGGCCGCTCGACCGTCGAGTGCATCCAGTCAGGCCTCTACTTCGGCAACCGCGCCGTGGTGCAGGAGCTCACGCGCCAGATTCGTACCCAGACGTTCAAGGGAGAGCCGGTCCTCGTCATCGGCACCGGCGGATTCTCACGACTCTTCGAGCGCGAGAAGCTGTTCGATGCGGTACATCCAGACCTGATCCTGATCGGGCTGCAACACGCGCTGTCGATGAACGACGGCGCCAGCCGAGCTTGGAGCGCGCCGCCTACAGAAGTGGCTCCGTAGCGAGCCTGGCATAAAGCCGGTAAGCTGGGTAGGGCAATATAGACATGGCGAGGTTATTCGACAGCCGCGGAAATCACATCGCCAATGTCGCGGAGGGGCGCCTCTACGCCACGGGCGGCACGAACATCGGACGGGTGATCGAGCCCTTCGGAATCTACGTCGACATCAGCGGCGGCTATCTTGGCGAAGTGATCGCCGGCAATCGCCTCGTGTCCAATCGCGCCTCGGGATACCGAACCACGAACTTCGGAAATACCGAATCGACCGAGAGTATCGCGGACGCCGGAAGCCCCGGCAACTACGGAAGCATCGGCCTTCCCGGCGGCTACCAGGACATCGACCCGTCCCGATTGCGGTAGATCGTCGCGTCTGCCAGAACGCGAAAAGTTCTTCGACGTGGTGCACCCAGACCTGAACCCTGGTCGGTCTAGAACGCGCACGGTCTCTCAATGACGGATCGAGTCGGCCCTGGAGAGCACCGCGACTGAAGTAGCGCCTAGCGAAACCGCGTTTGTTCCCGGTTCCATATCTTGTTCCGGGTTCGTGTTCAGGTTCGGTTCAGGGTTCCCGGTTTAGGGTTTGGGTTCTGGTTAACGGTCAGGGGCAAGGTCTAGGGACCTGTCGCCCGACACCTCG
>CAMCNL010000060.1 GCA_945876205.1 Candidatus Sulfopaludibacter sp. SbA3
GGTCAAGGAATTCGGCCTGAAGCAGATGTACCGCTCGCCGAACGGCACCATCCGCAACATCCTGGATGGGACGATCTTCCGCGAGCCGATCATCTGCCGCAACGTCCCGCGCATCGTGCCGCACTGGGACAAGCCGGTAGTGGTCGCCCGTCATGGCTTCGGCGACCAGTATCGCGCGCAGGACTTCCACTTTCCGTCGGCAGGCACGCTCAAGATGAGCTGGACGCCGGCCAATGGCGGAGAGCCGATCGAACGTGAGGTCATCAAGGCGCCCGGCAGCGGAATCATGCTCGGCATGTTCAATCTCGACGCGTCGATCGAAGGGTTCGCCCGCGCCTGCTTTACCTATGGCCTCGGACGCAACTACCCGGTCTATCTCTCAACCAAGAACACCATCCTCAAGGTCTACGACGGCACCTTCAAGAACACGTTCGAGCGCGTGTTCGAAACCGAGTTCCGCGCGAAGTTCGAAGCGAAGAAGCTGACCTACGAGCACCGCCTGATCGACGACATGGTGGCGGCCAGCCTCAAGTGGAGCGGCGGTTATCTCTGGGCCTGCAAGAACTACGACGGCGACGTGCAGTCGGACACGGTCGCGCAGGGCTACGGTTCACTCGGCCTGATGACATCGGTGCTGATGGCACCCGACGGCAAGACCGTCGAAGCGGAAGCCGCGCACGGGACGGTGACGCGTCACTACCGGATGCACCAGCAGGGCAAGCCGACGTCGACCAACCCGATCGCCTCGATCTACGCCTGGACGCGCGGTCTGCAGTACCGCGGTCAGTTCGATGGCACGCCCGAAGTCGTGGCCTTCGCCGACACCCTCGAGAAAGTCTGCGTGGACGTCGTCGAATCGGGACGGATGACGAAGGACCTCGCGCTCCTCGTGGGCGCCGATCATCCCTTCCTCACGACCGAGGAGTTCATGGATGCGATCAACAGCGAGTTGAAGAAGCGCATGGGGATGTAGGAGGCACGCCTGCCACCGCTTGTAGCCGTCGTCATGGGCTCATCGTCGGACTGGGAGACGATGCAGCATGCCGTCGAGGTGCTGGAGCGCTTCGAGATTCCTCACGAGCGCCACATCGTGTCGGCGCACCGCACGCCGGCGTGGATGGCGGAGTTCGCGACTGGCGCGGAAGCACGCGGCATCGAGGTGATCATCGCCGGCGCCGGCGGCGCCGCGCACCTGCCGGGCATGGTGGCGGCCCAGACCGTCGTCCCTGTTCTCGGAGTTCCGGTGCAGAGCGCTGCGCTGCAGGGGCTCGATTCGCTCCTCTCCATCGTCCAGATGCCCGGCGGCGTGCCGGTCGGCACGCTGGCGATCGGAAAGCCCGGCGCAATCAACGCGGGGCTGCTCGCCGTTTCGATCCTCTCCAATTCGCGCCCTGACCTTCGGTCGAAGCTGCGCGAGTTCCGTCAGGAGCAGACGGAGAAGGTCCGCCGGGAACAACTGCCGTGAGCCGGGTGATCGGTCCGGGTGCCGCGCTTGGGGTGCTGGGAAGCGGTCAGCTTGGCCGCATGTTCGCTCTTGCCGCGCGGCGCATGGGCTACCGCGTCCACACGTTCTCTCCGGAAGAAGATTCGCCAACCGGCCAGGTCGCCGATCTCGAAGTCACCGCTCCCTACGAGGATCTCGATGCGCTGCGCACGTTTGCGGGCGGCGTCGAGGTCGTGACGTTCGAGTTCGAGAACGTGCCCAGCGAGGCGGTTGACGCCATCGAGGCGCTGGCGCCTGTGCGGCCCTCCGGCGTGGCGCTGCACACGGCGCAGGAACGGGCGCGGGAGAAAACGTTTCTCGCCGACCGCGGTATTCCGACGGCACCCTTCGCGCGCGCCGCGACGCTCGACGAACTATGGGAGGCGGTGGCGCGCGTCGGCACGCCCGCCGTGATCAAGACCGCGGCGTTCGGCTATGACGGCAAGGGCCAGCACAAGGTCACGACACCCGCCGACATCGAGCACATCTGGACGGCCATCGGCCACCAGGAGGCCGTGGTCGAGAAATTCATCAGCCTGCAGGCGGAGATCTCGGTGGTGGCCGCCCGCGGCGCCACGGGCGAGGTGGCCGAGTACATTCCGTTCGAGAATCGGCACCGCAACCACATCCTCGACGTGACAACGGTGCCAGCGGCGATCCCGCCGGCGATCGCCGCGCAGGCTGCGGAGATCACCAGGGAGATCCTGCGTGGGCTGCAGTACGTCGGCGTCCTCTGCGTGGAGTTCTTCCTGAGCACCGACGGGGAGCTGCTCGTGAACGAGATCGCGCCGCGGCCCCACAACTCAGGCCATCTCACCATCGATGCCGCGTTGACCAGTCAGTTCGAGCAGCAGGTGCGGGCGATCTGCGGGCTGCCGCTCGGGTCACCGGAGATCCCGCGGCCCGCGGCGATGGCCAACCTGCTCGGCGAGCTCTGGGTTGACGGCGAGCCGAACTGGGCGGCGGCCTGCCGCTTCACCGACGTCAAGCTGCACCTCTACGGAAAGACCGACCCGCGTCCAGGTCGCAAGATGGGACACCTCACGGCGGTCGCCCGAACGGTGGAGGAAGCCCAGGATCGCGTGCTCGCGGCGCGGGATGCGTTGCTGATCTGAAACCCACTTCGAGTTTCACGATCACGGGCCACAGAGACGCAGAGTCACAGAGAGAAAGCTTAGAAACCTCTGTGTCTCTGTGACTCTGTGGCTAGGTCAAGGTGAAAAAGCGCGCGAGCCTGGCGCGTTTTCCAGACGTACGGATGGAATCTGGTCTGGCTAGAGGTCGAGGCTTTCCGCACGCAAAGCAGAAGTGCATCCATTTACCGACCGTCTGGCCGATGCGCACGGTATTCCGCCTAGGGCGTGAGCGTGAGTGCGTGTAGAGCTTGACCTGGAAGAAATGGCGTCGCTTCGCCGCTGGCCCACGCGGCATGCGAGTTCGCGTAGAAGGGCGAGAGCGGATGGCCGCTCTGGCCGGTCGGCATGTGCATGATGCCCTCGGCTTCGCGACCTGGTGAGACGATCACGCGCTCGGAGGCGCCGATGTTGCCCCACTGCACGCGCGGCGTATAGAGATCGCCCGGCAGCGGCAGGCGCGGCATGTCGAGCCAGCGGGCGGCGAAAGGAATTGCCGCCGACAGTGGATGCCGATACGCCACGACGTTGTACTCCGACCAGGGGTGCGCCCCGAGATCGTCAGGGCCTTCACGCGTCGCCTGCTCAATGGTGGCGTCGGCCGCCGCGAGCAGCAACTCCGGCCATGAGTCGTACTGCGGATCCAATAGATGCTGCGGCTGCTCCGTGACCAGCTTCCAGATCGACGCCTCACGGCGGCGAATGTTGGTGTAGTCAAAGCCACGATCGGCGTCGTAGCACTCGGAGAGCACGAAGCCCATCACTCGCTCGGACACCCTGTCGCGGAATGCGCGCGTGAACCGGTACGCGGCGGAATCGGGCGCGGCCTCGCCGGTCCATCGATGCTCGATGATGTCCTTGAGCGACGCGCGCGTGGGGTTTCCAGTGACTGCCGCGGTCGTCAGGGTCTTCACGAGCAGGTCGCGCCACCGCGACAGGAACTCGGCCCGCGTGTCGAGCTGGATCGCGAGGAGGTCGGTCTTCGTGAAGCGGTCCCGGGCGGCGAGTCGATCGCGAATGATGTGCGCACGCGCCCCGATCTCGTAGCCGGCGTCGCCGAGGACGGCGAGCATCTGCCCATCGACGACGCGCGCGTTCGCGGTCCAGATCCGTCCACCTGGCGGGTCGATGATCCGCGGGTACTCGGCATCGTTCAGCCATCCGTCCCATCCTGTGGCTCCGTCCGCCCAGGACGCAGGCAGTTGGCCGTCGATCCCCACCCGCCGCGGGATCGAGCCGTAGACGCTCCAGCCGATCCGGCCCGAGCGATCGGCGGCGACGATGTTCTGCCCCGGCGTTCCGAGCCCGTTCGCGGTCGCGAACACTTCTTCCAGCGTTCGGTCGCCCTCAAACGGCAGGACCGACGCGGCCAGGCGGTCGGCGGCATGCGCTACCCACCGGAACGCACGCATCCGCCCACGATGGTCCGGTTCCATGACGGGGCCCCAGATCGTCCACAACACCTCCTGGCGCTGGTCGTCTTGCCCGGTGATCTGAAACACCTCGCTGAACCGCTCGAACTCGCGCCACCCATCAGGGGTCTTGTAGCGATTGGGCTGCGCCGGATCCGTTTCGAGGAGGACGATGTCGTTCCAGTCGGCGTAGGTGTTGGTGAAGCCCCATGCGACGTACGTATTGCTGCCGGCGACCATCGCAGGGACACCCGGCAGGCTGACGCCGTAAAGGCGATGTGGCTCCGACGGATTCGACGGATCCGGCCACTCGAACGCGGCGCGATACCACGTGTTCGGAACGCGAATGCCGAGGTGCATGTCATTGGCGAGCAGCGCCCGGCCATCGGCCGTGAGTCGTCCCGAGACCGCGAAGTTATTGCTGCCGATGGCGGCTTCGGCGGGATCTCCAACGCCCAAGCTACTCAGATCGTTGGGGTTTGGGGGTTGGGAGTTGGGAGTTGATCTCCCCGTCCGCCGGGCCCTCAGGTCGTACACATCGGGGCCCGGGATGGGGGGCACCATGAAGGCGGGGCCGACGATTGGCGCATCCCACTCGGATCCTTTTGGATTCAGGAACTCGAACATCCCCGGCGGCAGCACGTCGTGCATCGTCGCCAGCGTGGCCTCGTACGAGCCGTCGTCGTCCTGCAGCGTGACGAACATCGAGAGCACGACGAGAAAGGTGTCCTCGGCCCGCCAGGCTGCCGGATCCTGGCGGAGGACGCGGTATTCGAAGGGCACCGATTCGAGCGCCCGAAGTCCGGCGTTGACCCCGTCGGAATAGGCCTCGAGCACCACCCGTTGATCGGGCGGTAGCAGCGGTACGGCTCGCTGCGCTTCGGCCCGAAAGCGGTGGATGCGGATCTCGCGGTCGAGCGGGAGCGCGCGGGCGCCGACCAGTCCGGCCAGCTCGCCGGCGGCCCGGCGGCGAGCCAGGTCCATCTGAAAGAAGCGGTCCTGGGCGTGCAGAAAGCCGGTGGCCCGAGCCACATCGGCCCGGGTTGCGCCCTCGATCGTGGGGATGCCCAGGGCATCGCGGGTGACGCGCACCGGGGCCGAGAGGCCCGGAAGCTGCCGGTTTCCATCGAGCTGCGCGAGGCTGCCGCGGAGCTCCGCCCGTGCCCAGAGCGCGGCGGCGACGGCAACGACCGCCAGCGCCAGCAGGGCATACAGGAACACGCGGAAGACCCCCTCGACTCCGCTCAGGGCAGGACGGCGCATCATCGTGTCGCTGATCTTAGATTACGATCTGACGTTTGCTCTTTGACCTGACATGAAACCCCGCTACGGCGTTTCTCCGTGGATTCACCAGTTTCCCGTCGCAAAGCGGCCTGACTATCCGCGCTTTCGGGGCGAGGCGACGGCTGACGTCGTCATCGTGGGCGGCGGGTTGACCGGCTGTGCCACGGCGCAGGCGTGCTCGGCCGCGGGCCTGAAAGTCGTCCTGCTCGAGCGGGACCGCATAGGCCAGGGCAGCAGCGGCCGCAGCCCGGGACTCCTGCTGCCCGATCCCGGCCCCGCGTTTCGAGACGTGGCGGCCGCGCATGGGTTGCGGGCGGCGCGTCACGCCTTCGAGAGCTGGAACCGAGCGTCGGCCGAGGCGGCCGCGTTGCTGCGCCGGCTGAAGGTCAAGTGCAGCGTCGAGCCCCATCCGCTGATCGTGGTGGCCGCGCGCGGAGACGAGAAGCTGTTCCGGAAGGAATACGAGGCCAGGGAAGAGGCCGGTCTCGACGTTGCGTGGCTCTCCCAGAAGCAGGTCAAGAGCGCGCTGAATATCGACGCGCTGGTCGGCGTCCGCATGCGCGACGGCTTCATGCTCGATCCGTATCGCGCGTGCCTCGGGATGGCGGACGCAGCCACGCGCCGCAAGGCCGTCGTCTTCGAGCGATCACTGGTGAAGAAGGTTCGCCTTGCCGGGAAGCAGGTGGACATTACGACGGACGGCGGCCTGATTCACGCAGGGACCGTCATCGTCGCCACCGGCTCGGCGACGGCGGAGTTCCGGGCGCTCCGCCGTCACTTCAAGCGGCGTGAGCTGTACCAGGTGCTGACGGCGCCCGTCGCTGCCACGGTCCGCAAGCAGATGGGTCGTCGCGACACAATCCTGCGCGACTCGCGGACGCCTCCTCACCGCCTGAGGTGGACGGCTGACATGCCCCGAGCCGAGTCGAGGGGAGAGCAGGTGCTCCTCGCCGGCGCGGACCAGGATGAGACTCCTGAGAAGCTTCGAGACGCCGTGCGCGTTCAGCGCAGCGGGCAGTTGATGTACGAACTGCTGATGACCTATCAGGCCATCTCGGGTCTCCAGCCGGCATACGGCTGGGAGACGTCGTACGGCGAAACCGCCGACGGCCTGATGTACATCGGGGCACACCGCAACTATCCGCATCACCTGTTCGCGCTCGGCGGTGCGCGCGATTCGGTGACCGGTTCGTTTCTCGCCGCCCGCCTCCTGCTCCGCGCGCTTCAAGGCACGTCCGACACAGGCGATCGCGTGTTCGGCTGGGCGCGATGACCGCCGCGGTCGACCAGGTCGATCTGCTCGCCTTCGGGCCGCATCCCGACGACATCGAGATCGGCATCGGCGGGACGGTCGCCAAACACGTGACGCTGGGGTTCCGTGTCGGCCTCTGCGATCTCACCGCCGGCGAGATGGGCAGCAACGGCACCGTCAACGGACGGCTGGTCGAAGCCGAAGCGGCACGCGGCGTCCTCGGCGCAGCCTGGCGCACGAACCTGCGGCTGCCCGATCGCGCCATCGGTAGCGATGCGTCCCATACCCGCGCGATCGCGGGACTGATTCGCCGCGCACGTCCTCGAGTGATCGCGCTGCCGTACTGGTCGGATCGGCATCCCGACCATGTCGCGGCCAGCCAGTTGTTGACCGAAGCCGTCTTCAGCGCGGGCTTGCGGCGGTACGACGCGGACGGCGACGCCTGGAAGGCGGAGTCGTCCTGCTACTACTTCATCAACGACTGGGCGCCGCCGTCATTCGTGGTCGACGTCAGCGAGCAGTACGACACGAAGCGCCGCGCGCTTGCCTGTCATGTCAGCCAGTTCCAGCCAGGCGCTGCCGGCGCGGTCGCCACGCGCCTGACGTCGGCACGGTTTCAGCAGTTGATCGAGAGCCGCGACGCGCAGTTTGGCGCGCAGACCGGTGTCGCGTTTGCTGAAGGCTTCGTCGTGAAAGCCCCTGTCGTCCGCGCGCATCTCCTCCCCGACGCGGGCCGACCGTGAACGTCGGCCTCGTCTGCTACGCGTCGGTCGGCGGCAGCGGCATCGTCGCCACCGAGCTCGGAAAAGCGCTCGCCACGCGCGGTCACCAGGTGCACATCATCAGCACCGACATGCCGTTCCGCCTCGGCGACTTTCATGAGGGGCTCTCGTTTCACCAGGTGTTGACTCCCACCTATCCGCTCTTCCGCGAGCCGCAGTACCTGCTCTCCCTGGCGAACCGGATCGTCCAGGTGTCGCGCGAAGTGAGCCTCGACATCATCCACGCGCACTACGCCGTTCCGCACGCGACCGCGGGATTTCTCTCGCGCCAGGTGCTCGCCTCGAGCGGTTTCGGCCCCGTGCCCAAGGTCGTGACGACGCTGCACGGCACGGACATCACGCTGGTAGGCAACGACCCGTCGTACTCGGAAATCGTCGCGTTCTCGATCGAACAGTCCGACGGCGTGACGGCGGTGTCCGAGAGCCTTCGCGCCTCCACGCAGGCCGAGCTTGGCGTCACGCGTGACATCGCGGTGATCCCGAACTTCCTCGATTGCGCGGTGCACCGCAGGGTTGTGTCGCCGGAGCTGCGCAGGCGGCTTGCGGGCGATGACGACACGAAGCTGGTCATCCACGTCTCGAACTTCCGTCCGGTGAAGCGGGTCGATGCGGTGGTGCAGATCTTCGATCGCATTCGCAAGAAAGTCGGCGCGCGCCTGCTGCTGGTTGGCGACGGCCCTGACCTCCCGACCGCGCATCGCATCGCGCGTGAGCTCGGTATCTCGCACCTCGTGCGCTCCGTCGGTGCGCAAGAGGAGGTGCAGCCGCTCCTGTCCGTGAGCGACGTGTTCCTGCTGCCATCGGCGCAGGAGAGCTTTGGGCTGGCGGCGCTCGAGGCGATGGCGTGTGAGGTGCCGGTCGTGGCGTCGCGCGTCGGCGGGCTGCCCGAGGTGATCGAGCACGGCGTCAGCGGGTTCCTGCATCCGATCGATGCGCTTGACGACATGGCAGCCAGCGCCGTGGACCTCCTGAGCAATCCTGAGCGTCACAGGCAAGTGGCGCAGGCTGCATGCCGGCGCGTCCGCGAGCACTTCTGCGCGGACCGCGTCGTCCCCATGTACGAAGAGTTCTATACTGCGGTTCTGCGTACTTGAACGGAGGCTTCACGATGTTCCGCGTTGTCATGGCCACACTCTTGTCTCTCTCCATCGCCACCTTCGCTTCAGCGCAGGGCCAGGCGATCAACGGCACCATCGAAGGTACCGTGACTGACGCGTCGGGCGCCGTACTGCCGGGCGTGACCATCACCGTGACCAACACCGACACCGGCGAGATGCGAGTGGTCGTGACGACCACGTCCGGTCTTTACCGCGCGCCGCTCCTGCAGCTTGGCGCCTACCAGGTGAGCGCCGAGCTCCAGGGATTCAGAAAGTACGAGCAGACGGGCATCACGCTGTCGGCCGGCCAGGTCGCGGTGATTGACGTCAAGCTCGGCGTCGGCGCGGTCACCGAAACGGTCTCGGTGACGGCGGACGCACCGGTGGTCGACCTCGCGAAGATCGAGCAGGGCCGCACGCTGAACGAGCGCGAGATCAAGTCGCTGCCGCTGACCTCGCGCAATCCCTACAACTTCGCGCTGCTGCAGCCGGGCGTGGTCGGGTTCGAGACGCAGGAATTCGGCGTGCCGCGTCTCACCGCCAATGGCGCGCTCCTCCGCGTCAACTACCAGATCGACGGCAACGACAACACCGAGAAGGATCGCGCGGGCCTGCGGCAGATGCCGATGTCAGAGGTCATGATCCGCGAGGTCAAGGTCGTGACCAGCGGCTACGCGCCCGAGTTCGGCCAGACGATGGGCCTGGTCTACAACGCGGTGACGCCATCGGGCACGAACACGTTGAAGGGGCAGGGCAGCTATCGCTTTCAGCGGCAGCCGCTGGTGTCGCTGCCGTTCTTTGCGCCGACTCGCATCAAGCCGCCGACCCGCGTGAACATCTTCACCGTCGACGGCGGCGGCCCGATCGTCAGGGATCGCACCTTCTTTTTCGGCGGCTTCGAGAACACCAAGCGCGATCTGTCCGGCGGCCGCGTGATCACGATTGCCCCCGCCAATGCGTCGCGTCTCGGCCTGACTGAACCGGGCTACATGCCGGCGGTAGGCGACACCAAGTTCGCGATCGGCAAGATCGATCAGGTCGTCAGCCCTCAGCATCGCCTGAGCGCGCGCTACATCTTCTTCGACAACTTCATCACCAATAACATCGGCGGCGGCATCACCTCGGTGCAGCGCGGCACCGACTTCACCGACCGGCAGCATTCGACCGCGGCGCAGTTGGTGTCGACGTTCGGCGACAACATGCTGAACGAACTGCGCGTGCAGTACGCGAAGCGCACGCAGGGACGCGTGCCCGGAAGCCAGGCGGGCACCGGACCTGCCGTCACGGTGTCGGGCGTGGCTGACTTCGGCGGTCCGATCGCCGGCAACGCCGATGCGGGCTTCGGATTCACCGAAGGCATTACGCAAGTCCTGGACAACGTCACCTACCTGCGCGGCACGCACTCGTACAAGATGGGGTTCAGCAGCCAGTTCGTCAGCGACTCGCGGACGCAGACGCTGATCCAGCTCTACACGTTCCCGACGGTCGACGCGTATCTCGCGGCGCGCTCGGGCGCGAATCCGCTCGGCTACAGTTCGTTCCAGCAGTTCTTCGGGTTGCCGAGTTACAACTACACGACGAAGATGCTCGCGCTCTTTGCGCAGGACGACTGGAAGCTGGCCGCCGACTTCAAGCTGCTCTACGGCCTGCGATACGACGTCTACGCGCCGCCTGAGGGTGTTGCCACCGCGGTGCTGAATGCGTCGCACGAATTTCCCACCGACAAGAACAACATCCAGCCGCGGGCTGGATTTGTCTGGACGGTCGGCTCGGACAAACGCACCGTGTTGCGCGGCAACAGCGGGCTGATGTACGACCAGCCGATCAACGCCATCTACGAGCAGGCGATCGTCAATGACGGCACCACCGCGCGCGGCAACGTCGCGCTGCAGTCGACGCAGGCGGGCGCGCCGGCATTTCCGAACGTCCTCGCAGCGGGCACTGCAGCGGCCAAGACGACCGCATGGATTGTCGATCCTGACTTCCACGTGGCGAGCATGTGGCAGAGCAACGTGCAACTCGAGCGCGGGCTCGGACAAACCTATTCCGCCGCGGTTGGACTCTCGTACACCCGCGGCTACGGCCTGCCGGTCGTCGCGAACGTCAACCTGGTCAACCCGACCGGGAGCCTTCCGGACGGCCGTCCGATCTACAGCACGGCGATCACCTCGGCCACGCGCGTCGATCCGCGGTTCAACGCAATCTTCAGCACCGAGGCGATCGGCGAGTCTACCTACAAGGCATTGACGCTGCAGCTTGGACGGCGCTTCCTGCGCGGCATCCAGTGGGATCTCGCCTACTCGCTCGCCAAGAGCGAGGACAACGCGCCGATCACCAGCGTGCTCTCGGTGCAGGGCGACACCGGCGGCAGAAGCGATCCAGGTAGCCTCGATCGCGATCTCGGTCCGAACATCCTCGACCAGCGGCACACCTTCGTCGGCAGCATCGTCGCCCAGCCCGAGTTCGACGCGCAGGGCATCGCCGGCGCGATCCTGAATAACAACCAGGTCGGCGTCGCGCTGCTGATGGCCAGCGGTATTCCGGTCAACCTGCGCAGCAACCGTGAATTGAACAATGACGCGATTGGCAGCGACCGTCCGCTCGACGTGGGGCGGAACACCTACCGGCTGCCGAACCGGTACAACCTCGACCTGCGCTATACGCGCGCGTTCCCGGTAGCGGCCACGGTACGAGCAGAATTCATCGCGGAGGTGAAGAACCTGTTCAACACGCTGCAGTGGGCAGGGGCGACGAGCGTGGTGGCCACCGATGCGCTCGGCAATCCCGTCACCGCCGCGGGCGCGCCGCTCGCGCTCCCCGCGCCGGGCGTCGTCGAGCGCGGCAGCGTCTTCCAGCCCAACGGCGGCTACGAGCAGCGCCAGGTGCAGTTCGGTGTTCGCGTAACTTTCTAAAGTAGCCGCGGGGGCTGAAGCCCCCGCGCTACAGGACCACGAGACGCGCGACGGGTTATCGAGGTCCTGTAGGTTCTTGGCGGTCCTGTAGCGCGCAGGCTTCAGCCTGCGCGTCGGACTACCCGAACGGAACGAGCTTCTTGAACGTCGCGAGTACCCACCGGTAGCCGTCGGGATCGGTCACGACGGCGATCCGGTCGCCCCAGGGTTTGTCCTCGGCTTCTTCCACCCCGGCGCCGGCGCCTCTCGCCTGCGCGAGCGCGCGATCCACGTCTTCAACGTAGGTGTAGAGTGCCGCCGCGCCGCCAGTCGGCGTCGTGGCGTCGCCCTTTCTGATCAGCATGACGACCGAGGCCTCGTGCCGCATCTCCGCGTACCGCGGTTGGCCATCGGTGTCGGCCAGGACGACGCCGCGAGAGAAGCCGAACGCCCGCTCGAGAAACTCCATGGTCGCGCCGACGTTCGCCACCGCGAGATAGGTATTGAGCGCCTGCATCCCCGGCGCGAGCCCGCTGCCGTTGGCGCGGACGGGTGCGATCTGGGTCTTATTCTGCTTTATGCGGCGCGGGCCTTTACGGCCCGCGACTCTGGAGGGTCTGGCGGCCTTCGCGGCCTTGCTCTTTTTGCTCATGTTTGGTTTCGTAGCATAGTGACGAACGGCGACGGGCGTCCACTTCTGGCAGGGAACCCGCTATGGCAGTTCATATTCTCCGGTAAAGGGCCGATTACCTACCAACACTGTAAGTGGGCGGCAAGAAGAGCGACAAAAATCGGTGCTTCCAAACGCCACAGCTAAACCATAAAATCGAAGAGAATCCAAAGAAGACTGATGGCGAGAGGAAACTGGCACGTCGAACATCTGCTCCGGCGCGCGGGCTTCGGTCCCAACGCCGAGGATCTCGCCCGCTTCGAAGAGAGCCCCGTGGCTCTGGCCGTCGACTACCTTGTCGACTACGAGCGGCGGCCCGATGATGTCGATTCGAAGATCGGACTGCCGGCGTACGTAAGCGTCACCACGCGCGGCCAGTTCTCGCCCAACACCAATATCGATGATGCCCGCCAGCGATGGCTGTTCCGCATGGTGCACACGCAGCGCCCCCTGCAGGAAAAGATGGCGCTGTTCTGGCACAACCATTTCGCCACCGCGTACAGCAAGATCGCCGGTGTCTACGGTGCGGTTCAAGCCACCAAGATGATGGCGCTCAAGTCGGGCGAGCTGCCGGGACCGCAGGGGCAGATCGAGCTCTTCCTCCAGTTCGCGCTTGGCAGCTTCCGTAATCTGCTCCTCGAAGTGGCGAAGGATCCGGCGACGGTGGTGTGGCTCGACGGCCGCACGAATGTGAAGGCGCGTCCGCAGGAGAACTTCGGCCGCGAGATCATGGAGCTCTTCACGTTCGGGCTCGGCAACTACGGCGAGCAGGACGTCTATGCGGCGGCCCGTGTCTTTACCGGGTGGAATCTCCGCGCCGCGCTGGTGGCCGGACGCAATGACGATCCGAACTCGTATTACGAGTTCGTCTACAACGCCGCGCAGCACGACGTGGCGGCCAAGACCTTCACCTTTCCGGTGTACTCCGACGGCAACAAGACGATCCCCGCGCGCGCGGCCGCGGACGGCATGCAGGACGGCGTCGATTTCATCACCGCCCTGGCCAACCATCCTGAGACCGCTCGGCGCCTGGCCCGCAAGCTGTGGAACTTCTTCATCACCGAGCTGACGGCGCCCGATCCGGGGTTTGTCGAGGCGGTCGCTGGCGTGTATCTCGAGAACAAGACCGAGATGCGCCCGGTCATTCGCTACATCCTCCGGTCGCAGTGGTTCATCGATCCGGCGCGGTGGTTCACGCGGTATTCGTGGCCGGTCGAGTTCGTGGTGCGGTCGATTCGCGAAGTCGGCTGGAACGGCTTCAGCGTGGATAACGCGCGCACCCCGTTGACCAACATGGGGCAGACGCTCTTCGAGCCGCCCGACGTGGCTGGTTGGGAGCTCGGACCGGGCTGGTTCTCGAGCGGCGCGATGCTGTCGCGGATGAATTTCGCCGCGACGCTGGCGGCCAACCAGCGGTTCAACCTCGCGCGCGACGTCGGCGCCGTCGCGCGCCGGGCGCCGGAAGACGCGCTGGCGTTCTTCCTCGACCGCCTGTCGCCCGCCTACCTCGACCAGGGTCCGTACAACGACCTGCTGACGTACCTGCGGGCGAACGCGACGTGGCCCGCGACCGACGCGCTGTTGAACACGAAATCAGCCGGACTCGCACGCCTGGTCGTGGGCTCGTCCGAATACCAGTTCGTCTAGTTGGAACGCCCATGAAGTATTCACGACGAGAATTCATCCGCGACGGCGTGACGGCGTTTACCGTCAGCTTTGCCGCGCCGGCGTTCCTCAGCGACATCGCGATGGCGCAAGGCGTGCGCTCGCGCAACCTGGTGGTGTTGTACCTGAGCGGCGGCAACGACTCGCTGAGCACGGTCGTCCCCTACAAGGATCCGTTCTATTACAGCCGGCGTCCGGCGATCGCGATTCCCGCGGGACAGGTGCTGCAGATCGGCAGCGACACCAAGGGCAATACCCTCGGACTTCACCCGCGCCTGACCGGCCTGCACAGCATCTTCAACGATGGCCGGCTCGCCGTGATTCAGCGCGCTGGTTACAACAATTCAAGCCGCTCGCACTTTCAGGGGACCGACATCTGGGGCACCGGCGATCCAAGCTCGCCGTCCAGCATCGGCTGGCTCGGACGGTATCTGGATACGCTGCCGTCTCCCGTCGATCCGCTGATCGGCTGGAATGCGACGCGTGAAACGCCGCGCGCGCTGATGTCGCGCACGGTGGCGGTGCCGTCGATTCCCGACGCGCGAACCTACAGTCTCTCGAGTCCCAACGGCGCGGCCGAGGCGCTCAACGAGCGTACCGCGGCGACGCGGATGTCGTCGAACGCGGCGGGGGATCGCCCCCACCTCTCATTTGTGAACGGCACCGTTCGCGGCGCGCTCGACACGCTCGATCGCGTCAACCTGGTGAACCAGTACGTGCCGTCGGTCACCTATCCCAACAACGGTCTCGCTCTCGCGCTTCGCACGGTCGCCGGCTCGATCGTCCGCGGCATCGGCACGAAGGTGTACTGGGTGCAGTTCGGCGGGTTTGACACGCACTCAGGGCAGGGCAACGCGGGTGGCGGCGGCTACGCCAACCTGATGGGCACCGTGGGCGACAGCGTCAACGCGTTCTATAACGACCTGCGCAACCAGTCGCTGCTCAACGACACGCTGATGCTGCAGTTCTCCGAATTCGGTCGCCGCATCTCCGAGAACGGCAGCCAGGGCACCGACCACGGCGCGGCGGGCATCATGCTCGCGATGGGTGGCGGCGTGCGCGGCGGCATCTACGGCTCCGCGGCCTCCCTCGATCCGAACCCGGGCAATCCGACGCTCGAGAACGCCGGCGGCGACGTCCGCTACGAAACCGATTTCCGCTCGGTCTACGCGAAGGTGCTCGACAACTGGCTCGGCGTGAATTCCACGACCGTCCTTGGCGCTGACTTCCGGGCGGGTGCTCCAGCTATCATCTAGGCATGACACGTTCGCTGGCATCAGCCGCGGCACTCGCGGCTGTCGTCCTCTTCCTTTCCTCGCTTCCCTCCGCGCAAGAGACACAGAACACTGACGAAGCGAAGCGCGTGCGCGACGCCACGTCGGTCTTCGGCGAGATCATGGGCGCCGAAGACAAGGCGATCCCGCAGGCGATCCTCGGCAAGGCCGAAGGCATCGCCATTTTTCCCGACACTGTCAAAGCCGGATTCATCATCGGCGGCACGCGTGGCCGGGGCATCCTGAGCGTCCGCACCGCGACCGGCTGGTCCGCGCCGGCGTTCATGACCCTGACCGGCGGCAGCTTCGGCCTCCAGATCGGCGGCCAGGCGGCCGACATCATCCTCGTCATCAACGAGCGGCGGGGCCTCGAGAACCTGGTGCGGAACCAGTTCAAGATCGGCGCTGACGCGTCGGTCGCGGCCGGGCCCGTGGGGCGTGACGCCGGGGCGGCAACCGACATCCAGCTTCGCGCGCAGATCCTGAGCTATTCCCGTGCGCGGGGCCTGTTTGCCGGCGTCACCATCAACGGCAGCACGATCCGTCAGGACGTCGACGCGAACGAGCGGTTTTACGGCAAGCGGCTCGACACCAGGCAGATCGTGTTTGACGAGGCGGCCGGGACGCCTGACATGGTGGCGCCGTGGCTCGACGCGCTCGTCAGATACACCAAATAGCCGCGTAACATCCGCGCCAGCGGCGCATGCGTAGAGCTTCATGACGTGGCTGATCGCGGCGCTGGCCGGGTTCCGGCACGTCGTCCCGCACGGGCTCGATCACATGCTGTTGGCAATGCAGCCATCGCGCCTGGTACCGTCACCGCATCGTCATGCCCGCCTCGGTGCTGATCGGCTGCATGGCCCTCTACTGGACGATCGAGAGGCTCTAGGCCAAAGCCTAAAGCCCAAAGACCGCGCGCAGCGCGGGCTCCAGCAACGGATAGCGGAAGGTGAATCCGAGCGATTGCGCTTTGGAGGGGAGTACGCGCTGTCCCGTCAGCAGTAGCTCGTCGGCCATCTCGCCCAGCGCCAGGCGCAACGCAAACGCAGGCGTCGGCATGAACGCCGGACGGCGCAGCACGCGCCCAAGCGTCCTGGCGAACTCGCGATTGATGACCGGATTCGGAGCCGAGGCGTTCATCGGGCCACTGACCGCGGGGTTCGACAGCGACCACCGAACCATTTCAACCCAGTCGTCGCGGTGGATCCACGACATGAACTGCCCGCCGGATCCGATCGGACCACCAGCGAAGAAATAGAACGGCCGCACAATCTGCGGCAGCGCGCCTTCGGACTTGTCGAGCGCAAGGCCAGTGCGCACCAGGACGACTCGGCTCACCGACGCGGCAGCAAGTGCTTCACGTTCCCACTCGACACAGACGCCGGCGAGAAAGCCCGATCCCGGCGGCGAATCTTCCGGAAGCGGTTCATCGCCGCGCGGCCCATAGATCCCTATCGCCGATCCGCTGACGAGCACCGTTGGCGGCTGACGGGCAGCGCGGATTGCTGCGACGAGCGCACGCGTGGACCTGACCCGGCTGTCTCGGATGAGCGCCTTGCGCGCCTCCGTCCATCTGCCGCCGGCGATTGACGAGCCCGCGAGGTGAATGACGGCATCCGCCCCGTCGAGTGTCGACGTCCATTCCGCGGCCGCCGTCTCCGGGTCCCAGTGCACGGCACCAGCCGCGCTTCGACCCCGCGTCAGAACGGTGACCGTGTGGCCATCACCCCGCAGCCGTTCAACCAGCGCGCCTCCAAGGAAGCCGGTACCGCCCGTGACAACGATGCGCATTAG
>CAMCNL010000061.1 GCA_945876205.1 Candidatus Sulfopaludibacter sp. SbA3
GGTACTCCCGGCGCTGAAAATGAAGTGGCGGTTGTCGGGCAGGAAGAACGGACGGCTATGTCCCCGCTCGCCCTCTCCGACTGTCGTAATCGCCGTCGGCGTGCCGCCCGCATCGGAAACCTTGCGCAACCCCTGCGCCCCCGGCGACGTGCCCCCTTGCGAAAACGGCGAGAGCTGCGAGAACAGGATCACGCCCTCGGCGCTCCAGGCCGCGCTCGTGCCCGACGGCGCCTCGCACAGCGTCACGGGTATGCCACCGGGCAGCTCGACCTTCTTGAGCTTGTTGTCGGCGAAGAAGCCGAGCCAGCGGCCGTCCGGCGACCAGAACGGCGATCGCCCGCCCTCGGTCCCGGCGATCGGCCGCGCCTCGAGCGAGGCCAGCGGCCGAACCCACAACTGCGGCCGGCCATCTTCATTGCGTGCGCCAAACGCGAGGGTGAGTCCATCCGGCGACACCGCCACGAGCTGCGACGTCTCACCGGCCGGATCGATCTGCCACCCGGGCGGTGGGAGGACGTTGAAGCTCATCGCCGTCGCGCTCTCCGGTGGCGTGCGCACGTACGCGGACCACGCCATCGTCGCCGCAGCGACGAGCGACAGCGCCGCGACAGTCCACGCGATCCATTCCCGGCTGCGGGAGGCTGGCGGCGGCGAAGGCGTGGGTCCCGAGTCGGACCCCGTCGCCATCGACTCGAGCGCGAATGCCACGTCGAGCGCCGACTGAAACCGCGCGGACGGGTGCTTCTCGAGACATCGGCGGATCAGCGCTTCGAGCGCCGGCCTGCCTGGCACGACGGGTCCAGGCGGCTCGTCGCGCAGGACCGCGGTCACCGTCTCGGCCGTCGTCTCGCGCTGAAACGCGACCTGGCCGGCGATCATCTCGTAGAGGACCGCGCCCAGCGCGAAGATGTCCGACCGGGGATCGGCGGCAGAGCCACGCACCTGCTCGGGCGACATGTAGGCGACCGTCCCCATCAGCATTCCCGGCGCCGTGTGCCGCACGCCGGTGACCATCATCGAGGCGGAGGTGAGCGCCGTCTCGACCTGGGTGAGCTTGGCGAGGCCGAAGTCGAGGATCTTCACGCGCTCGTCGGATGTGACGAACACGTTCTCCGGCTTGATGTCGCGATGGACGATGCCCTTCTCATGCGCCGCCGCCAGGCCATGCGCGATCTGCGCGGCGTAGTCGATCGCCTTGCGGACAGGGATCGGTCCCCCCTCGAGCCGCTCGCGCAGCGTTTCGCCCTCCAGCAGCTCCATGACGATGTAGGGAGCGTCTTCGTGGGTGCCGAGGTCGAAGACCGCGAGGATGTTGGGGTGATTGAGCGCGGCGGCTGCGCGCGCTTCCTGCTCGAAGCGCGACAGCCGTTCAGGGTCGGTGACGCCGGCCGTCAGCACCTTGATGGCGACATCCCTGGCGAGCCGGGTATCGCGGGCGCGGTAGACCTCGCCCATGCCGCCGGCGCCGACCGGACTCTGGATTTCGTAAGGGCCGAGCCTGGTGCCGCTTATGAGTGGCAATCCTGTTGTGGGGCGAGCCCTGTTAGGCTCGCCTGACTTCTTCCACGATGTGGTTCGACGAGATGCCGAAGCGATCGAGCAACTCCTCGGGT
The DNA here is from genome assembly GCA_945876205.1 of Candidatus Sulfopaludibacter sp. SbA3. Classification (GTDB taxonomy): domain Bacteria; phylum Acidobacteriota; class Vicinamibacteria; order Vicinamibacterales; family UBA2999; genus CANNDT01. The sequence goes on from CAMCNL010000061.1 coordinate 1,614, forward strand.
TTGCCGCTGCGGGGAATCTCTCGCACCGCGAGGCGCTGCACGGTGAAGCCTTCGGCCGCGACAGCCGCGGCCACCGCGTCGCCAATCCCGCCGGCCGCGTAGTGATCCTCGACGGTGATCAGCCGGCCCTTCGTGTCGCGCGCGCAGCGGAGCAGCGTCTTGGCATCCACCGGTTGCAGCGAATAGAGATCGATCACGCGGATCGAGACGCCGGATTTCTTCAGCTCGTCGTGCGCCTTGAGCGCCTCGAAGACCGTGACGCCGGCGCCGATGACCGTCGCCACATCGCCGGCGCTCTCGCGCAGCACCTTCAGCCCGCCCACCTCGAATTTCTCATCCGGCCCGTAGATGACCGGCGTCTTCGGCCGCGACGTCCGCATGTAGGCGGGTCCGGGGTGATACGCCATCAACTCGATCAGCTTCTCGGTGCTGACGCCGTCGCACGGGTAGAGGACGGTGATGTTCGGCTCGGCGCGCATCATCGCCAGGTCTTCGAGCGCCATCTGCGACGGGCCGTCCTCGCCAATCGACACGCCCGCATGCGACCCGGCCATCTTGATGTTCAGGTTGCTGATGGCGGCCATGCGGATGAAGTCGTAGGCACGGGTCAGGAACGCCGCGAACGTCGACGGGAACGGAATAGCGCCGCGGCTGGCCAGGCCCATCGCCGTGCCAATCAACGCCTGCTCGGCGATGAACGTCTGGTAGAACCGTTCGGGGTGCTTGTGCTCGAACTTGTCGCTGAACGTCGAGTTCTTGACGTCGCCGTCCAGGGCGACGATGCGGTCGTCACCCTCGCCCAGCCTGGCAATCGCATCGCCGTAGGCCTCGCGCGTCGCGACGCTGTCTCCGAGCTTGTACGCCGAGGGGGCCGTGGTTCCCTTCTTCGGCGCCGGCCGCGGCATGTTGCGCGGCGGCTGCGGCGTGAGCGGCTCCTCGTCGGGGAGGAGCTGTGACCGAAGCTCGGCGAGGGCCTTGTCCAGCTCTTCGCCCTTCTTCAGCGGCTTGCCGTGCCAGCCGTTCTTGCCCTCGGTAAACGAGATCCCCTTGCCCTTGATCGTCCTGGCCAGGATCATCGTCGGCTTTCCCTTGGTGCGCCGCGCCTCGTCGAGTGCATCGAGGATCCGATCGAGGTCGTGACCGTCGACGATGATGGCGTGCCATCCGAAAGCGCGCCAGCGGGCGGCGAGCGCCTCCATGTCGTGCTGCCACTGCGTGGGACCGCTCTGCCCGAGCGCATTGACATCGGTGATGCCGCACAGCGTATCGAGGGCGTCAAAGGAGCCGACGTCGGCCGCCTCCCAGACCGAGCCTTCCGCGGTCTCGCCGTCGCCAAGCAGGACGTAGGTGCGGTAGTCGGACTTGATCCGCCTGGCGTTGAGCGCGATGCCGACACCCGCGCACAGGCCCTGACCAAGCGATCCGGTGGCGACATCGACAAACGGCAGGCGTGGCGTCGGATGCCCCTCGAGATCGGAATCAATGCGGCGGAGCTTCAACAGCTCTTCGCGCTTGATGTAGCCCACCTCGGCCCATGCGGCATACAGAATTGGCGCCGCATGCCCCTTCGAGAGCACAAAGCGATCGTTGTCGGGGTTCTGCGGATCCTTCGGGTCGTAGCGCATTTCCGAGAAAAACAACGCCGCCACGATCTCTGCCGCGGAACAGCAGGTCGTGGGATGGCCGTTGCCGGCCTCGGAGGTGGAGACCACGGAGTCGATGCGCAGCCGCGTCGCGATGTTTTTGAGGGTGTTCACGCGTGAGGAAACTTGTACGGACATGGAACGGGAATTATAATGCCCGGATGCTTGCACTGCGGTACGTGTACGTGCTGGCGCTGGTCGTCTGGCTCGGCGGGATGGTGACGCTGGGGGCGATTGTCGCACCGGCCGCGTTCGGCGTACTCCAGGCGGCTGACCCCATTGCGGGCCGCGCGCTGGCCGGCGAAGCGTTCGGTGTCATGGTCTTCCGCTTCCATTACGTCGCGTATGCGGCGGGTTTCCTGCTGCTGGTGACGCTGGCGGCGATGGCCGTGCTCGGCCCCCGCCCGGCGGGGTTTGCCGCGCGATCCTCGCTGATCTTCCTGATGCTCGTCGTCGCCCTGTATTCGGGCTTTGTCGTGCTTGGCGATATCGATGCGATCCAGCGCGAGGTCGGCACCCTGCCGTCGCGCCTGGCCGCAACCGATCCCCGCCGCATCCGCTTCGACGCGCTCCACCAGCTCTCCGAGCGGCTGATGATGTTCAACATGGCCGGGGCGCTGGCGCTCCTGTACTGGGAGGCCCGTGAGCGCTAAACACACCATCACCCTTATTCCGGGAGACGGCATCGGCCCGGAAGTCACGGCGGCCGTCGTCCGCATCCTGGAGAGTGCCGGGCTCAGCGCCGAGTGGGAATCGCATCTCGCCGGCATCCTGGCGCTCGAGCGCTACGGCACGACGCTGCCGGACGAGCTGCTCGACTCGATCAAGCGCAACAAGGTCGCCCTCAAGGGGCCGCTGATGACGCCGGTCGGGAAGGGGTTCACCAGCGTCAACGTTGGCCTGCGCAAGACGCTCGACCTCTTCGCCAACCTGCGGCCGGTGTGGAACATTCCCTCGGTCGTCTCGCGCTACGAGAACGTCGATCTCGTCATCGTCCGCGAGAACACCGAAGACCTCTATGCCGGCCTCGAGCACGAAGTCGTGCCCGGCGTCGTCGAGAGCCTGAAGATCATCACGCGCCATGCGTCGACCCGGATCGCGAAGTTCGCGTTCGACTACGCACGCAAGCACGGCCGCAAGCGCGTGACGGCAGTGCACAAGGCCAACATCATGAAGATGAGCGACGGCCTGTTCCTCACGTGCGTGCGCGAGGTCGGGGCCGAATATCCCGACATCATCAACGATGACCGCATCGTCGATGCGGCGTGCATGCACCTGGTGATGAACCCGTCGCAGTTCGACGTACTCGTACTGACCAACCTCTACGGCGACATCGTGTCGGATCTGTGCGCCGGGCTGGTCGGCGGACTCGGCGTGGTGCCGGCGGCCAACCTCGGCACCGAGATGGGTGTCTTCGAGGCGGTGCACGGCAGCGCGCCCGACATCGCGGGCAAGGGCATCGCCAACCCAACAGCACTGCTCCTCTCGGCAGTGCTGATGCTGCGCCACATCGATGAAGGCGCGATCGCGGATCGCGTCGTGAAAGCGCATGCGGACGTGCTGGCGGAGGGCAAGGTCAGGACCCGCGATCTCGGCGGCAGGGCGAGCACCATCGAGTTTACGGACGCCATCTGCCGGCGCCTTACGGTATAGTCGCTTTGGATGCTCGATGAGATCACGCAGGCCGTACTTTCCCGAGAGGAAATCGCCAAATACCTCGAGGGGAGCCACGGCGAAAGCGGCTCGGCCGCCCGCGAGCGCATCACCGGATACCTCGAAGAGCTTCGAACCACGCAGCGGCCGTCGTTCTATCGCGCGCTGAAGCATCCGCTCTACCCCATCCTCAGGAAGATCGAGCGGCACCCCGAGCATCTCGAGCGCGTGCGTGCAGCGACGCGCGCCGGGCGGGTCATCTACGCATCGAATCACAAGAGCCATACCGACTATCTCGTCGAGCTGCTGGTACTCGATGAGAACGGTGTGCGTCCGCCGATCATCGCCGCCGGCATCAATCTCTTTGGGGGCCCGCTCGGACTGCTGCATCGGCACGTCACGGGTGCGATGCCGATTCGTCGCAATACGAAGGACCCGGCCTACCTCATCACGCTGAAGGCCTACGTCGCCGAGCTGCTTCGCAAGCACGATTTCTTTTTCTATCCCGAAGGCGGCCGAAGCTACAGCGGCGAGATGAAGAGCCCGAAGACCGGGCTCATGCATGCGGCGCTGCAGGCCGACCACGCGCAACTGGTCGTGATTCCCACTGCCGTGGCCTACGACCTGATCCTCGAGGATCACGTGCTCGCACGTCAGAAGATCAAGCGGTCGCAACGCGCGTTCAGCAGCGAGATTGCCGAGATGGTGCGCTATGCCGTGGGCTACCGCTCGCGCGCGTTCGTGACGTTCGGCGCGGCGATTCCGGTCGGCAACATCGACGCCGACTCGCGGCGTGAGGTGCTCGACTTCAGCCACACCGTCATGGGCGCGATCGGACGGCTCGTCAAGGTGCTGCCGACGGCGGTCGTCGCCAACGCGATGCGGCCGTCGGTGACGCGGAGCGACCTGGCCGGGCGCTGTGAGGCGATCATCGAAACGCTGCGGGCGCAGGGCGCCAACCTCGGCGTCGAGACCGGCGCCGAAGCCGTGGACGCGGCGCTCGAGCCGCTCGAGTCCCGCGGCGTCCTCGTGGTCGAGCGCGGCCGCGTTCGAGTGCGGGATCGCAACGTCCTCAAGTTCTACGCGCGCTCGCTCGAACACCTCCTCGCGTCCCCTTCGCGCCACACACACTGATGCACGCGGGATCGAAAGCGTTCTTCTACGCGCTCTCACGGAGTGCCGCGTTGAAGCGGCTCGCCTCGAAGTACGGCATGGCGACGAAGCAGAGTTTTGCCAGGCGGTTCATCGCCGGCGAAACGATCGAGGAAGCGGTCGACTGCGGCCGAACGCTCCAGTCCGAGGGGATGCTGCTGACGCTCGACTACCTCGGCGAGAGCGTGCGCACCCTCGAAGAGGCCACCGCCGCGACCGGCGAGTACCTCCGCCTGATGGACGTCATTGTCGCCTCGGGCATCGAGCGCAACATCTCGCTCAAGCTGACGCAGCTCGGTGTCGACGTCGATCGCGCGACCTGCATCGACAACCTCCGGCGGATTCTCGATCCCGGTGCGCGGCACGGCTTCTTCGTCCGCATCGACATGGAGAACTCGCCGTACACCGAGATCACGCTCGAGATCTTCGAGACGCTTTGGCAGCAGGAATACCGCAACGTCGGTGTCGCGCTGCAGGCCTACCTTCACCGCACGGAACAGGACGTCAAGCGCATGAACGAGCTGGGTGCGCGTGTCCGGCTCGTCAAGGGCGCGTACAAAGAGCCTGCGTCGGTCGCGCATCAGAAGAAGGCGGCGGTAGATGCCGCCTACCTCCGGTCGGCGCGCCTGCTCCTCGACGATGGGACGTACCCGGCCTTCGGAACGCACGACCCGGCGCTGCTCGCACAGGTGCGCACCCATGCCTTGGGGCAGCACATCCCGAACGACAAATTCGAGTTCCAGATGCTCTACGGCATCCGTCGCAATCTGCAGCGGTTGTTCGTGGCCGAGGGTTACCGGATGCGCGTCTACGTCCCGTTCGGACGCCAGTGGTTTCCGTATTTCATGCGCCGGCTGGGTGAGCGGCCGGAAAACGTGACCTTCGTCCTCAAAGCTCTGCTGCACGAGAAATAGGGCGGGGAAAATACCCCAGCCATTACCCACACCTATCCCACGCCGCTACTATCGGGCCACAGCTCAGCGGCCCCGCCAGAGGACAGTGGGATCCACGAATTCCCGCAAATAATTGAAGCCAAAGGCTTCTACGGGAACCCCATCCAAATGGCATTTCTCTTGAAATGTCGAGCTGTCGTTAGGAACGAGGCTCTGCAACGCGACAACGCCTGAAAGCGTCGTACCGAGCAGTCACTGAAAGGGGAATCCGGCAATGGTTACCAAGGTGCGTCATTTCATCTGCGGACTACACGGGCACGATGCGCTGCTCCATTTCGAACAGGGGCGGATGTCGCTGCAGTGCACTTCTTGCGGGTACGAGACGCCGGGCTGGGATCTCAACGCGTCGGCGTCGGTCGAGCCGGAGCCTGAACCCGCTCCACGCTTCATGCGTTTGCCGCTGTTCGGAGAGCGTCGCGCCGCGTAGGACTGGCTACCGCGTGAAGTCGCGGGCAAGTGCCGCGAGGGCATCGCGGCACAGTCGAACGTCGTCCAGCCTTACATGTTCCTCGGCACTGTGAAGACCAGCGCCGCCGGGGCCAAACAACACCGATGGAATTCCGGCGCCGCCGAGGATGGCGGCGTCGGTCCAGAACGTCATCCCCACTTTCGCAGGCTGACACCCAACCGATTCCGCCGCGCCGGCCAGTGACAGGGGAAGCCGTGCGGATGGATTGATTTCGTACGCGTCGCGGCCGAAGATCGCCCGCGCGTCCGCTTCAAACTCCGGGTCGGCCTTTCGCAGCAACTCAACAATCCCCTCGACCTCTTCCAGCGCCACGCCGAGCGTCTCACCCGGCAGCGTCCGGCGCTCGAGTGTCAGCGTGCACTGGTCAGGGTAGCTGCTCAACTCGCGGCCGCCGCCAACGACTGACGCATGCAGCGACGCGGTGCCGAGCAACGGGTGCATGGGGCGTTTCTGCAGCGCCCGATCGAGCGCCTCCAGACGATGGAGCACCCGGCCCATCCGGAGAATGGCGTCACGACCTTCGCGAGGGCGGCTGCCATGCGCCGCGCGTCCGCGCGTTTGTACCTCGACCCACTGAAAGCCTTTGTGCGCGACCGCGACATCGAGATCGGTCGGCTCGGTCACCACCGCGGCGTCGGCGCGCCACGAGGCGACGAGCGCCTCGGCGCCAAGGCTCGCGTGCTCTTCGTCCACCACCGCCGCGATAATCACGCGACCGTTCGCCAGTCCGCCGCTTTCCGCGAGCACGCGCACCGCCCCGATCATCGCGGCTACGCCGCCTTTCATATCCTGGCTACCGCGGCCGTAGAGCCGGCCCTCGCGGGTCACCGGCTCGAACGGCCGATTCATCCCTGCGACCCCGACGGTGTCGGTGTGTCCGCAGAACATCAGCGACGCGCCCGGCGCGCGCCCCTCCAGCACGGCAACGACGTTGGGCCGTCCGGGCGCCACCTCGGTCACCTCGACGCGCAAGCCGATGGCGATGCATTCGGCGGCAATCCGCCGCGCCACCTCGGCTTCCCCGCGCGCGCCCGGCACGAGCGCGGGGTTGACGGAGTCGATCGCCACCAGGTCGTGAAGGAGCGCGATCGTCGGGTCGGCGGACATGAAACAATTCTCGCTGACATGTCACTCGATCTGGCCATGGAGATTGCCGAGGGGGTTCGCGACGCGGGCGGCCGCGCGCTGATCGTCGGGGGCTGGGTTCGCGACCAGTTGAGGGGTCAGGCGGACCTGACACGGTCCGCCCCACATAAGGACCTCGACCTGGAAGTCTTTGGGATTGCACAGGATCGGCTTGCCGACTTGCTTCGCGGCCTCGGACGGGTCGAGGCGGTCGGCCAGAGTTTTCCTGTCTACAAAGTGACTAGGGGGAAGGGGGAAGGGGGCGGGGGGAAAGAGGCGACTGCACTCGACGTCGCTCTCCCACGTCGCGAGTCGAAGAGGGGCCGGGGACACAAGGGATTCGAGGTGGCCGGCGATCCCTTCATGTCGATCGCGGAGGCCGCGCGCCGCCGCGACTTCACCGTCAACGCGATCTTCTGGGATCCGCTCACCCGCGCCTACGACGATCCGTTCGACGGACGCGCAGATATCGAGCGCCGCATCTTGCGCGCGGTGGACCTCGAGACTTTCGGCGACGACAGCCTTCGTGTGCTGCGCGCCGTGCAGTTCTCGGCGCGCTTCGAGTTCGCCCTGCACGACGATACCGCGGCGCTCTGCCGCACGATTCCGCTCGACGACCTGCCCGCGGAGCGCATCTGGGGAGAGCTCGAAAAGCTTCTGCTGCAGGCCGAGCGGCCGTCGATTGGATTTGCGCTGGCGCTCGACCTTGGCGCGATCGATCGCCTGTTCCCGGAGTTGGCACCGCTTGTCGGATGCGTGCAGGAACCTGAGTGGCATCCCGAAGGCGACGTCTGGACGCACACGCTGATGGTCGTCGACCAGGCGCGCGCGTTGAACGGCGACGTCGATCGCCCGCGCCTGATCACGCTGATGCTCGGCGCCGTGTGTCACGACCTCGGCAAGCCGTCAACCACCGCGGTGATCGACGGACGCATCCGCTCGCTCGATCACGAGCAGGCCGGAGTCGAGCCGACCCTCAGCCTGCTCGATCGGCTCAACCTCCACACGGTTGACGGATTCGACGTGCGCGGGCAAGTGGTGGGACTCGTCGCCCACCATCTCAAGCCGGGCATGTTCCACAAGGCGGGCAACGTCGGCGACGGCGCATTCAGGCGCCTCGCGCAGAAGGTGGACCTCGAGCTGCTGGCGCGCCTCGCCCGCGCCGACTGCCTCGGGCGCACCGGCGGGTTTGATTGCTCAGCGATGGATTGGTTTATCGAGCGCGCGCGGGCGCTCGGCGTCGAACATCGACCGCCGGCACCGCTCCTCCTTGGCCGGCATCTGCTGGCGCTGGGGATGTCGCCGGGGCCGGCGATTGGCGAGGTCCTGAAACAGGTCTACGAAAAACAGCTCGACGGAGAGATTCGTAGCGTCGACGAGGCCATTGAGGAGGCGAAGCGGATCAGCAGGAAGCGCGCGTGAGGCCATCAGTCGTAACCTCACGTGGCGGGCCGCCAATGCCTGTCGCCAACCACCGATGAAAGAGGAACACATCGGGAACCCTCCAGGAACGGCCATGCCATCCGGCCTGGAAGTCGTCAGCGACCGCTGCTCGCGGCCCGCCATCACGGTCTCCTTTCCGAAGGCAGCGGAGTGTGGCATTGCCTTCATGAAGAAGACGCGGAGAAGTAGGCGTTCGGGGTCGCGCTGGGGCGGCCGAATGCGTTTACTGAACGCATCCGTTGTCGCTCGCGCGCCGCGATGGGCGGGTTACCTTCTAATTGATCTCCGTCGCGCGCACCTCTAACATAGGAGCATATGACCCGCGAGATCTCCGAGTCCTACAGATACATCGTGCGGTCGCCGGACGTACGAGGCGGCAATGCCCGCGTGGAGGGTACGCGGATCGCCGTGCACGACGTCATCGGTCTTCTCCAGAACGGCGAGACCGTTGAGAGCCTCGCCGCGAGCTGCCTCCCGATGCTCACAAAGGCCCAAGTGTACGAGTGTCTCGCGTACTACGAGGATCATCGGGGAGAGGTTGACCTGCTAGTGGCGCGACAGATGGCGCACGATCAGCGGTAAAGTTCCTGCTCGACCACGACGTACCCGAGGATCTGACGTACCTACTCCAGGAGCTCGGCCACGAAGTCCTGTGTCTACGCGACGTGCTCACGCCGGAGGCCGCCGATCTGGTCGTTCTCCAATTCGCCCATGAACACGGTTGCTTCTTGGTGACCTGCAACCGGGACGACTTCATTGAGTTGGCCGAGCGCCAGCCTCATCACGGTCTCGTCGTCATCATCAGGCGCAGGACTCGTGCCGCGGAGCGGGCTGCGCTGCTTCGGTTGCTGGAACGCGCCGGTGAAACCGGCCTCAAGGGCAACATCAACTTTGCTTGAACCAAGCACGAGAGGACCTTCCGCCGCGCCATTATGGTCCGGCAGAAAGCGCGTGGCGGGCCGCCATCACCGTCTCATTTCTGAAGGCAGCGGACTGTGGCATTGCCTTCATGAAGGAGACCGGGGGAAGTAGGCGTTCCCGGGATCACGACGAAATGGAGTTGGGTCGCAGGAACGTCGCGACCAGTCACGGCGAGTGAAGGAAAGTGCGTTCGAGCGGGCCGCGTGTTGCTGTATTCGGGCGTCGCGGAGGGGACATAAGGCTCATTACACGACGCCCAACACATTGCGCCGCTTCGTTGAGTCCACGTCGCTTCCTCCCGCGTAATCGCTCAATTCGCAAATCGCGCATGCCGCTCCGATCCTGGGGGTGCGCTAATCGAGCACCCAACTCCGAGCAGCGCACGCACTTCGCAGCCGCGGGATCACGCGCACTTCGCTCGTTCTGCACCGAAGCGGAGGAAACGCCGACGATGCCGCACAGAATTTCTCGAAAGCGGCCCGCCACCCGCGTTGTTCCTTGCGGAGGGCTCAACTACGGCTATGCACAGCTTCTCGGTCGCGTGTGGGTGGCGGTCCACCGCGCCGGCCTGGAGCCGTCGTTGGGCCTGCTCCAAGACATACCGACTGGTGTTTCTCGAAATCTCCGTCCGGAACAGAACGGAGGCTCGATGGCTGACAGCCACGCCAACAGAACGCCGGTGATGGACCTCCGCGTCATTGCGCTCTACCCCGGCCGGATCTCAGCGCTCTCCTGCAGGCCCGGTGTGCGATTCCGTCGTCGCAAGAAGTCCGAGAGCACGCTCGTGCCCTGTCGAATAAACACAATCGACGGGAGATCGGTCGCCGCCCCAGACTATGCGGTGCCGGAGGGCACCGCGCCGCCACGATACAGGGTTCAGGTCGAAACCGTCCGCTTGGCGGTTGATGAGCGGCGCGTGGTCTACGTCGTGCTGTCCGCGGAGCCTGACGCATCCAGGATGGACCCGGAGCAGATCCTGCTGTCACCGATTTTCGACGATGGCCACCGGCTGATCTTTGAATTCCAGCGGGCGCACATCCTGAGCCTCAACCGCCGCGGCGATCTCGAAACGCGGCTGGTCGCCGTCCATCCCGCGCTCGGCATCGTGGGGACGAAGACGGTTCACCGCTTCAACACTCGCTGGTCTGCGTTGGCAACCCGCTGCGGGGAACACCTGGCCGGCGCCATCGATCTGTTTCCCGCACGAGAACGCCCGACGCGAATATCTCGAATCCAGATACCGATGGGAAAGGCGAATCTGACCTTCGAATCGAGCACCAAGTCGCTTCCTCGACGCGACGTTGAGCCGCAGAACGAGGCGGTCGAAGAAGCGAAGAACGCTATCTGAGGTAGCCGATGTAATCCTCGGGCGAGACGTTCCCTCCCGATACGACGGCTACCGCGCCAGGTTTCAGCGAGCCGGCCTGCTGGAGCGCGCCCGCGACGCTGGTGGCGCCGCTCGGCTCGGCCACGATTCTCGCCTCCCGGAACAACCAGCCGATGGCCGACGCGATGGCGCGATCGTCCACCGTGATGATGTCGTCCACAAGGGCCTGCACGTGGGCGAAGGTGATCTCCCCGGGCCGTACGGCCATCAGGCCATCGGCGATGCTGGAGGTCTTCTCGAGGGTGACGGGACGACCGGCCTGCCGCGACGCGGTCATCTTCGCGGCGCCCGCCGGCTCGACGCCGATGACCCGCACGCCCGGCCGCAAGCCCTTGATGGCCACAGCCACCCCGGCAATCAGCCCACCGCCGCCGACCGGCGCGTAGACCTCACGTAACTCGGGACACTGCTCGACGATCTCGAGCGCGGTCGTGCCGGCGCCCGCGATGATCATCGCATCATCGAACGGCGGCACCATCGTCAGTCCTCGCGCGGCGAGCTCCGCCTCCGCGCGCGCCTTGCGGTGCAGCGACGTCGTGCCCGCGAAGATCACCTCGGCGCCGTAGCGCTTCACTCCGTCGACCTTCACGCGCGGCGCCGTCTCGGGCATCACGACCACCGCGTGCGTACCGACCCGCTGTGCCGCGAGGGCAACGGCTTGTCCGTGATTCCCGGATGAGAACGTAATGACGCCCGCGGCCAGCGCCTCAGGCGAGAGCTGCGCGAGCATGTTCAAGGCGCCGCGAATCTTGAAGGCGCCCATCGGCTGGAAGCTCTCGCACTTCAAACCCAGGCCTGAAGCCTGAATCAGCGGAGTGTAGACGGCGACGCCGCGGATGCGTTCGGCGGCGGCGCGAACGTCGTCGAGCGTGACGAGTGAGGTCAATGCGTCGCGTTCGCCCGTGGCCGCGCGAATTGCTCGTTGGGGTTGTAGGCCGGCATCTCGGGCGCGTTCGCGATCCGCCATCCGAGCTCGGCGAGAAACTGCATGTCGTCGACGGCGCCGCCGTAGTCCCAGTTGGTGCGCATCTCGTCGCTCGGCTGGTGGTAGTCCTTCGCGTTGTACTCGTCGCGGAGCTTCTTCGCGAACGCGGGATCCTTGCCCACGTACTCGGTCGGCTCGCTCAACGAAAGCGCCGGAATGCCGATCTTGGCGAGCGGAAAGTGATCCGACCTGAAGAAGTAGCCGCGACCCGGCTCGGGATCGGGCCCGACGACGCGTCCGCGCTCGGTGGCGAGTGCCGCGGAGATGCCGCCAAGCGTCGAGCGTTCGGCGCCGAGCAGGACGATGTCCTTGGTGCGACCCGACATGTTGAGCGAATCGATGTTGATGTTGGCCGCCCATGCCTCGGCCGGCAGCACGGGATGCGCCGAGAAGTATTCCGCGCCCAGAAGTCCGGATTCCTCCGCGGTCGTAAACATGATGTAGATCGAGCGAGCCGGGCGCGTGCGCGACAGCGATTGCGCGAGCTCGAGGACGCCCGACAAGCCGGACGCGTTGTCGATCGCGCCGTTGTAAATGCGATCGAGGTCGGGCGGATCGCCAGCCTTGGCCTCGCGCATGCCGAGGTGGTCGTAGTGCGCGGTGTAGATCACCGCCTGCGCCGGGTTCGCGCCCTTCAGCACGCCGATCACGTTGGGCGAAATCTTCTGCTCAACCTTCTGCGCGACCGTCGCCGATGCCTGGATGCCGAGCGGCACAGGCTTCGCGCCGCGCGCGAGCGCCGCCTTGCGCAAGTCGTCCAGGTTCTTGCTGGCGCGGCGGACGATCTCGTGCGCCGCCTGGTCGGTGACCCACGCCTTGAGCCCCAATGCCGGCTCGCCCGCCACGGCGGGAATCGAGTACTGCGTGCCGCTCCACGACGACTGCACGACCTGCCACGGATACGTCGCGGACTCGTCTGTGTGGATGAGGATCGCGCCAGCGGCGCCCTGCCGGGCGGCCTCCTCGTACTTGTAGGTCCATCGGCCGTCGTAGGTCAGCGCCGGCCCCCCGAAGAGCTGTGGCTCCCCCGCCGGGGCCGGCGGGTCGTTGACCATGATCAGCGCGATCTTGCCCTTCATGTCCGCGCCGGCGTAGTCGTTCCAGTTGTATTCGGGCGCCACGATCCCGTGGCCGACAAACACCACTTCGCCCGCGGTCTTCACCTGCGGCTCCTGCACGCCGCTGAAGGCGACGACGTCCTGCAGATACGTGAACGGAGCGCCCGCGCCGGCCGACAGAGTGAACGAGGTGTCGACGATCGATTCGACGATCGAGACGTCCTGAAAGTAACCGCCATTGGCCGCGCCTGGAGCGAAGCCCAGCAGCGCGAGCTGTGCCGCCAGGTAGTTCGCCGCCAACTGGCCGCCGCGTGTGGAAGGCGCGCGCCCTTCGAGCAGATCATCGGAAAGGAATTTCAGATGTGCGGCAATGTCCTCGCCGCGAATCTCATCCAGTGCGGGGCTCGAGCTCGACGGGGCGACGCCCGGCCGCGGGCTGCCCGGACGCTCCTGAGCTGAAAGAACGGTAATGATTACGAGCAGAACGATGCCCGCCATCCAGAATGTGGTGCGCATGCCGCAAGTATAGGCCTGCCGCGCCGATGCCGTCAGCGACGGCGGGGCCTGCGGGAACCCTGTTTGCAGTCGATACCTCCGTGCCGGACTCTGCCGTTCCGAACAACGAACACGACCGCGACGATCAAAGCTCTTCCAAAGTCGCGCAGTTTGCACCGCAGCCAAGCTCACGAGAGCTCAACGACCGGTTGCTCGGCGACCTGATCGATGCCGTCAAGGGCATCCTCAGGAAGGAGACCTCCGATCGGCTCCGTGACGTCTACATCGTCGGCGATATCGAGAAAGACACCGCGCGGAGCGCCATCGAGCGCCTGCGCGAGATGGCCAACGACAACGACCGGCCGATTACCGTCTACATCAACAGCGCGGGCGGCAACGTCACCGATGGCCTGGCGATCCACGACACCATTCGCCAGCTCGTGCACCGCAACGTCGAGGTGACGATCATCGTCCAGGGGATGGCGTACTCGATGGGCTCGGTGGTGCTCCAGTCGGCGAGTGAGGGCCGGAGGCTCGCGCTCCCGCACTCGTGGATCATGATTCACGAGCCGGCGAAGTGGGCTGGATGGCAATCGACGTCGGCCGCCGCGCAGCACCTCGACCGCCTGAAGCAGATGCAGAAGCAGATCTACCAGATCCTGGCGAAGCGCTCAGGCAAGCCGCTGCAGAAGATCATCCGCGATACGAAGCGGACGGACTTCTACCTGGATGCAACGATGGCGCTCGAGTACGGATTGATTGACGGGATCGTGGAAGGATAGGCGCGCGGCTACGCGGCTTCGCGCTTGGTTCTGAACTCTTCGGTCAGCCGCGCCACGTTCCTCGCCACTGAATGAAGGCTTGGCGCCCACCCGAGGGCGTGGGCGCGCGGGCTGCGCACGATCTGGTCGAGCGCGAGCGCGTCGGCGTAGGGGCCCATCTTCGCCCTCGCCTCGGCGATCGGCACGTGCCGGATGTCTGGCCGCATCTTCGCCTGCTTCGCAATCGCCTCGACGATGTCTTCGACGCGCTCGTCGGCTTCGTCGTTGGCGTGAAACACGCCCGAGGCATCAGCGTGCGTCGCGACGCGGACGTAGAGGTCCGCCAGGTCGCGGTTATAGACGCAGGGCCAGTGGTTCCGGCCGTCGCCGATGACCCGAATCAGGCCATTTGCTGAGTCTTTTAGCAGATCGCCGACGATTCCGCGGGCGCCGCCATAGACGATACCGGGCCGGATGACCGCCGTTCGCAGCGTGCGTCCGCGCCCTGCATCGAGCACCAGCTTTTCGTGCTCCGGACGCCACGGCGCAAGCGCGGTGGGGCGCACGGGGGCATCCTCGGCCGACGCGCCGGACGTGTTCCCCAGCACCCACGTGCCTGACGTATAGACAAAGCTGACGGCGTGTCCCTTCGAGGCGTGCTTGATCGCAGCGCCCATGAGACTTTCGATCGCCAGGCGATCCACCTTCTGCGCGCGCTTCGACGATTCCTCGTACGCGGTGTGAATGATCGCATCGCACGCTTCCGCGGCGGCCACGTACGACGCCGGCTTGGCGAGATCGCCGAGCACCGGCTGCACGCCGCGCAGCGACACGCGTTCCGCCTTTTCGGGATCGCGCACGAGCGCGGTGACTTCGTGTCCCGCGCGTAGAGAAGCGTCAAGCACCGACGAGCCAATGTATCCAGTGGCCCCGGTCAGGAAGATGCGCATTGGAGGTGGCCCATTGTAGCTGAAGTCCGGTCGCGGGCCG
>CAMCNL010000062.1 GCA_945876205.1 Candidatus Sulfopaludibacter sp. SbA3
ACATCCTCACCCTCATTCGAGAGAAGGTTCATCATCCGGCGACAGCGCGAGAGCTGTCCCAATTGCTCCGCGTGTCACGCGAGGAGCGCAACAACTTCAAACGCCAACTCAAGACGCTCGTCGCCGACGGCGCCTTGCTCCAGATCCGCGGCAACCGGTTCGGCCTGCCCGACAAGATGGATCTGGTCGTCGGGCGCCTCCAGACCAATCCCGCGGGATTTGGATTTGTCGTGCCCGAAAACGCGCAGCGCGGCGAGCGCAAGGACATTTACATCGCCGCCTCGCTCCTCACTGAAGCGATGCACGGCGACCGCGTGGTCGCGCGCATCGAGCGGCAGACGGAAAAGGGTGCGGAGGGGCGCATCATCCGGATCCTCGAACGCAGCCAGGCGACCATCGTCGGGCGCTTCGAAGTGGACGACAGCGGGCTCGGCTACGTCGTCCCGTTCGATCGCCGTGTGCTGACCGACGTCCACGTGCCGACGGGGCAGTGGGGAGAGGCCGAGCCGGGCGAGATGGTGCTGGTCGAGATCACGCGATGGCCGACGGCCACGCGCGGCCCGGTCGGCAAAGTCTCGGAGGTGCTCGGGCGCATCGAGGAGCCCGGCGTCGACACGCAGATCATCATCCGCAAGTTCGGCATCCCCGACGCGCACTCCGAGGAGGCGATCGAGGAAGCCCGCCGCATCGGCGGGGCGGTGAAGGAAAGGGACACCAAGGGCCGCACCGACTTCCGGACGGTGACGACGGTCACGATCGACGGCGAGCACGCGCGCGACTTTGACGATGCGATCACGATCGAGCGGCTGCCGAACGGCAACTACTGGCTCGGCGTGCACATCGCCGACGTCGCGCACTACGTGGAGGAGGGCAGCGCGCTCGACGAGGAAGCCTACGAGCGCGGCACCTCGGTGTATTTCACCGAGCGGGCGGTGCACATGTTTCCCTCGGAGCTGGCGACGGGGCTCTGCAGCCTGAACCCGCATGTGGACCGGCTGGTCCAGTCATGCCTGATGGAAGTCGATCGCCGCGGCAACGTCGTCCGCTATGAAATGCATGACGGCGTCATCAACAGCGACGCTCGCATGACCTACACGGCCGTCAACGCGATCCTGACCGATCACGATCCGGCCGTCACCGAACAGTACCGGCCGTTGGTCCCGATGTTCGAGATGATGCACGAGCTGTTCGAGATCCTGAACGCGCGCAGGCGCCGGAGAGGGTCGATTGACTTCGATTTGCCCGAAGCGGCAGTCATCCTCTCGGACCTCGGTCAGATCACAAACATCATCGCCACCGAGCGGAACGTCGCACACCGGCTGATCGAAGAGTTCATGCTGCTGGCAAACGAGACGGTCGCCGCGCACCTCGTGAACAACGACGTGCCCGCGTTGCACCGCGTGCACGAGGCGCCCGATCTCAAGAAGGTCGAGGAATTCGAGGCGTTCATCACGACTCTCGGCTATAGCCTGGGCGGATCGGGCGGCACGATCCGGCCGAAGCATTTCCAGAAGTTGATCGACCGGATGAAGGGGACGCCCGAGGAGCGTCCGATCGCCGCGCTCATGCTGCGGACGATGCAGAAAGCGCGGTACGACTTCGCGCCACTTGGGCACTTCGGTCTGGCCGCCGAGCATTACACCCACTTCACGTCGCCGATCCGGCGCTACCCCGATCTGGTGGTGCACCGGATGCTGCGCGAGTCACGGCAGGGCACGATCGCCGAACCGCGACGAGCGGAGCTCGAAGAGGAGCTGCCGGACGTCGGGCGCCACACGTCCGAAATGGAGCGGCGCGCCGACGAAGCCGAGCGCGAGCTGCTGCAGTGGAAGAAGGTCCGCTTCATGGCGGACAAGGTGGGTGACGAGTACGAGGGCCACATCACCGGTGTGGCGCCGTTCGGGCTCTTCGTCGAGCTCATCGAGCACTACGTCGAAGGCCTCGTGCACGTGTCGAGCATGGGGGACGATTACTACCGCTACATCGAGCAGCAACACGTCATGCGCGGCGAGAATACCCAGAAGGTCTACCGGCTGGGTGACAAGGTGCTGGTGCAGGTGGTGCGCGTCGACATGGAGCGACGGCAGGTCGATCTGGGACTGGTGGAGATTCTCGAGAACGTCCGGCGGGTTGAGCGCCCGAGCGGACCAGTGCGGAGCAAAGTGAAGCCCAAGCGCGAGCAGAAGCGGGCGCAGCGGCCTGGCCGGCGCGAGCGCCTCGGCAAGAAGGCGGGCGCGCGCCGGGGACGATCACGCTAGGACTTCTCGGGCCCCTCTTTGGTGGCGTCCTTGAAGTTGCGGATGCCCTTGCCGATCCCGCGGCCGATCTCAGGCAGGCGGTTTGCCCCGAAGATGATGATGATGATCGTGAGGATGATCAAAAGCTCCGGAATGCCAATACGGCCCATATGTCACCTGTCCCCCGGCTGTGCTGTCGTGGAGTGCGGACACCCCGGGCCAGCTCGAACATACCCGGAGTGAAGCGTGATTGTACCACGCGGTCACGGACGGAACGGCTTTTGAACATTAACGACAGATGAGCAGTTATCTCCGACGGTTTGGGCTTCTGGCGGCCGGGGTCGTGATGGCCGCAGCGTCGGTCGCGGCACAGGATCCGCTCGCGACATTTTCGTCGCGGACCGACCTGGTTGAGGTCTACGCGACGGTCATCGACGACAAGGGTGAGCCGGTGATGGGGCTTCACCGCGACGACTTCGACGTCTACGAAAACAACCAGATCCAGGACGTCTCGACGTTTGCCTCCGGGGAGTTTCCGCTGACGGTGGCGCTCGGGGTGGACCGCAGCTGGAGCATGGCTGGCAACCCCCTTCGCCTGGCAAAGGCGGCGTCGCAGGCGTTTCTCAAGGCGCTGCGAACCGACGACCGTTCCATGGTCGTGGCGATCAGCAGCGAGGCCGACGTCATTGCCCCGCTGTCGATGGACCGCGTGAATCAGCAGCGCGCCATCGAGGCGCTCGACCCGTGGAGCACGACGGCACTGCACGACGCGATCATCGCCGCACTCGATCGGCTCGAACCGGAAACAGGGCGGCAGGCGCTTGTCCTGTTTTCAGACGGCGCCGATCGATACAGCCGCGCCACCGCCGCGCAGGTGGTGGCGCGGGCGCGCCGCAGCAACGCCTTGATCTATCCGATTGCCTTCGGCAAGACGCGGCCAGGGCTCCTGGCGGAGCTGGCCGTGCTCACCGGCGGCCGGTCGTTCCTGCTGCGCGATCCGAAGGATCTGGAGAAAACGCTGCAGACGATTGCTCGCGAGCTTCGCTATCAATACCTGCTCGGCTACGCTCCGGCCACGCCCATCGATAAGGGCAACAACGAGTGGCGCGCGATCCGCGTCGTCCTCAAGGGCAAGCCCGGTTTCCGCGTGCGCGCCCGCGACGGCTACACCACGGAATGAAAGTTGACGTAGAGTAGCCGCATGCCGCATCCCTTGGTGTTGGCCCTTTTCGACAACGCGGCATCGGCGGCGACGGCCGCGCGTGATCTCCGCGGACTTGGCGTTCCCCGGGAACGCGTGTCGATCGTGGCCCGATCGCATGATGAAGAAGGACAGCTCGCGAAAGTATCCGGAGGGTCTCCCGGATCGGAAATCGAGGACTCGGTTCGGGCAACGAGGCTCGGGGAGCTCGGCGGACATCTGCTCGCCGCCATCGCGCTGGTGATGCCGGGCATCGGAACGATTGTCGCTGACGGTCCGCTCGCCGCGGAGCTCGGTGAAGCGGCCGGTCACCTCGCCGGCGGCATCACGCGCACGCTCGAGAACGCCGGCCTGTCAAAGGCCGAGGCTGGGGAGTGGGAAGCCGACCTCGACCGCGGGTGGTTTCTCATCGGTGCGCACGTAACGGCAGACGGGGTTGAGGCTGCACGCCGGGTGATGACGGCGGCGGGGGCCGTTCGGATAGCCGACGGTATCTGGCACAAGTAATTCGGGGGTGCGACTGTTCCAACTGAACGCGACAGATCGCGTAAATACGACAACTCAAGGCAGACCAAAAGCGAGAAGGGCGCATCCTAATCGAGGAAAGGCGGCTCCTGGCTAGGATTTGCTGAGGTACCTGTTTTGCAGTTGCGACGGTAAGAGCGCTCAAGGAGAATGAGTCAAACCCAATCCTTGCCCATGTCGCCGCCGAATCCCGAGCCCGTCCGGCCTGAGCCTGAGCAGACGACCGACCACCTCAGCGTGCGGGTCGGCGGCCCGCCCGAGGTGCATTTCCTGTTCGAACAGCAGGAGAAACGGCTCGGCGGTGCGATTGGGGCCTCGGTTGCCACTCACGTCGCGTTCATCGCGCTCGCACTCCTCGTCATCAGGCTCGTTCCCGACCGGGTAACCGAAGCCATCCTGCCCGATAGCCTTCCGCGCCAGATTGTGTGGCTCGCCGAGCCCGGCGCCGGTGGCGGTGGCGGCGGCGGCGGCAACCAGATGAAGGAACCGCCGCGGAAGGCCGAGCTTCCCGGCAAACAGGAGATTTCGGTTCCGGCGATCAAGCCGCTGCCGCCGACAGAGGCGCCAAAAGAAGCGGAGCTTCAGCCGGAAGTGAACATTCCCGCCAAGACGCTCGGCGCGGATACCCTGGTGATGCCGGGCGTGCTCGAATCGGAGTCGACCAGCGTCTCGCAGGGTGTTGGCACTGGCGGCGGTGGCGGCTCCGGACAAGGCACCGGCATCGGCGATGGTCAGGGGTCGGGCTTCGGCCTCGGCACCGGTGGCGGCACCGGGGGCGGCGCCTACCGGCCGGGCAACGGCGTGATGCTGCCGAGAGTGCTGCGCGAAATAAAGCCGCAATACACCGCCGACGCCATGCGCGCGAAGGTCCAGGGCACCGTGCTCCTCGAGTGCGTCGTCAATGCGGATGGCACCGTCGGCAGCGTCGAAGTCGCCAAGTCGCTCGACCGGACATTTGGCCTCGACCAGGAAGCCATCAAAGCGGCCAAGCAGTGGCGCTTCGCCCCCGGCACCCGTTTCGGCGAACCCGTCGCGGTGCTGGTCACGATCGAACTGACGTTTACCCTCCGGTAATTTCCCGAATCGCGAATCGTTGGATCGGGGCGGTGGCCCAGCCGGGCGTGCCGGCGACGCGCAGCTTGCGCGCCATCATCGGCGTGGCGGAGGTGTAGGTGAACGTCACCAGGATGCGGACGCCGGACGTCGGCTTTCCGCCCCGGTGATAGCCGATCGTGTCGGCGACGATCATCGTGCCGGCGGCGCCGGTGCAGACCTTCCACGACGAGGCGTCGAACACCCGGCTCATGTCCTCATTCGACAAGCGCTTGCTCGCTTCGCACTGGCGTGCGCGCTCCACTTCCGCGCCAAACGAATGCGTCCGCGGGATATACGAGAACGGGCCCGACTCCTCGCCGACATCGGACAGGTAGATGAAGACCTTGATGATCTGGAGATCCTCGGGATCGCGATGCCAGAGCTGCGATACGGCCGGGGGCTCGTCGGTGGGGTAGTTGAGCCACGAGGCCATGGCGTGGAGCGTCGGCCACAGGCCGAAGTAGGACGCGACGATCTCGAGCAGCCGTTGGTCGAGCGCCACCTTCAGCAGTGGATCGTCTGGCGGCACGCCCTTGTCGTATTTCACCAGGTTGACGAGGAAATCCTTCTTGCTCGCGGTCGATGCCGCGGCGCCTTCCACGACCGCTCGAACGCGATCGCTCTCGCTGGTCTGTAAGATGGTGCGCGACGCCTCGCCGAGCGCGACCCGGCCCGCTTCGGTGAGGAATCGATCGGTGGTTCCGGTGACGATCCCGTGCTCCCGCAGCTCGCGGTTGGTGTCAGCAAGGTCGCGATGCACCGTCCGCGACCGCACCGCGTGATACGTGGGCACGGCATTGGCGATGTAGCGCCAGGCGTAATAGATATAGTTCCGCTTCGCCATCGCCCGGCGCTTGAACCGATTGGTCAGCCTTTCGATCATCGCGGCGCAGCTTAGCATGAGGCGGAATAAAAAAAGGGCGGGCCCCGAAGGACCCGCCCCATCTGTTGACGTACGGTACGTCTAGTACATCCCGCCCATGCCGCCGCCACCGTGCGGCATCTGCGGAGCGTCTTTCTTTTCTTCGGGGATCTCGGAGACCAGCGCCTCGGTTGTGAGCAGGAGCGAGGCGATCGACGAGGCGTTCTGCAGCGCATTGCGGACAACCTTGGCCGGATCGATGACGCCCGCCTTCACGAGGTCCTCGTAGACTTCGGTCGCGGCGTTGAAGCCTTCGTCCTGCTTCATCTCCTTGACCTTGGCGACGACGATCGAGCCTTCGGCACCCGCGTTGGTCGCGATGTGGCGCATCGGCTCCTCGATGGCGCGCCGGACGATCTCCATGCCGACCTTCTGGTCGCCTTCGAGCTTGAGGGCATCCAGGGCCTTGGCTCCGCGGAGCAGCGCCACGCCGCCGCCGGGCACGATGCCTTCCTCGACCGCCGCCTTCGTCGCATGCATCGCGTCCTCGACGCGCGCCTTCTTCTCCTTCATCTCGGTCTCGGTGGCCGCACCGACCTTGATGATGGCCACGCCGCCGACGAGCTTGGCGAGCCGCTCCTGGAGCTTCTCACGGTCGTAGTCGGACGAGGTGTCCTCGACCTGCGCGCGAATCTGCTTGACGCGGCCCTCGATGGCGGCCTTGGTGCCGGCGCCCTCGACGATGGTCGTGTTGTCCTTGTCGATGGTGATCTTCTTCGCCTTGCCGAGGTCTTCGACCTTGATGTTCTCGAGCTTGAGACCGAGGTCCTCGGTGATCGCCTTGCCGCCGGTGAGGGTGGCAATGTCTTCGAGCATCGCCTTGCGGCGATCGCCGAAGCCCGGCGCCTTCACGGCCGCCGCCTGCAGCGTGCCGCGCAGCTTGTTGACCACGAGGGTGGCCAGCGCTTCGCCTTCGACGTCCTCGGCGATGATCAGCAGCGGGCGGCCGAGCCGCGCGACCTGCTCGAGCACGGGGAGCAGATCCTTCATCGAGCTGATCTTCTTCTCGTGGATCAGGACGACGGGATTCTCGAGCACGACTTCCATGCGGTCGGGGTCGGTGACGAAGTACGGCGACAGGTAGCCGCGGTCGAACTGCATGCCCTCAACCACGTCGAGCGACGTCTCGAGCGTCTTGGCTTCTTCGACCGTGATCACGCCGTCCTTGCCGACCTTGTCCATCGCTTCCGCGATGATCGTGCCGCTGGTCTGGTCGCCGTTCGCGGAGATCATGCCGACCTGCGCCACCATGTTGCCCGACACCGGGCGCGCCATCTTCTTGATCTCGGCGACGATCGCCTCGACCGATTTTTCGATGCCGCGCTTGAGCTCCATCGGGTTCGCGCCGGCGACGACGTTCTTGGCGCCCTCGCGGTAGATCGCCTGGGCCAGCACGGTGGCGGTGGTGGTGCCGTCGCCCGCCGTGTCCGACGTCTTGCTCGCGACCTCGCGTACCATCTGCGCGCCCATGTTCTCGAGCGGGTCCTTCAGGTCGATTTCCTTGGCGACGGTGACGCCGTCCTTGGTGATCGTGGGGGATCCGAACTTCTTGTCGAGGACGACGTTGCGGCCCTTCGGACCGAGGGTCACCTTCACGGCGTTGGCCAGCTGGTTGACGCCCCGCAGAATGGCCTGACGTGATTCCTCGCCGTACGTAATCTGTTTTGCCATATGTTGATTCGCTCCTACTTGCTCTTGAGAACCGCCAGGACTTCGTCCTCGCGCATGATGAGGTAATCCTCACCGTCAATCTTGATTTCCTGGCCCGAATACTTGCCGAACAGGATGGTGTCGCCGTCCTTGACGTCCAGCGCCTGGCGCTTGCCGTCGTCCTTGAACTTGCCGTCGCCAACGGCGATCACCTTGCCCTGCTGCGGCTTTTCCTTGGCGGTGTCGGGGATGATGATCCCGCCCACCTTCTGTTCGCCTTCTTCGAGGCGCGAAACAATGATGCGGTCGTGTAGCGGTCTGACTTTCATGTGCATCGACTCCAAACTGTATCGGTAGACGCGGGGCGACGCCCGGCGTTGAAATCTTTCGAAAACTGAAGCGGTACTGATGGCAGGCTGGCAGTCACCCAACCCAACTGCCAATTGTAGATGGCTGGTCAGCGAGCGTCAAGCACGGCGTCAGGCCGAGCGGCGCAGGCGGTACTCGGCGATCTTCCGGCTCAGCGTGTTGCGGTGCATGCCGAGCAGGTCGGCGGCCTTGCAGAGGTTGCCCTCGGCCTTCGACAGAACGTGGGTAATGAACCGCTTTTCGAACTCGCGGTTGGCGTCCTCGTATCGCACGCCTTTGGTGACCATCTGGTCGACGAGATGATCGAGCTGATCGTGAAGCAGGGGCATCAGTCGAGGTCTCGTTCGGCGAGGCGCGTGAACGCCTCGAGATACTTCTCACGCGTGCGGGCCACCACGTCGTCGGGGAGGGACGGCACGGGCGGCTGCTTGTTCCACCGGATGCGTTCCAGGTAGTCACGCACGAATTGCTTGTCGAAGCTCGGCTGTGCACGGCCTGGCTCGTACTGATCCTTGGGCCAGTAGCGTGAGGAGTCGGGCGTCATCACTTCATCGATCAGGAGAATCTGCCCGTCTTCGGTCAACCCGAACTCGAACTTCGTATCCGCGAGGATGATGCCTCGGCTTTCGGCGTGCGCGGTGCCGAACGCGTACAGCTTCATCGTCAAGTCGCGCAATTGTCCAATCAGGTCGGCACCCACAAGCGCGCCGGCGTCGGCCTCGCTGATGTTCATGTCGTGACCGCTGGTGGCTTTGCTGGCAGGCGTGAAGATCGGCTCGGGCAGTCGATCGGACTCACGCAACCCCTTCGGGAGCGGAATGCCGCACACCATGCCAGTGGCGACGTAGTCTTTCCAGCCTGAGCCGGAGAGATATCCGCGCGCCACGCATTCAACCGGAACGGGATTCGTCTTGCGCACGAGCATCGAGCGCCCGGCGAGCATCTCGGCGTGGGGCTGAAGCGCGGCAGGGTAGCGGCGCACATCGGTTTCGAGCACCTGGTTGGGCACGATGTGCCGCGTGGCGTCGAACCAGAACGCCGAGAGCTGCGTGAGGATCTTGCCCTTGTCTGGAATGCCCGAGCCGAGCACGTAGTCGAACGCCGAAATCCGGTCGGTGGCCACCAGCAGCAGCGCATCACCGACTTCGTAGATGTCGCGAACTTTTCCCTGACGATGCGGCGGAAGACCGTTCAGTCGAGTTTCGATGAGGGGGGCAGCTAGCGGCAAGAAGCGGGCATGTTACAGGGACCGCCTCGCACTCGCAACCGTACGCAACACTAACGAACGCCGCATCGCGGGAGCCTGATATATTGTGTATGCCCCGGGACTCATAGAACCTCCTGCATGCGAACACGTACAGCTTTGGTATCGCTTCTGGCGATTGCCCTGCTCGCCTGGTTTCTTCGCCACGCGAACCTCGCCGATGTCTGGTCGCAGGTTCGTCGTGCGCGTGTCGACTTTCTTTTTCTTGGCTTGCTGTTTGTCGGCGTGACCTATTGGGTGCGCGCGTGGCGCTGGCAGTTCCTGCTCGCACCGCTCGGACCGACACGCTTCCGTACGGCCTTCAGGACGACGGTGATCGGCTTCGCGGCGCTGAGCCTGCTGCCGGCGCGCGCGGGAGACCTGCTGCGGCCCTACCTGCTCGCCCGGCAGGAGAACCTGCCAGTGCCGGCGACGTTCGCCACGATTGTCATGGAGCGGGTGCTCGATCTCGTCGCGGTCGTGGCGCTGCTGTCGTTTTTCGTCTGGGGTTACGCGGACGAAGCGACGCTGTCGGGCTCGCTCCGGCGATCGGTCGAGATCTCGGCGGCGTTTGCCGCGGGCGCTGCGGTGGCGTTGCTGGCGCTGATGTGGGTGCTGGCGACGCATCCCGAACGGATCGGGACGATCGTCTTCTCAGCGGCGCGCGTGCTGCCACAGCGGATGGCCCACACGCTCTCGGCGGTGGCGAGCACCTTCAGCAGCGGCTTTGAGGTCGCGCGACGGCCCGGGACGTTCGTGGCCGCTCTCGCGTGCTCGTTTCCCTTGTGGATTGCCATCGCGGCCGAGACGTATTTTGTGACCCGGGCGTTCGGGATTGAGATGTCGTTTCCCGGCAGCTTCCTGCTGCAGGCGATCCTGGTGATTGGCGTCGCTGTACCCACTCCCGGCGCGGTCGGCAGCTATCACGAGGCCTACCGCATCGGCGTGACGACGTTCTTCCACGCGGCCAACGATGCGGCAGTCGCCGCGGCGATCGTGGTGCACGCGGTCTCATTCATCCCCGTCGTACTCGTCGGAATTGTGTTCATGATGCAGGACGGCCTCAGCGTGGGACGTTTGCAGGCGCTGGCAGGAACCGCACGCGAAAAGGAGCTTCCCGACACCGATGAAATGCCCGTTCTGCGGCCACCTCGGCGATAAGGTCGTCGACTCGCGCGAGAGCAAGGAAGGCGAGGTCATCCGCAGGCGGCGGGAGTGCCTCGACTGCGCGAAGCGCTTCACCAGCTACGAGCGGATCGACGAGATCCCGTACATGGTGATCAAGAAGGACGGGACGCGCGAGCGATTCGAGCGTCAGAAGCTGATCGCCGGCTTGCTGAAGGCCTGCGAGAAGCGTCCGGTCAGCGTGGCGGCGGTCGAATCGGTCGCGGATCGTGTCGAATCGACGCTGCAGGACCGTCCGGAAAAAGAGATGGGCACCGAAGAGATCGGCGCGCTCGTGATGGAAGAGCTCAAGCGCCTGGACAAGGTTGCCTACGTGCGCTTCGCGTCGGTCTACCGCCACTTCCGCGACATCGGCGAGTTCATGACCGAGCTGAAGGATCTGCTGAACACCAAAGACTAAATGGCGTTGACGCTCAAGGAATCCACGGCGTCTCCGAAACCGGTGCCCGCGCCCCGGCGGCGCGCGCCAGCGCCGCCCCCGCGCAAGGCGTTCCGCGACAACACAAAGCTGCTCCTGGTCGGGATCGGGGTGCTGCTGGCCACGCTCGCCGGCCTGCTGGCGCTCGCGAGCCGGTCGGCGACCCTCGCCCCGGACTTCCTGACCGAAGTCGTGTTCTACGCCTTGTCGGTGACCGACCTCACGATCCTGGTCGCCCTGGTCTTCGTCCTCGCCCGCAACATCGTCAAGCAAGTCGTCGAGCGGCGCCGCGGGCTGCCGTTCGCGCGGTTCCGCGCCAAGCTCGTCGGCGTCCTGCTGGGGATGACGCTGATTCCCGCGGTGCTGGTGCTGCTCGTCGGCAGCGAGCTGATTCGCAACAGCGTCGACCGCTGGTTCAACGCGCCGATGGACGACGTGCTGTCGTCGGCGAATGCCATCGCGGGGGATTACTACCAGGAACGGCAGCGGCTCGTGTCGGCGCAGGCGCAGCGGTTTGCGCGCGCCCTGGGGCCGGTTGACCTCACCGCGCCGTCCGGCGACGTGCGCGAGATCGTGGCGCCCGACGTGCTGCAGGAGCGGATCGCGCTCGTCGAGGTGTACCGGTTTGGTCCGCGCACCGGTGCGGCCGCGCCACCGGTGGTGCGCGTGACGGAAGTCGCAGGACCCGCGATGCCGCAGGACTATTCGCGTGTGTCGTCCGATCAGCTTGCGCAGCGTACGGCCGCCGCCAATGCCGAAACCAAGGACGTTGCCCAGCTGCGGAACGGCGGCGAGCTGATTCGGACGGCCGTGCCGATCCGGTCAGGGCCGAACGGCACACCCCGCGGCGTCGTCATCGCCAGCGAGTACCTGACCAGCCAGTTCGGCGCGCGCGCGCGGCGGATGACCAAGGCCTACGAGGACTACCAGCAGCTTCGCGTGCTGAAGCAGCCGCTCACCGGCGTCTATCTCTCGTTCTTCCTGATGCTGACGCTGATGATTCTCGTCGCCGCCACCTGGCTGGGGCTCTACCTCGCCAAGCGGATCACGCGGCCGGTGCAGATGCTGGCCGCCGCGGCCAACGAGATTGGCGCCGGTCACCTCGATTACCGCGTGGAGCCGGAGACGATCGACGAGTTTGGCTCGCTGATCGAGGCGTTCAACCGAATGGCGGGAGATCTGTCCGCCAGCCGCCGGAAACTCGAACGCTCCGCGGTGGATCTCGAGCGCAAGCACCAGGACGTCGAAGGCCGCCGGCGCTATGTGGAAACGATCCTCGAGCGAATCGCCGCCGGCGTCGTCTCGGTGGATGCGGCGGGACGGATCAGCACCACGAATTCAGCCGCATCGCGTCTGCTCGGTATCGACGGCCGAGTGTCGGGGCTGCCAGCGTCCGCCGTATTCGGCTCGCCTGAGCTCAAGCCGCTGCTGCTGCTCATCGACGAGGCGTCGCGCAGCCGCGAAGACCAGCGCCCGCAGGACGTGGCGATCACGCGCGCCGGCCGAGAGCTGCACCTCTCCGTCATGATCACCCCCTTGCGGCGCGAAGACGGCTCGTCGGAAGGGCTCGTGCTCGTGTTTGACGACGTGACGCCGCTGGTGCGGGCGCAGAAGGTTGCAGCCTGGCGCGAGGTGGCGCGGCGGCTCGCGCATGAGGTCAAGAATCCGCTGACGCCGATACAACTGTGCGCCGAACGCCTGCGGCGCCATTTCTCCGCCGCCCCGGAGCAGACGCGGCAACTCGTCGAGGAGTGCACGGCGACGATCGTCGGCGAAGTGCAGTCGTTGAAGGGACTCGTGGACGAGTTCTCGCAGTTTGCGCGGATGCCCGCGCCGCGCGCGGTACCGACCGACATTCATGCGCTCTTGACCGATGTCCTCGCTCTCAACATCGGCATCTTCCCTGAAGTGGAGCTGAGACCGCGGTTTGCCCCTTCGCTCCCGAAGGTGTCGGTCGACCCCGAGCAGATTCGGCGTGTGCTCACCAACTTGATCGACAACGCGATCGAAGCGATGGGCCGCCGGGGCCGGATCGACGTCGAGACGCATCACGAGCCCGCCAACAACCTGGTGCGCATCGTCATCGCCGACGACGGCCCTGGAATACCGGCGGCGGAGCGTGACAAGCTGTTTCTGCCGTACTACTCGACCAAACAGCGGGGGAGCGGCCTGGGCCTGGCGATCGTCCGGCGGATTGTCGCCGAGCATGGCGGCAGCATTGACGTCACCGACAACGTTCCGCGTGGCACGCGCTTCGCGGTCGAACTACCATGCTAACGAAACGGTGCATCGTGCACTGTGCACCGTGCAGCCTGAACGTATAGATGCCTTCCATTCTCATTGTTGATGACGAGCCCGGCGTTCGCAGTGCCCTCGGCGGGGTGCTGCGGGACGAAGGCTACGAGGTCGACGCGGTTGACAGCGGCGAAGCGTGCCTCGAGCGTCTCGGCCGCCAGGCGTACGACGTCGTGGTGCTCGATATCTGGCTGCCCGGCATGGACGGCCTGGCGACGCTCGCGAGGATGCGTGAACGCCAGATCGAGGTGCAGGTCGTCATCATCTCGGGCCACGGCAACATCGAGTCGGCGGTACGCGCCATCAAGATGGGGGCGTTCGACTTCGTCGAGAAGCCGCTCTCGCTCGAGAAGACGGTGCTCGTCGTCCGCAACGCCCTGCGGCAGCGGCGCCTCGAGGCCGAGAACCAGGCGCTGCGCGCCAAGGTCGACGCGCCCCACATCATGGTCGGCGAGAGCTACGCGATGGCGAAGCTCCGCGAGCAGGTGGCGATGGCCGCGCCCACTAACGGCCGCGTGCTGATCTTCGGCGAGAACGGCACCGGCAAAGAGCTGGTGGCGCGGAACATTCACCAGTTGAGCCGCCGCCGCACGGGACCGTTTGTCGAAGTCAATTGCGCCGCCATTCCCGAAGAGCTGATCGAGAGCGAGCTGTTCGGGCATGTGCGCGGCGCGTTCACCGGGGCGGTGGCGGATCGCCGCGGCAAGTTCGAGGCGGCTCACGGCGGGACGATTTTCCTCGACGAGATCGCGGACATGAGCTTGAAGACGCAGGCCACGGTGCTGCGCGTGCTCCAGGAACAGGTGATGGAGCCCGTCGGCGGATCGACGCGCATCAAGGTGGATGCGCGTGTCCTCGCCGCCACCAACAAGGATCTCACGGCGGAGATTCGAGCCGGGCGGTTCCGCGAGGACCTCTACTTCCGCCTGAACGTCGTCCCGATCTTCGTGCCGCCGCTGCGCGAGCGGCAGGAGGACATTCCGCTGCTCGCCGACCACTTCATGGCGATGCTGGCCCGCGAATATGGGCGCCGTCCGAAGACGTTCGAACCCGACGCCCTCATTGCGCTTCAGCGCTACGCCTGGCCGGGCAATGTGCGCGAGCTGCGGAACCTCGTCGAGCGCCTGATGATCATGGTGCCAGGCGAGCGGATCTCCTCGCGGGACCTGACGTTTCTCGACCCTGGCGCGACAACCGTTCTCAGCCAGGCGCCGCCGATTTCAGCCTCCGCGCCGCTCCACGACGCGCGCGATCAGTTCGAGCGCGAATACATCCTCCGGGCACTCGCCGCGCAGCAAGGCAATATTTCGCGCACCGCGGAGGTCCTCGGGGTCGAGCGGAGCAACCTGTATCGGAAGATGCGGGCCTTCGGGATCAATCCGCCGCGCAAGGTCGACGACGAGGAGCCGGCGTAGGGGCCGCGGTTCCTTCAGCGTCTGCAGCGGTAGGTTAGACTGAGACATCGATGGCGCCCGGATTGAAGCGTGTCGTGCACCACACGTCCTTCGCGGACGACGAGCGGACCCGCCCGCGGCTTCGCTACTGGTTGTCGAGACCGCCCGGCGAGCGCGTCGCGGCGGTGGAATTTCTTCGGAGGCAGGTCGATGGATCTGGCGCCAGACTTCGACGAGTTCATCGAGTCCTTGACTGCCCATGGCGTTGAATTTGTCATTGTCGGCGCCTACGCCCTTGCGTTCCATGGGGCGCCTCGCTTCACGGGCGATCTCGATGTACTCGTTCGTCCGACGCTCGACAACGCAGCGCGCCTCCTGACCGCACTCGATTCGTTCGGCTTTCCCGTGAGGGAGCTGACTTCCGAAGCCATCGTCGATCGCCGCAGAATGCTGCAGCTGGGCGTGCCCCCGGTGCAGCTACACGTCATGAGCGCGATCAGCGGCGTCGAATGGGATGAAGTCTGGGCGGACCGGGTCGAAGGCGCTCTCGGTCGACATTCCGTCTCATTTCTTGGCCGGGACACCTTTATTCGGAATAAGCGTGCGGCTGCCCGCCCCAAGGATCTCGCCGACATAGACGCGCTCGAGCCTGGTCAGGACAACTGATCGCCTCGGGGACTCGCAGTTGACGTTGTCCTTCGAAGGAATCCGGCCGAACATACGTGCGAGCTGCAGGACGACCGCGCCGATCGCAGAGATGATGGTTCCGTAGATCAGGACCGGGCCGGCGATATTCAGAGGAAGGACGAACGCGACCGCGAGCCATGCCGGGGCCACCACGAACGGCGTCATGGCCGCGATGGAGGTGTCGTCGGCGGACTGCTGGTCGCGAGGACGCGGCCCGAGCACGCGCCCCTCCACGGCGATCGCGAGCAGGGCGCCACAGGCGATCACGACGACCAGCACCTTGACGAACGTTCCATGATCGCCAGCCCCGACAATCACGATCGCGATCCATGCGGCGAATATCGCGAGCACCGTTGCAAATGCATTGCGGACGATCGTCGTCATTGACATGCTCCTCGTTGAGATTGCCAGCCGGTAGCCGGTCATGCGACCAGCAACCGGCCGGCGGGTTAACGGTTACCGACTAGTGTTCCGAACGTGAACATTTCGTCGTGTCATCTCGGTTCTCCTTGACGTGACATGCGTTACGCAGTGACGGCGGCCGCCGGCGTGGCAGCTGCCGGGTTGGATTCGGGAGCGGTCGCGCGCGACGCAGCGGCTCGCTTGCGCTCCGGATAGACGACGCGGCGATCGCGATCCCAGACCGTCCTCGTGGCCTCGTCGTTGGTGAGGTGGTTCATGACGATGACGTGGAGGCGGCGGACGGCGCTGATGCCCGCCGACAGCGCCGCCTTCATGTTGGTGCGAGCGGCGACGCGCTCGTCACGGCTCATGCCCTTGACGCGTGAGGCACGCTCGAAGGCGTCGACGGTCGCGGTGAGGTCCGAGGTCAAGGTGCCGGGCAGGCCGTGGGCGATGAAGGCGCCGAGGAAGCGCTCGGCGTCACGGGCGAACCGGCGTCCAGCCGTGAGCATCACCTCTTCCGACATCACCTCCGGCAACTGGAATTGATGGTCGATGCCTGGTGTGTCGGCGATCATCACGCGCGCCGTCTGGCTGATCGTCTGCAGCCGCGCGAGCAGCGTGTCTCGCAGCTCGGCCTTCTCGCGAGAGCTGGCGGAGATGGACGCGGTGGTGTGGGTGAGGGTGTGGACGTCGAGCTGTGTGACCGCGGCGGAGACGGTTGTGAGCAGTTGCCGCGCGACACCGCCCTCGGGGAACAGGTGACCGTAGGCGGCGCTGAAATCACGGACCCGAACGAGCATTTGGTACTGACGTGTCTCGATGACGTTCATGACTTACCTCCTGCGAGGCATCG
>CAMCNL010000063.1 GCA_945876205.1 Candidatus Sulfopaludibacter sp. SbA3
GTTCGAGCGCTTCACACGACCGCCGATGGAACCGTGTGGGCATCGACTGATGCGGGCCTGCACGAGGTCGTCGGGGGCCGCCTGCTGCCGGTGACGCTCGTGGGTCCCCCCTTGCGCCGAATCACAGCGATTGCCTCGGGCCGCGGCGGGGTGCTCTGGGTGTGCGACGAGGCGTACGGATTGATGCGAATTGTCGACGGGCACGCCGAGCGCGTCACTGCCGTCACGGACGGCATCGCAACCCGGCCCATCCTCACGCGAGTGGACGCGGCAGGGCGTCTCTGGATTGCGTTCCGGGGCGGCATCGTCAGGATGCTCGACCAGGATGGACAGATCGCGCAGTACGGGCCCGAGACAGGGCTGACCCATACCATCATCTACGCCATCCATCAGGACCGCTGGGGCGACATCTGGGTCGGTGGCAACGGCGGCGTGAGCCGGCTTCGCGGCAACCGTTTTCAGACGCTGTCATTCCGAGCCGAGGTGCTCAATCGGCCCGTCGCGGCCATCATGGACGACGACGCTGGCGACTTGTGGATCGCGTTCGCGTTCTTCGGGTTCATTCGCGTCGGCCACGAGGACCTCTCGCGGGCGATGAACGATGCCTCGTACCCCCTCCGCTACACCGTGTACAACACCGGGTATGGCATCGGTTACCCCGACACCTCCTACGGCGGCGATGCCGGGCAGGGCCGCAACGGCGCGCTCTGGTTCCTGAGCAGCCGCGGCGTCACCGTCATCGATCCGCGCGAGCTTCGCATGCAGGGCGCCGCGCCCGTGCGGCCGCGCGTCGAGGGCATCACCGCGGACGATCGGCGCTACAGCGCCACGGCGGCCGCCGCCCTCCCACCGCGCACGAACAGGCTCCGCATCGACTATGCCGTCGTGAACCTGTCGTCATCCTCCGGCAGGATTCGGTTCCGCTACCGGCTCGACGGCTTCGACACCGACTGGGTGGATGGGACGGGGCCCCGGCAGGCGTCCTACACGAACCTGCCGCCCGGCTCCTATCGCTTCCGGCTGCAAGCGTCTGGCAATACCTTGACCTGGAACGAGGCCGAGGCCAACTGGTCGTTCTCAATCCGGCCGATGTTCTACCAGACGCGCTGGTTATACTCGCTGTGCGCGCTCGCGCTCGGATTGTGCGCGATGGGCGCCTGGCAGTTGCGTCTGCGCCAGGTGCGGAAGGAGCTCGCAGCCGTGTTTGGCGAACGAATCCGGCTGGGTCGTGAAATTCACGACACTCTCCTGCAGAGCCTCGTCGGTCTCGCGCTGCAGCTCGACTCCGCCGCGCACGATGCGCGCGACACCTCCTCCCGCACGCGCACGCAGCTGCTGGGCATGCGGAAGCAGGTTGAAGACTACATTCGCGAGGTGAGGCAGTCGATCTGGGACCTCCGCTCGCCGACCCTCGATCGATACG
Source organism: Candidatus Sulfopaludibacter sp. SbA3 (assembly GCA_945876205.1). Taxonomy (GTDB): domain Bacteria; phylum Acidobacteriota; class Vicinamibacteria; order Vicinamibacterales; family UBA2999; genus CANNDT01. Next base: position 1,424 of record CAMCNL010000063.1, read on the forward strand.
GGCTCATCGGCGCCCTTCGCGCGACCGGCGAGCGGCTGACCGTGGGCAAGGTTCGATTCGGGCTCTCGGTCACCGGCACTCCGCGGCCGTGCTCGCCGAAAGTGGAAGCGCATGTCCTCCGCATCGGTCACGAAGCGATCATGAACGCCGTGCGCCATGCCGAAGCGCGACAGGTCCAGATGGAAATCGGCTTCGACGAGGATGTGCTGCGGCTGCGGGTGGTCGACGATGGACGCGGGTTCAACGCCGACGACGTGGGAGTTCCGAGCATGGCCAGGCATTACGGCCTCGCGAGCATGAAGGAACGCGCGGCGGACGCCGGCGGCCAGTGCACCATCGAGTCCGCCTCCGGCCGCGGCGTGGAAGTACTCGCCGAGTTCCCGCTCGCACCGACCGCGTAGGACGCGCATCCATGGCTGGGCCCACGATACGCGTCCTCATCGTCGACGACCATCGCATCGTGCGCGAAGGCCTCACCACCATCGTCCAGCGCGAACCGGACATCGAGGTCGTCGGCTCGGCCGCCAGCGGCGAGGAGGCGGTCGCGGCCTTCGCCCGCGACCGCCCGGACATCGTCCTCATGGACCTCCAGCTCCCGGGCATGAGCGGTGTCGAAGCGATCCGCGAGATCCGCCGCCTGGACAGGAATGCGCATGTCGTCGTCCTGACGATGTACGGCGGCGACGAGGACATCTACCGTGCGCTGGAAGTCGGCGCGACGACGTATCTCCTGAAGGACTCCCTGTCCGACGACCTCGTGCGGATGGTTCGCGAAGTGCACGCCGGCGGACGGCCCATGCCGCCGGACGTCAAGGCGCGGCTCGACGACCGCGCGACGCGTCCCACCCTCACGCAGCGCGAGGTCGGCGTGCTCGAACGCGTGCTCGAGGGAAAACGCAACAAGGAGATCGCGGCGGCGCTGTCGATCAGCGAGGAAACGGTCGAGGTCCACATGAAGAACATCTTCACGAAGCTGGGCGTTCACGACCGGACGGCCGCCGTCTACGTCGCGCTCCGTCGCGGAATCCTCCACGTCGGCTGACGATGCGGCTGCCGCGCGCATTCGTGCTCGTGCTGGCCGCGCTTGCCGGCTGCAGCCGCGAGCTGACCGACCGGGTGGCGGCGCCGCCGGCCGCCGACTGGTTCGTCGATCGCGCCACCGCATCGGGCCTCGTCTTCAATCACTTCAACGGGATGTCCGGCGCGCTCTACGACGCCGAGATCTTTGCGCCTGGCGTGGCGCTTTTCGATTACGACAACGACGGCGATCTGGACGTCTACCTCACGCAGGGACAGATGCTGGGCATGGGCAAGACGCTCGCCTCGGCATCGATTCCACCGGCCGATCCGCTGCCGCTGAAAGACCGCCTCTTTCGCAACGATCTCACGGTGAGCGCCGACGGAACGCGCACCGTTCGGTTCACCGACGTCACCGAGGAAAGCGGCATCAACGTGACGTCGTACGGCATGGGTGTGGCGGCGGGCGACATCGACAACGACGGGTGGGTCGATCTGTATCTGACCCGGCTCGGCCGCAACATCATGCTCCACAACAACGGGAACGGGACGTTTACGGACGTGTCGCGGCGGAGCGGCACCGACGACCCCGCGTGGAGCATCTCCGCCGCGTTCGTCGACATCGATCGCGACGGCTGGCTGGATCTCTACGTCGGCAACTATCTCGCCTATAGTACCGAGTCGGACGAGGCATGCACGACCGTCACGGGTCAGCCTGACTACTGCCCCCCTGGCGTCTACCGTCCAGCCGGAGACCGCCTCTATCGCAATCGCGGCGACGGCACGTTCACCGACGTCACCGCGCGCGCCGGCGTCGGCGGCGAGGCGCGGCCCGCCCTCGGCGTCTCGACCGCAGACTTTGACGGCGACGGCTGGATCGACATCTACGTCGCCAACGACTCGACCGAAAACTATCTGTGGCTCAACCAGCGCAACGGGACGTTCAGGGATGTCGCGCTGCTGGCCGGCGCGGCACTCGACGCCGACGGCGATGCGGAATCGAGCATGGGCGTCGACGCCGGGGACTTCGACAATGACGGCGACGAGGATCTGTTCATCGCCAACCTCACCTCGGAAGGCCACACGCTGTACGGCAACGACGGCATGGGCGGCTTCGAGGACTGGGGCGCCCGCTCGGGCCTCCGGCCCGCGAGTCTTCCCTTCACCGGCTTTGGCACGGCGTGGTTCGATGCCGACAACGACGGCTGGCTCGACCTGTTCGTCGCGAACGGCGCGGTCCGCATCATCGAGGCGCTGACGCGGCAGCACGATCCCTTTCCGCTGCACCAGCATCCGCAGCTGTTCCGCAACCTCGGGAACGGCCGTTTCGACGACGCCACGGCGCGCGCCGGCGCAGTGTTCCAGACGTCCGCCGTCGGCCGTGGCGCGGCGTTCGGTGACATCGACAATGACGGTGACGTCGACGTGGTGGTCGGCAACAACAACGGGCCAGTGCAGCTGCTCGTCAACCAGCTCGGGCAGCGCAGTCATTGGGTCGGCGTTCGCGCGGTGGACTCGACGGGACTGCGCGACATGGTGGGCGCAAGGATCGGCGTGTCGATCGGCGGCCGGACGTACTGGCGCCGCGCGCGGAGAGACGGCAGCTATGCGTCGGCGAACGACCCGCGGGTGCTCGTGGGGGTCGGCACCTCCACCGGCGCCGCGCGCGTACAGGTTATCTGGCCCGATGGCCGCGGTGACGAATTCGACGGCGTGCGCACCGACGCGTGGACGACGCTGAAGCAGGGAACCGGCGCAGCCTGGGATCCGGCTCGACAAGCGCGGTAATCTACCCCCCATGCTGCAGCACGTGAGCCGCGTCGTCGATCTGCTCGACCCCTCCCTCAATCGCATTTACAACATGGACCAGGCCGAGGCGCGCCGGCGCGTGCTGAGCGGCGATCCGGCTGCGGTGCGTGCCATCGACGGCTCGTTCGCTCTCGTGGCGGTCGAAGGCACGACGGTGCGCCTGGCGCGGTCCATGGATCGGCCGATGCGGTATTTCCTGGCCAAGCGGCAGGAGGGGCCGGCGCTGCTGGTGGCCGACCGTATCGACGCGCTCCACGACGCGCTCGCGCGCGAAGGGCTGGACGGCCAGTTCCACCCGAGCTACACCCGCATGGTCCCCGCGCACTACATCGTCGACCTGGCGCTTGTCGGCTGTCCCGATCCGGACCCCGTCTACACGCGCTTCTTCGCGCCGGCGCGCAACGCCCTTGCACCCGACCTCGACGAGATCGGCCATGCCTACATCGGAGCGATGGCTGCGGAGATCGAGAAGTGGCTGCGCCACATCGACGGCACCGGATCCGTCACCGAGCCGATCGGCGTCGCCTGTTCCGGGGGGATCGACAGCGGCGCGGTGTTCGTCGTGACGTATCACACGATGCTGCGCCTCGGCCTGTCGCCGGCGCGGCTGAAAGCATTCGTGCTGAACCTTGGCAACGGTCCCGACGTCGAGCAGGCGCGGGCCTTCCTGTCGGCCGTCGGCCTATCGATGTTCCTCGAAGAGATCGAATCGACGCCGGCGGCGCTCGACGCGGTGGAAACGGTCCGCGTGCTCGAAGACTACAAACCGCTCGACGTGGAGTGCGCCGCCGTCGGCCTGCAGCTGCTGCGCGGAATACGCGACCGCTACCCCGACTGGTGCCACATCGCGGACGGTGACGGCGGCGACGAGAACCTGAAGGACTACCCGATCGAGGAGAACCCCGAGCTGACGATCCGCAGCGTGGTGGACAACCTGATGCTCTACCAGGAGGGATGGGGTGTCGGACGCATCAAGCATTCGCTCACCTATTCTGGCGGCCTCAGCCGAGGGTACGTCCGCACCTACGCGCCAGCCAGGCGGTACGGGTTCACCGGCTTCAGCCCGTACACGCGTCCGGCCGTGATCGACGTCGCCGAGTCCATTCCGTTCGCCGCGCTCACGGCCTATGACGTGCCGTCGCTCTACGCGCTCAAGGGGGAGATTGCCCGGCGCGGCGTTCGACGGGTCACGGGCGTGGACATGCCTGTTTTTCCAAAGCGCCGCTTTCAGCACGGCGCCGTCGCTCCCGAGGTGCTGCACGATCACCTCGCGGACGAACACCAGTATCGGCGCATGTTTCACGGCTTCTACGCGTGAACCCGCGTTCGCAGGCCTGGCCGTCCACCGCCGCCGATCGTGACCGCTGGGTGGTCGGGCTGCGGAATGCGCGCCCGGTGCACGACCCCGCGCGCTACCAGCGCCTAATCATTGAGGACGAGCGCGCCGCCGACGACTCGATCGCGCAGGTCGCGACCGTCTTCCTGACCGGCCGCGAATGCCCGTGGCGCTGCGTGATATGCGACCTGTGGCAGGGCACCACGACCGAGGACACGCCCGCCGGTGCCCTGCCGGCGCAGCTGGCCGCGGCGCTCGGCTCGATCACGGCACGCGGAGCGGCGGTGACGCAGATCAAGCTATACAACGCCGGCAGCTTTTTCGACCCGCGCGCCGTGCCCGAACGCGACTACGGCGCGCTGGCGGCGCTGCTCGACGGCTTCGAACGTGTGATCGTCGAATCGCATCCGGCGCTGATCGACCGGAGGCTCGACGTGTGGCGAGACGCGCTCCGGCGACACGATTCCGGCCGCTCGTCGCCCACCGCGCTCGAAGTCGCTGTCGGCCTCGAGACAGCGCATCCCGCCGCGCTCGAGCGCCTCAACAAACGGATGACGACCGGAGACTTCCGTGCCGCGGCCGCTCGCCTCCGTCACAGCGGTGTGGCGCTTCGCGTATTCCTGCTCATCTCGCCGCCGTTCATCTCGCCGGAGCAGCAGGACGAATGGCTCGCGCGGTCGATCGACGAGGCGCTCTCGTCTGGCGCGGGTGTCATCTCGCTGATCCCGACGCGTGCCGGAAACGGCGCGATGGACCTGCTCGCCGCGGAAGGTGTCTTTCATCCGCCTCGGCTTGCCGATGTCGAACGAAGCTACGACGCCGCCCTGAGCCTCGCGGCAGGGCGCGCGCGCGTGCTGGTCGATCTGTGGGACCTCGAACGGCTGGAGGACTGCACCCACTGTTTCGAACGGCGCCGCGCGCGCCTTCTGGCGATGAATCTCGGGCAACAGGTTCTGCCTCACGCGAGCTGCGGTCGCTGCGGCGGCGCCGCGCACACGTGACCCTCGCGCCAGTGGAGCACGTCGACGCCGACGTCGCCGTGATCGGGGCGGGATTCGCGGGCTCGCTGACCTCGCTCGCGCTGCGGCGGCTCGGTCGCCGCGTCGTGATGATTGAGCGCGGGCGCCATCCACGCTTCGCCATCGGCGAATCGTCTACGCCGCTCGCCAACCTGCTGCTCGAGGAGCTCTCAGATCGGTATGACCTGCCGCGCGTGCGCGTGTTCTCACAATGGGGTACGTGGCAACGCGCGCGCCCGGACGTCGCGTGCGGCCTGAAGCGCGGGTTCACGTTCTTTTTTCACGCGCCGGGCGAAGCCTTCCAGGACCAGGCCGCGCATGCACGCCAACTCATGGTTGCGGCCAGTCCTCATGACGACGTGGCGGATACCCACTGGTACAGAGCGGACTTCGACCAGGCGCTCGTACGCGAGGCGGAGGACGCAGGGACCGTGTACCTGGACGAGACGAGTCTCGATCGCTTCAGGCAGGAGGGCGATCTCGTCACGCTTGACGCGACGCGCCGCGGCCGTACGCTTCGTATCACCGCGCGGTTCGTCGTCGATGCCAGTGGACCACGAGGGTTCCTGCACCGTGCGCTCGGCCTTGACGAGCAGCCGCTTCGTTGGCTGCCGCCGACGCAGGGCCTCTATTCACATTTCGAGCAGGTGACGCGGTGGGACGAGCTGTCGCCGCCTGGCGGTCCACCCCCTTACCCGCCTGATGACGCGGCGCTGCACCACGTCTTTCCCGGTGGCTGGATCTGGATACTGCGGTTCAACAACGGCCTGACGAGCGCGGGCGCCGCGCTGACCGACACGGTGGCCGCGGAGATCGGCGCGGAGGAAGGCGAGGCCGCGTGGGCGCGTCTGCTGCGGATGCTGCCTTCGGTCGGCGATCAGTTTCGAGACGCACGTCCGGTGCTGCCCTTCGTGCATGCCCGCCGCCTCGCGTATCGAAGCCAGCAGGTGTGCGGCCAGGCCTGGGCGCTGCTGCCGTCCGCGGCAGGCGTGATCGATCCCCTGCTGTCGACAGGCTTTCCGCTCACGCTGCTGGGCATCGCGCGCATCGTCGACATTCTCGGCACGACCACACCGGGGCGCGCGCGCGAGGACGCGTTGCGCGCGTATTCCGCGACAACGCGTGACGAGCTGGACATCACGGAAGGGCTCGTCGGAGCGCTCTATGCCACGATGAACCATCCCGCCCTGTTCAAGCGGCTCGCGCTGGCGTACTTCGCAGCCGCGAGCTACAGCGAAGCGGCGCGTCGCCTCGGGCGTCCAGACCTCGCGCCGGGATTTCTGCTGCACGCGCACCCGCGATTCGGCCCCGAACTCCGCGCGTGCTCGGCGATTGCCGCGGACCGGCCGCGCGCGGACGCACGCGAGTCGCTGCTGGCGCGGATCGACTGCCTGATCGAGCCGTTCGACATCGCCGGGCTGCTCGAGCGGTCGCGCCGCGACTGGTATCCGGTGCTGGCCGAGGATGTGATCGCGAATGCCTCGAAGCTGGAGGCCACGACTGAGGAGATCTATTCGATGCTGGCGCGGTGCGGCTTTGCCGAGTCCCACCACAGCTCGATGAGGAGCGCCGGCGGCCCGACCGCGAACAAGGCGTAGAGCGGCGCGTAGACGACGTCTCGGAGCCGCAACACCGTCTCGACGATGGCGATCGCGACGACGACGAGATACTGCGCCGATCGCCGCCGGACGGTCGTGCGCGGGTCGGTGATCATGAAAAAGATGAACAGCTGATACATCGGGCCGGTGATCGGCGCGACGGTGGCGAGCCAGGGCACGCCGGTGATCGCGCTGCGGACGCCGGCGAGCAGCAGGAAGGACGCCACGTAGGCGGCGCAGAGGTGGAGCCGCCGCAGCCGCCAGAGGATAATGCCGCCGAGCACCCAGATCTCGATGAGCGGCCACACCTGATTTCCCCACTGGATGCTCAGCACCGTCACCGTGGCCGGCGCAAGCACCAGCAGCGCGCACAGCCCGAAGTTGGACGGATTCCAGAGATGCCGCTCCCGGACGCGCAGCACGTACTTCGACGCGATCGAGAGCACGCTGCCGAGCACGAACGGCCACACCACCGGCGTGCGCACGAGCATGCCGACGCTGATGCCGGTGATGTACGCGCTCGCCAGGTGCGGCCACCGGCGGTAGATGAGCCGCCCGAGCACCACCTCGGTGATGACGGCGCTCAGGATCGCGAGCGCCGTCCGCGTGTAGCTCTCCAGGATACCGAACGAGAGGTGCCCGACCAGGAGGACGAACGTCACGAGGACGGGCGCTAGGTACCGGTTGTCGACGGCCACCAGGAACCGCCGGATGGCTGAAGGCCGCGACACCGCAGCGGCGGTGTCGCCGATCATTGCGGCTCCCGGACGTGATGGATGGTATCGACGCGCGGACCGTCGATCGTCTGCATGCGGCCCGATGGCCACCGGATCACGGCGCGCTCCACCCCTGCCTGCGAGCCAAGGCCGAAGTGCAGGCGCCGGTCGTTCTGCGCGCTGAAGCCGCTGCCGCCGCTGACCTCCTGCGCCTGCACCTGCCCGCTCCAGCGCAGCTCCACACGCGCGCCGATCGCGCTCCGGTTACTCGTGGTGCCCTCGAGATCGAAGCCAATCCAGTGACGATCGGTCCGCACAGTGTTCCTGTACAGACGCAGCGGCCCGCGCTGGTTGGCGACGATGACGTCGAGCGCGCCTCGATTCCATAGATCCGCGAGCACCACTGCCCTGCCGTCGAAAGTCTCCGTGGCCCCCACCGCCTGCGCCACGTCGCTAAAGCGGCCGGCGCCGTCGTTGATCCACGCGCGCGCGCGCTGGTATCCCGAGAGGCTCCGCCCGCGCATCGGGGGCCAGTTCGCCGCGTCGGCGATGATCGCGCTGTGCCCCACGGCGATCTGCGAGAAGTCATACCAGTAGCTGGTGTGGTCCTCGCCCGAGACGTATCCGTTGAGGACGTAGAGATCGAGGTGCCCGTCGTTGTCGAGGTCGCCGAACTGCGCGCCCCAGCTCCAGCCCCCGAGGTCGACTCCCATGCTTGTCGCGAGATTCTCGAAGGCGGTGGCGCCCGCCTGCCCCGGCACCCAGAGGTTGTTGCCCTGAATGAGCACGCCGGGCTCCGAGATGTTCGTCTGGTAGATCGACAGGCGGCCGTCGTTGAAGACATCGCCGACCGACGCGCTCATGCCGGCCTTGGGCGCGCGTCCGACACCGCTGTCACGGCTCACGTCGGCGAAGCGCGCGCCCGCGCGATTCGCGAAGAGCTGCGACACGCCGTAGTCGTTCGCGAGAAAGAGATCCGGATAACCGGTGCCGAACAGATCGGCCGCCACGACCGCGAGCGTCCAGCGCCGGCTGGCGATGCCGAGCGTCTCCGTGACGTCCTCGAACGTCCCGTCGCCTCGATTGCGGAGCATGTACTTGCGCCCGCCGTTCTCCGCGTACTCGAAGCTCTCGGGCATGATCCGTGTGGTCTCGAGTGACCACAGGTTCACCTGCTCGGACCAGTAGCCGGCCAGGAAGATATCGAGGCGGCCATCACGGTCGTAGTCGAGCCACACGGCGCTGTTCGCGTTCACCCACGGCGGAAGGCCCGCGCGACCTGTCACGGGGCTGAACGAACGGCCCTGCTCGTTGTGAAAGAGCTCCGGCTTGCCGTACTTGTAGAGCAACAGGTCTTCGTAGCCGTCGTTGTCGTAGTCCCCCCACACGCTGCCCATCGACACGCCGGTGCCGGCCCGGTTGACGTCGGCGATGCCCATGGATGCCGCGACATCGGTGAACGTGCCGTCGCGGTTGTTGCGAAAGAGGCGGTTGCGGCTGCCGATGGCACTGTCAGACACGTAGACGTCCTGCCAGCCGTCGCGATCGACATCGGCCACGGACACCGATGCCCCCATGGCCGCCACGATCGGCATGATGCCCTGGAGGCGCGAGTCGAACACGGGCGCCTGGTGCACGAAGGCCATGCCCGCGCGGGCCGACACCTCATCGAGCCGGAACCCGTGACGCGCGAGCGCATCGCCGCCGGCGGCCGTTCGACCTGACGTCGCGGTCCGATCGAGCACGACAACCGCGACCAGCAGGGCGGCGAAGACGAGCGTCAGGAACAGTCGCTGCATCGCCCTACACTAACGCGCCCGAAGTCCCCGCAGGTACCGGTCTGGGGCGATGAAGCGCGTGTGGTACGTCTGCCAGTCGGCGGGATGACGACGATACGCGGGATCGTCCTCGATCTCGGGCGAGCTGGTGGACTCGACGTAGTCCGGGTGATCGTGCAGCGGGAGCGGCTGCACCGTTTTCGAGTAGGCGGTGTTGAAATCGCCGTCCTTCTCCCATCCGTCTCCAATCAGGACGAAGTCGCGTGTCCAGCCGGCCGCGGGTGGAGGCGGCGCGGCGAACGACAACGCCAGCTCGTCGCCCGCATTCATGATCACGTACCGGTCATCGACCTTCTCGACGAGCGGCACGACGTCGCCGAACCGCGTGTGATACCCCACGAGGTCGCGCCAGCGAGACACGGTGTTCGCCAGCTGCCCGTAATGCGGGGTCTCCGGCGCGTGCGCCGCGACATCTTCGCTGGTGCGCGAGAACCCGCGGTAGCGCAGCTCCGCGCGCGCGGGCGAGAGACGGGTCGTCCGGAGCGTCGCCTCCGCTGCCGGCCTGGCGTACGCAAGCGAATCCCAGTAGATCTCCATGGTCGTGCACAGCCGCAGCCTGTGTGCGCCGCGCGGACGGCTGGACAGGTCGATGAGGATCGTCTTGTTCTTGCCGGCGGGGAGTCCGAGATCCGGACTCACGGTGCGCCACACCCCCGCGGCGTCCAGTGCGTCGAGCGCCAGTCCGTGCGGCGCCGCCAGATCGCCCTGTGCAATCGCCACGTTGATGCTGCTGTCGGTCGGATAGACCCACCCGGAGGCGATCAACCAGAGGGCCTCGCCGGGCGGCAGATCGTCGCCGAGGTCGAACTCGAGAAAGTGCTCGCGGGTGAGCCCCTGGTAGGCGCCCTTGTCGAATCCCGCGGCGTGCTGGCCGTCGCGCGCGCGCACCAGCGCCGTCACGTCATGTCCCTGATCGTCCCACGCGCGCGCGACCGGCGCCGGCGGCGTCATCGCGCGCACCGCCAGCGCGGGCGGCTCTCGCGCGAAGCGCTCGTCCACGAACACCTCCACGCCAGTCGGGCGATCCACCGCCATCAGCGACACGTGATCGAAGAAGTGAGACTCCCAGAGCTCGGCCGTGATCCGCACGTCGTACATGCCGTCGCGCGGCACGAGCTGATCGCCGCGAATCTTGATCCAATCCTCCGTCTGGTTCGACCCGGCGGTGTCCTGCGCGTTGATGCGCAGGCCGAGCGGCGAGCGCCAGAGGAAGTCGGTGACGAAACCCATCTCGTGGCCGTCGTAGGCAAACACCCACGGGCACGATCCCTTCAGCCGCTGCTCGGCGACCACCGCCTGATCGGCGCGCAGGCCGAACTCCGCCTGCATCACGCCGTTGGGCCAGACGATGCGCGCGACGTCGACGGCGGTGCGCATGCCGAGGCCGACGTGCACCGGCGCCCCGGTCAGAAGCTGCTTCTGAAACAGCAGCCCCGATCGCACCTCGATATCGCCGCCGACGCCGAACGAGTTGATGCGCTGATCGCCTGCGGCGGTCTGCGCGCGGGCTTGAATTACCTGCCAGTGATAGGCCTTTTCTCCTCGAGCCACGAGCCGGATCGCTTGCCCCCGCGACAGGCCGACGAGGTCGAGTCGGCCGTCCGCGTTGAGATCCTGCACACTGGCGATCTCCGTGTCAGCCATCGCGACGAGTGGGCGCAAGCCGCCCCGCTCGTCGGACACCCATAGGCGTGACCCTGACGGTCCAGCAGCGATCAGATCGAGGCCCCCGTTGTTGTCGAGATCCGCGACGAGGATGCGGTAGGCGCCTGTAGCGGCGTCTCGCGGAAATCCATCGAATCTCGCGATTGACGCCTCGATCCACTGACCGGAATCCCGAACGCCGCTACCCTCCTCTGTGAAGGACGCGCGGCGCATGGTGCCCGTCGCATTGAGGGTGAGGACGTCGAGGAGGCCGTCGGCATTCAGAGCGCCGAGCGCCAGCGACACGACGCGGCTCCCGCCCGACGGACCGGACCGCTGGTCGAAGACGCCAGCCTGCTGATTCGAGAACATGTGCGTTGCGCCTGACGCGTCGAGCAGCACCGCGTCCGGGTCGCCGTCGTGATCAAGGTCTCCCCACCCGAATCCGCGCAGGCCGTCGATCCCCTCAAACGGCCGCAGCGTCGTCCATGAGCCATCGCCGTTGTTCCGCAGTACCACGGGCGCGCCGCTCACGGCGCCGACCACGGCGTCGAGGTCGCCGTCCATCTCGAGATCCGCCGCCCAGGCGCCAAACGCCGGCATCCTCGCGACCTCGTTCGAGGGCGTTCGGTCTGAAAACGTACCATCGCCGTTCTGCAGCTGAAGCCGAACCCCGCCGCCGCCGGCAAGCAGCAGATCGGTTCGGAAATCATGGTTCCAGTCGAGCGGGAGGACGCCGGAAAACGAGAGCCGTCCGGCGCCGCCCGGAAACGCCGCGCGCGTGCCAGGCGTGTCTACGCGTCGAACGGTACGGCCATCCGCGGCAAATACCCCGATAGTGCCGCCGGCGTCGAGAGGCCACGCCGTGACCGCGGTGGCCGATGCCACGCCCCCCGCAAAATTGTCGCGCGAAAACGCGAGCGCCATGTCAGGCGCCGAGGGCGATGCGCTCGGAGACGGGAGCGCGAGAAAACGATCCAGCGGCTCGGCCAGCATCCCCGCGGGCACACGCACGGCCGCAAGACCGTCTCGATAGGCCGGGAGGCGCGCGAGCACGTTGCGCAGGAACGCAATCGCGCGCCCCGCCGCCGCAAAATCCCCCACCGCCTCGGCGCGACGCAGGGCCGTGAGCTGCTCGATGGCAACCGAAGGCCACGCCGACGCGCGGCCATCCAACCGCCGCACTGATTCCTCGAGCCTCGGCCCGTCCCGCCGCCGGGCGGCCAGCCGGGCGCGGTCGACGAGCACCGCCAGGTTCTCGGGCTGCATGCCGAGGATTTCGTCGAGCAGTTCCTGAATCTCGTTGGTGTTTCCGTCTCCGCCCGCCTGTTCGAGCGCATCGGCCAACGCAAACCGCGCCTTTCGGCTACGCGGATCCAGATCGACGGCGCGCCGGAACGCGGCAAGGGCGGAGTCGACGCGGCCGCGCGCGCTCTCGAGCGCTCCCTGCGCCAACGCGATCTCGACGCTGCGCGGTGCCTCCATCGCCGCCCGATCGATCGCCTGCGCCGCCGCGTCGAACTCGCCGAGCCGCAGGTGCGCGATGCCGAGATTCGTCCATGACGCGGGCTCACCGGGCACAAGCATCGCCGCCCGGCTGAATTCCGCCTTCGCGTTGTCGAGGAGACCCGAGTCGAGGGATGCGAGACCGCGATAGAAGGCGCGGACCAGCTGTTCGTATTGCTCGGAATCGGATGGGGGTAACGCAGCGTCGCGGTGCCTGATGTAGTACGTGGCAAACGCCGCCCCGGCGATCAGCACGCCGGCGACGATGGAAACGGCTACGCGCCTCGCCACCGGAGCGATCCGATTGCTAGGAGTACCAGCCGAGCCGGAAACCCCAGCGGCCTATGCCGTAGGCAAAGGCGAGCCCCCAGTAAAAGACGAAGAAGCTCCCGCCCGCGAGGAGGGGGAGGCCGCTCATCAGCGCGGCGCGATCCGGGCGCGCCGACACCCACCGCGACAGGTGCGCGCCTGCGCCGTACACAACCGCGAGAAACAGCAGCACCATCAGAGCGATTTGCCCGAGGCCCACGACGACCATCACCGCCGCTCCGTAGATGGGGCTGTTCGAGGCGGCGGCGTAGGTGAGGAAGTCACGCATCACCGGAAACGGACGTCCGATCAGAAATGCGCCGACCATCAGGCCGAGCAGGGCTGCCTTCGTCGTGGTTTGGGATACGAACGCGCGCGTCGCCGGCGAGACCCGCCGCGTCACGCGATCGAGGAATCCCAATTCGATGCCGCCCCACAACAGCATCATCGTTCCCAGTACGGTGAAGACCGTGGTCGCGACGGATCGACGGATCTCGCGCGTGTTGAAGGCCTCGATGCCCGCCGGTCCCAGTGACCCGATGAACATTCCGTAAGTCGCACCGACCACCACCACACCGATCGTAAAGACGCCGAGCATCGTCAGCGCCGCTCGGCGCGACGACGCTCGCGGCCCTGATCCCGCAAGACCGGGAAGAATCGCGAAGACGACGCAGTTGCACGCGGTGAAGGTGGCGGCCACGCCCGCGACGGCCGCGAAGAAGAAGCCGAACGCGAATCCATTTTGCGCGAATGTCGTGCTGAGCGCACCAGGATCGCCGACCGTCCGGCTCGCGACGTCGCGGCCGAAGCCGTCCACGAGCGGTGCATTCCAGAAACCAGCGATGAGGACGGCGACACAGACCGCCGAGACGGCGTACCACGCCCGCTGCCGAGCCGTGTAGGCATCGCACGCGGCGGGGACTCGATCCACCTGCTCGAATACGGTATCGATCGCCATGTGCCTATACTCCTGAACGGCGGTGATTCTATCATCTCGTTATGAGGAGGACGCCGCCGATCCCGATTGCGCTGATCGCGCTGACAGTCGCGCTCGCCTGCGCGTGCCGGACCAACGTCGAGAACGCTGCCGGTCCGGCGCGTAGCCGCGCCGCGGGATCCGACGCGCGGATCGCGCTCCCCGTCTCCCTGCCGGTGCTGTCTGGCGCCGATCGAGAAGCGCAGCGGCAGATCAACGACGCGTACGCATCGCTGACCGCAACGATTGCCGCACGCGCCGTGCCCTTGCCGGACCTGAGCGTCGCATATGGACGCCTGGGTACGCTCCTCATGGCCGGCGAATTCAATGACGCAGCCGAGCCCTGCCTGCTGAATGCGCTCGCCCTGGCGCCTGGCGAATGGCGGTGGAGCTATTACCTCGCGCACCTGTACAGGCGAAGGGGCGACCTCGCGCGCGCGGCCGATTACTTCGAACGCACCGTCGCCGGGCAGCCCGCCAATGTCGCAGCATTATGGTGGCTCGGCACCGTCTATCTCGATCTCGGCCGGCCTGCCGACGCCGAGGTTCAGTTCTCGAGGGCGCTCGCCCTGCAGCCAGGAGCACTCTCTGCCGTATACGGCCTCGGACGCGTGGCCCTAGCGCAAAGCGACTATGCGAAGGCTGTGGATTACTTCGAGCGCGTGCTCGCGATGAACGAGCGCGCCGTCGCGGCGCACTATCCGCTCGGACTGGCCTACCGGGGCCTTGGTCAGATGGAGCAGGCGGAAACGCACCTCTCGCGCCGCAGCCACATGGAGATACTGCCAATCGACCCGCTGATGAACGAGCTCGATGGCCTGCTGCAGTCGGTCACGGCGTACCAGGATCGCGGGATGCGGGCGGCCCGGTCGGGCAACTGGGAGGAGGCCGCGCGGCAGTTCCGGCGCGCAGTCGAGTCGGCGCCCGACAACGTGGAGGCGCGCCTCGATCTCAGCACCGCACTGGCTCAGACGGGCGACGCGGGCGGCGCCCTCGCGCAGGCGCGCGAGGCCGTCCGGCTGGCGCCGAAGGATTCACGTGCGCAGTCGCTGCTCGGCAACCTGTCTGGTGCGGCACGTTGAGTCGGTGCCCCCGACCCTGGTCACTCGCGTCCGTAGGTGCTCCGCGGCTTCGATGCCCCAGCCGAACGAGCACATGCATCCTCTTGTCCTCACGGTTACGGCGTCGGTTTGCCGAAAGCACCAAAGCCGCCCGCCCCTCCGTACTGGTTGTTCTCGTTGCAG
>CAMCNL010000064.1 GCA_945876205.1 Candidatus Sulfopaludibacter sp. SbA3
TCTCGTCGTCCGCACGGGCAGCGACGCCAATCCCGCGAACGCACCGGGACTGGCCAGCTTCACCGCGGCGATGCTCGACGAAGGTACCGCCACGCGGAATGCGCTGCAGATCGCCGATCAGGTCGCGCAGATCGGCGCCTCGCTGACGACCAACAGCACCATGGACGCGTCGACGGTGTCGACTCGCTCGCTGACGAAGAACTTCGGCGCCGCGCTCGACCTGGTCGCCGACGTCGCACTCCATCCGTCGTTCCCGGCGGACGAGATCGATCGCCAGCGGACCAATCGCCTGGGCCAGCTCGTACAGCAGCGCGAGAACGCGAACGCGCTCGCAGCCAAGCTGGTGGCGACCGTGCTCTATGGCGACGCGCATCCGTACGGTTACACCGAGCTCGGCACCGAAGGCTCGGTCAAGGGGATGACCCGCGAACAGATGATGGCGTTCTGGAAGCAGAACTTCGTGCCGAACAACGCGGCGCTCGTCGTCGCCGGCGACATCACGATGGCGGAGTTGCGCGCGCTTGCGGACAAGTCGTTCGGCGGCTGGGAGCGCGGCACGCCAGCGCGGCCTGCGCTCTCGACACCGAGCACCAGTCCGGCGCGGGTCGTCATCGTCGATCGGCCGGGCGCGCCGCAGACGCAGGTGCGGGTCGTGTCAATCGGCGCGGCGCGCTCGTCGCCAGACTTCCGGCCGCTGCAGGTGATGAACACGGCGCTCGGCGGGTTGTTTTCGAGCCGAATCAACATGAACCTGCGCGAGGCCCACGGGTATACCTACGGCGCGAGCTCGGGGTTCACCTTCCGTAAGGCACCGGGCCCCTTCCAGGTGGCCGGGGGCATCCGGACTGACGTGACCGCTCCCGCGGTCACCGAGATCTTCAAAGAGATTCGCGGGATGGTCGATGCGCCGATGGGCGCCGAGGAGCTGAAGCGGTCGAAGGATGCGTTGGCCAATTCGCTCCCGGGGGCATTCGAAACGAGCGCCGACGCGGCCGCAAGCTTCTCAAACGTCTACATTTACGACCTTGGGCTCGATTACTACTCGCGATACGCGGAGCGGGTGAATGCGATCACGTCCGACCAGACCCTCGCCGTGGCGAAGAAGTACCTCGTGCCCGACCAGCTCATCGTTATCGCGGTGGGGGACCGGGCGAAGATTGAACCGGAGCTGCGGAAGCTGAATCTGGGCGGTATTGAAATCCGCGATCCGGAGGGGAAGCCAATCAGCTAAAATTAGGACTGGAACAGTCGGACATGCCAGTCGCTACCCCCGGGCTTCCTCGTACCGCCAGCTCTATCGTCGACCTGATCGGGAATACACCCCTGATCCGCCTGTCGCGCTTTGAGACCGGCCTTCGTAATGTCGAGCTGTATGCGAAGGCCGAGTGGAAGAATCCCGGCGGCTCGGTCAAGGATCGGCCCGCCGCGCGGATGATTGCCGACGGCGAGCGGTCGGGCGCGCTCACGCGCGACAAGATCCTCATCGACGCCACGTCAGGGAACACCGGGATCGCCTACGCCATGATTGGCGCGGCCCGCGGCTACCGCGTGCGGCTCTGCGTGCCGGAGAACGTCACGCCCGAGCGCAAGCAGATCCTCCGCGCCTACGGCGCCGAGATCGTCTTCACCGATCCGATGGAAGGGTCCGACGGCGCGATCATCCGCGCCAAGGCGATGTACGCGGAACAGCCGGAGCTCTATTTCTATCCGGACCAGTACAACAACCCGGGCAACTGGCGGTCGCATTACGACACGACCGGTCCCGAGATCATCGAGCAGACCGGCGGACGGCTCACGCACTTCGTCGCCGGCCTGGGCACGAGCGGCACTTTCATGGGCGCCGGCCGCCGGTTTCGTGAATTCAACCCGAACATCCGCCTGGTCTCGGTGCAGCCCGACTCGCCGCTTCACGGCCTCGAGGGGCTCAAGCACATGGACACGGCGATCGTGCCGGGCATCTACGATCCGAAGCTGGCCGATCAGGACATCGGCGTCGGTACGGAGGAAGCGTTCGAGCTGACGCGGAAGCTGGCGCGCGAAGGGCTGTTCGTCGGGATCTCGAGCGGTGCCAACCTCGCCGGCGCGCTGCGCGTGGCGCGCCAGGCCGCCGATGCCGTGATTGTCGTGGTGTTTTGCGACGGCGGCGAAAAGTATCTATCCGAACGCTTCTGGGGTGAGTCTAAGTAGAAATGGCGATCAATCTGGAGCCTGGCATCGACGAGGCGATTCGTGCGCACGGTGCCGAAACCTATCCCAACGAATGCTGCGGCGCGCTGATCGGCCGCGACGGCGTCGTGACCGCGACCTACGCCCTGCCGAACACCACCGAGGAAGGGCCCCGGCGCCGCTTTCTCGTGCGCCCGCAGGACTACCGTGAGGCCGAGAAGCGCGCCACCCAGATGGGCGGGGAACTGCTCGGGTTCTATCATTCCCATCCCGACCATCCGGCGCGGCCGTCGCAGTACGATCTCGATCACGCGTGGCCGTCTTTTTCGTACATCATCGTGTCCGTGATGGCCGGCAAGCCCGCAGACATGACTTCGTGGCGGCTCCAAGAGGACCGCTCTGCCTTCGACCAGGAAGAACTCACAAATGTCCAACACGATCCATATTCCGACGCCGCTCCGACCATTCACTGACAAGCTCGAATCAGTCGAGGTGAGCGGCGCCACCGTCGGCGATCTGCTTGCCGATCTGACGACGCGATACGACGGCCTGAAGAAGCACCTCTATGCGGAGGATGGGCGGCTGCGGAACTTCGTCAACGTCTACCTGAACGACGAGGACATCCGCTACCTGCAGCGCGAGAAGACGCCGGTGAAGCCGGGCGACTCGCTGAGCATCGTCCCCTCGGTGGCCGGTGGGGCGTCCGCCTCCGCCAAGGCTACCGCGGACCCGCCGAAGCGCGCGCGCGAAGGCGGGCCGGCGGTCGAGACCGAACTGCCGACGCTGTCGCCGGACGAAATCAAGCGCTACAGCCGGCACCTGATCATGCCGGAGATGGGCATGGACGCCCAGCGCAAGATCAAGGCGGGCAGCGTCCTGTGCATCGGCGCCGGCGGCCTCGGCGCGCCTGCGGCGATGTACCTCGCCGCTGCCGGCATCGGCCGGCTCGGCATCGTCGACTTCGACGTCGTCGACTTCAGCAACCTGCAACGGCAGATCATCCATTTCACGCCGGACGTCGGGCGCACCAAGCTGGAATCCGCGAAGAACAAGATCAACGCGATGAACCCGCACGTCCAGGTCGAGACCTACGAGACCTCGCTGACGTCGCAGAACGCGCTCGAGCTGTTCAGCAAGTACGACGTCATCCTCGACGGCACGGACAATTTCCCGACTCGTTATCTCGTCAACGACGCGTGCGTGCTGACCGGCAAGCCCAACGCCTACGGCAGCATCTTCCGTTTCGAGGGACAGGCGTCGGTGTTCGGTACCAAGGACGGTCCGTGCTACCGGTGCCTCTATCCGGAGCCGCCGCCGCCCGGGCTCGTGCCGAGCTGCGCCGAAGGGGGCGTGCTCGGCGTGCTGCCGGGCATGATCGGGATCATCCAGGCGACCGAAGCGATCAAGCTGATCGTCGGCATCGGCGAGCCGCTGATCGGGCGGTTCCTGATCTATGACGCGCTGAAGATGAAGTTCCGCGAGCTGAAGCTCCGGAAGGATCCGGATTGCCCCGTGTGCGGCACGCATCCGACCGTGACCAAGCTGATTGATTACGAGCAGTTCTGCGGCATCCATCCCGAGCCGCAGGCCGCGCAGACCGCAGGAGCCTCCGTGAACGAGTGGGAGATTACCCCCGTCGACCTGAAGCGCCGGATGGATGCCGGGGAGAACCCATTCATCCTCGACGTGCGCGAGCCGAACGAGTACCAGATCAATCGGATCCCCGGCTCGACGCTGATCCCGCTGGGCGAGCTGCCGAGACGCTACCAGGAGCTGCCGAAAGATCGTGAGATTGTGGCGCAGTGCAAGATGGGCGGCCGCAGCGCCAAGGCGCAGGACTTCCTGAAGTCGGTCGGCTTTACGAAGGTGAAGAACCTGCGGGGCGGGATTCTGGAGTGGATCGACAAGGTCGATCCGACGCAGCCGAAGTATTAGGCGGCATATCCGACAAATCTTGACGGGCTTCCTCGGAAACCATAAAATACGACTTTACTAGTCGGATTTAGAAACACTCATGTTGAGGCTGTCGAAAAAAGCGGATTATGCCCTCCTGGCGATGAAGCAGCTCGCCCGCAAGATGGGCGAGCCGTCGACCAGCGCGCGTGAGATCGCCGAGCAGTTCGACATCCCGATCGAGTTGATGGCGAAGGTGCTGCAGCGTCTCGTGCGCACCGGCCTTCTGACCTCCACGCAGGGCACGCGGGGTGGCTACACGCTCAGTCGACCCTCTGCCGCAATCACCGTCGCCGACGTGATCCAGGCCATCGACGGTCCGTTCATGGTGACGGCCTGTTCGACTGAGAAGCACGATTGCGAGCAGTACAGCAAGTGCAACATCCGCGATCCGCTGTGGCAGATCAAGGAACGGATTGTCGCGACACTCGGGACGGTGACGATTGCCGAGATGGCGGCCGATAACGATATGCCAGGGCCGGCCCCGATGGCAGTGATGAGCAGGGCCAGCCTTACAGCGCCCGCCTCCAAAAGGATTTGACGATGAAGCTTCCGATTTACATGGACTATCACGCGACGACGCCCGCGGATCCCCGGGTGGTCGACGCGATGCTGCCGTACTTCACCGAGCACTTCGGTAACTCCGCCAGCCGCAACCACTCGTTTGGCTGGGCCGCCGAAGAGGCGGTCGAGACCGCCCGCAAGCAGGTCGCCGACCTGATTGGCGCGAACCCGAAGGAGATCATCTTCACCAGCGGCGCCACCGAGTCGAACAACCTGGCGATCAAGGGCGTCGCCGAGATGTACCGCGAGAAGGGCAATCACATCATCACCTGCGTGACCGAGCACAAGGCGGTCATCGACACCTGCAAGAAGCTCGAGAAGCAGGGCGCACGCGTCACCTACCTCCCCGTCCAGAAGGACGGCCGGATCAGCCTCGACGATCTCCGCAACGCGATCACCGACAAGACCATCCTCATCTCCATCATGACCGCCAACAACGAGATTGGCGTGCTGCAGCCGATCGCCGAGATCGGCGCAATCGCGAAGGAGAAGGGCATCCTCTTCCACACCGATGCCGTGCAGGCGGTCGGCAAGATCCCGGTGGACGTGATGCAGCTCAAGGTCGACCTGCTGTCGCTCTCCGCGCACAAGATGTACGGCCCGAAGGGCGTCGGCGCGCTGTTCGTCCGGCGCCGGAACCCGCGCGTGCTGCTCGCCGAGCAGATCAGCGGCGGCGGCCACGAGCGCGGCATGCGGTCGGGCACGCTCAACGTGCCGGGTATCGTCGGTCTGGGTAAAGCCGCGGCCATCTGCCAGGCGGAGATGGCGACCGAATCAGCGCGTCTCAGCAAGCTGCGCGATCGGCTGAACGACAAGTTCCACGAGCGTCTCGACGAGATTTACATCAATGGTTCGACCGAGCATCGCCTGCCGCACAACCTGAACATCAGCTTCGCCTACGTCGAAGGCGAGTCGCTCCTGATGGGTATCAACGACGTGGCGGTCTCCTCCGGCTCGGCGTGCACCTCGGCCAGCCTCGAGCCGTCATATGTATTGAAGGCGCTGGGCGCGGGCGACGACCTTGCGCATTCGTCGATCCGGTTCGGGCTCGGGCGCTGGAGCACCGAAGAAGAAGTCGATTACGTGGTCGAGAAGCTGACCAACGTCGTGCGACGGCTGCGCGAGATGTCGCCGCTCTATGAGATGGTGAAAGAGGGCGTCGACCTCACTAAAATGCAGTGGATCACCCACTAGGAGAAACCGATGGCGTATTCAGACAAGGTAATCGATCACTACGAGCATCCGCGCAACGTCGGTTCGCTGCCGAAAGATGACGCGAACGTCGGCACGGGTCTGGTGGGCGCGCCGGAATGCGGCGACGTCATGAAGCTGCAGGTCAAGGTCAACCCGGTGACGGGCGTGATCGATGACGCGAAGTTCAAGACGTTCGGCTGCGGATCGGCGATCGCCAGCTCGAGCCTGGCCACCGAGTGGCTCAAGGGCAAGACCGTGGAGCAGGCGCTCGCGATCAAGAACACCGACATCGTCACCGAGCTGGCGCTGCCGCCGGTGAAGATTCACTGCTCGGTGCTCGCCGAAGATGCGATCAAGGCGGCGATTGCCGACTACAAGAGCAAGCAGACGCAGGACAAGACCAGCAGCGTCGGCGCTGGCGCGAGCGTTTAACAAGAGGTGCGTCTCCATGATTCAGATCAGTGAAGGCGCGGCGAAGAAGATCAAATCGCTGATGGCCAAGCAGGGCATCAGCGACGGTGGTCTTCGTGTGGGGGTCAAGGGCGGCGGCTGCTCCGGGCTCAGCTACACGTTTGCCTGGGAAAAAGAGGCACGGCTGGGCGACGAGGTCTTCGAAGGGCCCGAGGGCGCCAAGCTCTACGTCGATCGCAAGAGCTTGCTCTTTCTGCAGGGCACGACGCTCGACTACGACACGGCGCTTCTGAGCACGGGCTTCGTGTTTCACAACCCGAACGCGAAGCAGACCTGCGGCTGCGGAAGTTCCTTCGGCGCATAACGTGTGACGTAGGCAGCGACTGCCTACCGCCTACCGCTTACGGCCTACTACAATGTCGCCAGACCCCATTCCCCTTCGCTCCGCGTCAACGCTCGAATGCCGCAACTGCGGCGCCGGTGCGCCGGTCGACGAGCACTTCTGCCGGCAGTGCAACCGCATCCTCGCGGTGCAGCGGTTCGGGGACTACTTCAGTTTCTTTGGCGTGCCGCGTCGATTGACCCTGGATGCCGCGGATCTCGAGCAGCGCTTCCGCGATCTGAGCCGCAAGTTTCATCCGGATTATTTCTACAACGCGGCTCCCGCCGAGCGGCTCGCGAGCCTCGAGCGGTCGTCGTACCTGAACGACGCGTATCGCACGCTCCGCAACCCCGTGTCGCGCATCGAGCACCTGCTGGCCATCGAGGGCCTGCCGCCGACGAGGCACGAAGACAGCGCCGTGAAGGTGCCGCCCGCGCTGCTCGAAGAAGTGTTCGCGCTCAACGAGGAGCTCGACGAGATTCGCGAGTTGCGAGAAGCCGGTGGCGCCGACACCGCCGCGCTTGCCGCGCGCCTGGCGTCAGCGCGCAAGCCGATCGAGCGCAAGCGCGATGAGCATGAACGTGACGTGCAGGAACTGAGCGCCAAGTGGGACGCGCAGGCAGAGGGAGAACCCGCCGCACGTAAGTCCACGCTGGAGACGCTCCGCGAGCGGCTGCTCGAGCGGACCTATGTCAACAACCTGCTGGCCGGGATCGAGAGAGAGGCTCAGAGCCTGAAGCCGTCATCCGAGAGCCCAGAGCCGACAGCCCAGAGCCCAAAACCGTGAGCAAGGTCATCGGAATCGATCTCGGGACGACCAACAGTCTCGCCGCCTACGTGAAGGACGGCGTGCCGGTCGTGATCCGCGATGACTCCGGCGATGGCCTGGTGCCGTCGATCGTCTCGATTGGCGACGAAGGCACGATTTTCGTCGGCCGCGAAGCGCAGCGCCGCCTGCTGACGTCGTCGTCGCGAACGGTCTACTCGGTAAAGCGATTCATGGGCCGCGGCATCGAGGACGTCGAGGAAGACGCGAGCCTGCTGCCATTCACGATCGGCGGCGAACGGGGTGGCGTGGTGCGCATCGGCATCGCCGGCCGCGAGTTCACCCCGCCCGAGATTTCCGCGTTCATCCTGCGAGAGCTGAAGCGCCGCGCCGAGGATCACTTCCGCGAGCAGGGCGAGTTCGACTTCGAGGTGGACCGTGCGGTCATCACCGTGCCCGCCTATTTCAACGACGCGCAGCGGACGGCGACGCGTGACGCCGGGCGCCTCGCCGGGCTCGAGGTCCTGCGGATCATCAACGAGCCGACCGCCGCGTCGCTCGCCTACGGGCTCGACAAGAAGAATCGCGGAACGATCGCGGTCTACGACCTGGGCGGCGGAACCTTCGACATCTCGATTCTCAAGGTCGAGGACGGCGTCTTCCAGGTGCTCGCCACCAACGGCGACACGCATCTCGGCGGCGACGATATCGACCGCCTGCTCACCGATCTGGTCATCGCCGAGCTTGGACAGGATGCGGCGCGAGCCTTTACGGCTCGCGAGACACCCGAAACCGTTCAGGCGATCCGCAAAGCGGTCATCCAGGCCAAGTGGGATCTTTCCGACGCCGCCGAGACCGAGATTCGGCTCGACTCGATGCCCGGCATTCCCTCGGGATATCGCCGCCGGCTGACCCGCGCCGAGTTCGACGGGATCATTCATCCGCTGATCGACAGGACGCTCGAGCCCTGCCGCCAGGCGCTCGCCGACGCCGGTCTGCAACCCACGGACATCGAGGAAGCGGTGCTCGTCGGCGGCTCGACGCGCATTCCCCTGGTCCGCCGCCTGGTCCACGAGCTCTTTGGCCGCCAGCCGCATAGCGACCTCAACCCCGACGAAGTAGTGGCGTTGGGCGCGGCGGTGCAAGCCGACATCCTGATCAGCGGCCGGCGCGAGATGCTGCTGCTCGATGTGACACCGTTGTCGCTCGGCATCGAGACGCTCGGCGGCGTGACGTCGAAGATCATCCTGCGCAATTCGACGATTCCGGCCAGCGGCCGCGAGATGTTCACGTCGGGCGTCGACAACCAGACAGCAGTCGACGTGCACGTCCTCCAGGGCGAGCGCGAGCTCGCGACTGACTGCCGCTCGCTGGCGCGATTCCGCCTGCGCGCCATTCCGCCGATGCCGGCCGGCCTGCCGCGCATCGAGGTGCGGTTTCAGATCGACGCCAACGGCATCCTCAGCGTCAGCGCGCGCGAGCTGCGCACCGGCATCGAACAGGCGATCGAGGTCAAGCCGTCGTACGGCCTGACCGACCAGGAAGTCGAGCGCATGCTGATCGAGTCGTTCGAGCATGCGGAGGCCGACTTCGAGGCGCGGCTCCTGATCGAGGCGCGCAACGAAGCCGAGACGGTGATCAACGCCACCGACAAGTCGCTGCGCCGGCCCGACTTCGACATGATTGCCGCCGAGGCGTTCGAACCCGGAGAGCGCGACCGCATCGTCAAAGCTCTCGCCGCTGCCCGCCTGGCGATGGCCTCCCCGAGTCGCGACGAGATCCAGCAGAAGACTGAAGCGCTCAATCACGCCACTCGGCACCTGGCGGAAGTGGTCATGAACCGAAGCGTGCGCGAAGCGCTTGCCGGCAAGAACGTAAAGGACGTCTAGTGGCGAGTTTCAACTGGCGGTGCAATATGGGAAGGTCGGAACGCTGATGCCCAAGGTTACATTCATCAACAAGGACAAGACGCGGACGACCGTGGAGCTCGAGCACGGCAAGATGCCGTACGACGGCCACGGCCTGCCCGAGTCATTCCTGGACGTCGCGATGAACAACGGGATTCATCTCGAGCACGCCTGCGGCGGAAGCTGCGCGTGCACGACGTGTCACCTGATCGTGCGCGAGGGCATGCAGAACCTGAGCGATATGGAAGACAACGAGGCCGATCGCCTCGACACCGCGTGGGAGCTGACGACCGCCTCGCGGCTCGGCTGCCAGGCGGTCATCAAGGGTGACGTGGTCGTCGAGTTCCCGATGTATACACGCAACTACGTCCAGGAGGGCGGCGGCATTCAGCTCGGCCAACCGGAACCGGTAAAGGAAGAGAAGAAGGAGGCGGAGGTTCGCTCATGATGTGGACGGACGCGGAAGACATCGCGATCGGGTTGTACGAGAAATTTCCCGAGACCGACCCTCTGACGGTGCGTTTTACCGATCTGCGCGAAAAGGTTTTGCAGCTCGACGGGTTCGACGACGATCCGAAGACCTCGAATGAGCCTAAGCTTGAAGCGATCCAGATGGCTTGGTACGAAGAGTGGAAGGAGAATCAGGGGTGAAGTGGACGGCATTCGCGGCGTTGATCCTCACAGGCGTCGCCACGACCGCCTACGCTCAGGTCGACGTCAAGCTCCTGCCTGTCAGCCTTCACCGCATCCAGCGCGAGCTCCAGCAATCCACCTCCACGGAAACCCGTGAAGGGCTCCAGCTTCGCTACCAGATCGACGTCTACGGCCGCTCACCCGCCATCGAGCTCTTTACCAAAACCGATAACCTCCGAAACGGTCCCGTCCCCTACGGCGGCCCCACGCACAAAGAAATGCTCAACATGATGACGCCGAAGGAATTCAGCGCACCCGTCATGGATTTCACGACCTTCATGCGCTGGCTGGCCGATCGCGCTTCCAAGAAGTAGCTGCGTGGCTCGGCAGCTCGGTCGCTGGGGTGGTAGCTAGGCAGGTAGCTTGGTAAGATGCTGGCCGGCCCCAGCAACCCAGTAACCCAGCTACCCTATGAAAATCACGGTCGCCCATAGTCCCGATTCAGACGATGCGTTCATGCATTACGGCCTGGCGAGCGGCAAGGTGTCGCCCGACGGCTTCGAGTTCGACCAGGTGCTTGCAGATATCGAGACGCTGAACAAGGCGGCGTTTCAGGGCAAGTACGAGGTCAGCGCCGTGTCGTTTCACGCCTACGCGTATCTCACCGACAAGTACCTGCTCCTGCCGCACGGCTCCAGCATGGGCGACGACTACGGTCCCATCGTGGTCGCGCGCACCGACGGGCCGTCATCCACCAAGGGCATCAAGGTGGCCGTGCCAGGTGAGCTCACCACGTCATTCATGGCGCTGCGGATCTACGATCCCGACGTCGATTACGTCGTGATGCCGTTCGACAAGATCCAGGACGCGGTCAAGAACGGCGAGGTGGCGGCGGGCCTGCTGATCCACGAAGGCCAGTTGACCTACCAGGACGAAGGTCTCAAGAAGATCGTCGACCTCGGCGAATGGTGGAACGAGCGCACCGGCGGCCTGCCGCTGCCGCTTGGCGGCAACGTCATTCGCCGCGATCTGGGGCCGGAGGTCATCAAGAAGGTCTCGCGCCTGCTGCACGACAGCATCGCGTATGCTCTCGACCACCGGCAGGAGGCGCTCGACTACGCGCTTCAATTCGGCCGCGGCCTCGACCGCGCCAAGGCCGATCGCTTCGTGGGGATGTATGTCAACGAGCTCACGCTCGAATACGGCGATCGCGGCCGCAAGGCCGTGCGGCGCCTGTTCGACGAAGCGTGGGACAAGCGGCTGATTCCGCACAAGATTGACGTCGAATTCAGCGCGTAAACAGAGGAGAGGAACGTGGCGATGAAAAACGTCGTTCTCGGATTGCTGGCAGCCGCTGCCATTGCCGTGGGCATGAGCAGCGTGCGGGTTCATGCGCAGGCCGCGACACCGTTCAAGCTTGGCACGTTCGATCGCCAGGGCAAGGCCTTCGTCGGCGTTGTCATCCGCGACAACGTGGTGATTGACCTGGCGGCGGCGCATGCCGCGGTGCAGCCTGCGTCAACGCTTCCGGCGCCCGTCGACATGAAGGACGTGATCAACCGCTACGATACGGGCCTGCGCGCGCGAATCCAGGACGTCGTGCGCAGCGTCAACGCGGCCGGCGCGTCGCGTCCTGCCTACGTCTACGACCTCGCGGCACTGAAGGTCCTTCCGCCGATCATGTATCCCGGCACGATGCTGAACGTCGCGGTGAACTACCGCGAGCATGACATCGAGATGGCGGCGGTGCGGCCAGGATCGGCACCAGCAGCGCCGGGCGCCGCGGCGCCAACGCCGACCGCCGGCGGCGCGCTCCCGGGCACCAGGAGCGCGCCCGGCTATTGGGAACGCAAGGACGACGACACGCGCTGGAATCCCTACATGTTCATGAAGGCGCCGACCGCCGTCATCGCCAACGGCGAGAACATTCGCCTGCCTCCAGGACGCGTGCAGGTCGATTGGGAATGCGAGATGGGTGTCGTCGTCGGACGCCAGCGCAGCCGCGTCCCGCTGGCCCAGGCGGCGGACGCGATCTTCGGCTACACGATCGAGAATGACGTCTCGGACCGCGGCGGCCGCGGCGACACGCGCTATGGCTCGGACTGGGTCGTGAGCAAGAACCACGACACGTTTGCGCCGATGGGGCCGTTCATCACGCCGAAGGAGTTCATTCCCGATCCCCGCAAGATGGCGATCACGGTGGACTTGAACGGCCAGAGGATCCAGGACGGTAATACGTCGCTGATGATTCACGACGTGTTCGAGCAGATCGTCTACGCGTCGAACATCATGACGCTGCGCGTCGGCGACGTGATCGCGACCGGCACGCCGGCAGGCGTCGGCTCAGCCCGGACGCCCCCCGTGTATCTGAAGGGCGGCGACCGCATCACCTGCACCTATGAAGGCCTGGGGACGCTGAGCAATCCGGTGATCTCGCAGGACGTCGCCGCGCAGCGCGCGCGCTGATCGCCGTCACTTGAACGCGTCGGGGTGCAGGGCGCGGGCGAGGGTCTCGGCGGCGGCGGCAATGCGTGGCCCCGGCACGACCAGGTAGTCACCGTTCAGCATGTGAATCCGGCCACTTCGAACAGCTGGAATAGAAGGCAGCGCTAACCACGCTGCCTTTTCCTCTCTCTCGCCAATCGCAGCCGCCAGGCCCGTGGCGCGCAGCTCGACGATGACCTCCGGCGCACGCACCAGCAGGATCTCGTGCGATGGCTGCACCGACTCACGCCGGTCGTCGGCAAAGACATTGTCACCGCCGGCGATGTCGAGCATCTCGTTGAGAAACCCCCGCCCGCCAGCCACGTACATCTGCTGCAGCGTTCGGGGCTGCCGGTCGAACGCCAGCAGCGTCTTCGGACGGCGCCGTCCTTTGACCTTTGCGCGGATCGCGTCGAGTCGTCCTTCGATCTCTTTCGCCCGGCGATCACCCTCCGCCGCGTGCCCGGTCACGCGGCCGACGTCACGCAGCGTCTGAAGGACGTTCGCGACCCCGCCGTTTCGATAGCTGAGGGTGCGGATGCCCGCCCGCGAGAGCTGCTTCTCCAGATCGACCTGCGAACCGTAGGTGATGACGAGATCCGGCCGCAGCGAGATGATGCGCTCGACGTCGGGGTCGAGCAGCGCCCCGACGCGCGGCAGCGCCTTCGTCTCGGGAGGGAAGTTGTCGTAACTGCCGACGCCGGCGACCTGTGAGCCGGCGCCCACGGCAAACAGCATCTCGGTCACCGCGGGGACGAGCGAGACGACGCGCTTCGCGGGCGCCTGTGCATGGGCGATCGGCGAGCCGTAAAGGCTCGCCCCGCACACCAAGAGAAAGGCAAGCGTCAGCTTTTTCGTACGAGCAGCCACAGGAAGAACGGCCCTCCAAGCATCGCCGTGACCACACCGACCGGAACCTCGACCGGCGCGAGCACCGTGCGCGCGACGACATCGCACGCCACCAGGAACGCGGCGCCAAAGAATGCGGATGCCGGCAGCACGATCCGGTGATCGACGCCCACCATCAGCCTCACGAGGTGTGGGACGACGATGCCGACGAAGCCGATCGGGCCCGCCAGCGAAACCGCTGCCGCGGTGGCCAGCGCCGAGCTGACAAACGCAAGCCGCTGGACTCGGGCGACGTCCACGCCGCGCGTGGCCGCCTGCTCGGCGCCCACGCTCAACAAATTCAGTGACGACGGCAGCATGGCGAACACCGCGAAGGCGGCAAGCAGCAGGGGCAGCGCGCCGAGGACGGGCGAGAAGCTGCCAATATCCAGGTCGCCCATCAGCCACCGAACCGTCCGGAAGGTTTCAGTGAAGTCGGACATGTACTGCACGAACAGGATCAGCGCCGAGAAGAACGAATTCAGCGTGACGCCAGCCAGCAACAGGACGGACGTGGACATCGCCCGCCCCGGCTTGGTCGCCAGGCCATAGACGATGGATGCGGCCAGGATCGCGCCGACGAGCGTGGCGAATGGCACCGGTGAGAACGGACCGAAGGAGATCGCCGCGCCGAACGAGATCGCGAGGATCGCCCCAAGGGCCGCGCCCGCCGAAACGCCAAGCGTAAACGGCGTGGCCAGCGGGTTTCTGAGGAGTGCCTGCAGCACGACGCCGGCAGACGCCAGCGCCGCGCCGACCACGGCACCGGCAAGCACGCGCGGCATTCGCGCGACGAAAAAGATCTGCGCGTCGACGTTGTCGATGAATGGAATCGAACGATCGAACACCCGGCTGAAGCTGATCGGCGTGCTGCCCACGAGCGGTGCCAGCAGGCAGGTGACAACAGCCAGTGTCCCGTACGCCACGACCGTCGTGACCAGCCGCGCGCGAATCGGACGAGGCGGGACACCGACAGCGGCGCGGACAAGCTCAGGCGCGGCTTCAGTCGAATCGAATGCGCTCACGGCACCCGCCGGACGGGAACGACGGTGAGATGTCCCGCGTCCTCGTGAAAGCGCACGTCCGCTTCGACGTCGT
The DNA here is from genome assembly GCA_945876205.1 of Candidatus Sulfopaludibacter sp. SbA3. Lineage (GTDB taxonomy): Bacteria > Acidobacteriota > Vicinamibacteria > Vicinamibacterales > UBA2999 > CANNDT01. The sequence continues at coordinate 14,447 of CAMCNL010000064.1, forward strand.
AGAGCTGCTGGATCATCGGCCCGGTCAGCACCTCGCGCGTCGGACCTTGCGCCAGCACGCGTCCACCACGCAGCATCACCAGCGTGTCGCAGAGCGAGGCCGCGAGATTCAAGTCGTGCGTCGCCAGCACCATCGTGACGCCGCGCTCGCGATTGAGGCGCATCAGGAGCGAGGCGACCTCGAGCTGATACCCGAGATCGAGCGACGCCGTCGGCTCGTCGAGCAGCAGCACCTCCGGCGTCTGCGCCAGCGCACCTGCGATGACGACGCGCTGCTTCTCGCCGCCGCTCAGCGTCATGTAGGCGCGATGCGCCAGGTGGTCAGTGCTCGTGGCGGTCATCGCTTCGAGCGCGATGGCGAGGTCGTCAGGACCCTCGAGGCGGAACGGTCCAAGGTGGGGATGGCGGCCCATCAGCACCATCTCGATGGCTGTGTAGTCGAACGCGGGGTGCGTCTCCTGCGGCACGACGGCGATATGCCGCGCCAGCTCGCGGCGCGGGATGCTGGCGAGATCGCGTCCGCTGAGATCGACCATCCCCGACTGCGGTGTGAGGATCCCCGACATCAACTTGAGCAGCGTCGTCTTGCCGCAGCCGTTCGGGCCGAGGAGTCCCGTGAGCGATTTGTGGGGGACGGTGATGCTGACGTCGTGCAGCGCAAACGAGTCTCGACCCTCGTGTGCGTACCCGAATGAAACTGAACGTGAGTGAAGGGACATCGTCACCTCCTGGCGTCCTGCGCGCCAGAGTGGGACAGGCACCGGCGGCAGGTCTCCTGACTCGCGGGCTTCGTCACGGCGACGAAATCCGCTTACAGTGGCGGGACCGTGTGGGTCTTTCACCCACTTTCCCTGCGTCACCCGGCGGTGTCGATTTGTTGTTCGGGAGTATAGCACGCTAGAATTTTCGAAGGTTTCAGTGCATTCACGACTTCAGGCGGCGGGGCTCGGCGGTATCGACGACAAGCTGCGCGCGGGCGAGCGGCTCACGTTCGAGGACGGCGTGCGCCTGTTTGAATCGCCCGACCTGCTGGCGATCGGATGGCTCGCAAACCGCGAGCGCGAGAAGCGCCACGGCGCGCGCACCTACTTCAACTACAACCTGCGCCTCGAGCCGACCAACGTCTGCGTCGCCAGTTGCCTGTTCTGCTCGTTCGCGCGGCTGAAGCCCACGGACTCGGCGGCGTACACGATGTCGCTGGAGCAGGCGTGGGACAAGCTCCGCACGCGCGCCGATCAGCCCCTGACCGAGCTGCACGTCGTCAACGGCCTCAATCCCGATCTTCCGTTCAGCTACTACACGGAGCTCCTTCGCGGCTTCAAGAAGATCCGGCCCGGCATTCACCTGAAGTGCTTCACGGCGGTGGAGATTGCGTACTTCGCCGACCTCTACGGGATGAACGATGAACAGGTGCTGCGCGAGCTGATGGAGGCGGGGCTCGATTCAATGCCGGGCGGCGGCGCCGAGATCTTTGCCGAGCGCGTGCGCAAGAAGATCTGCCACGACAAGTGCGGGGCCGATCGCTACCTCGACATCCATCGCATCGCCCATCGTCTTGGCATGCGGACGAACGTGACGATGCTCTACGGGCATATCGAGACGTTCGAGGAGCGCGTGGATCACATGCTCCGGGCGCGGGCGCTGCAGGACGAGACCGGCGGATTCCAGGCGTTCATCCCGCTCGCGTTTCATCCCGACAACAACCAGATGCGCAAGCTGCCGGCGCCGAGTGCTACTGACACGCTGCGCGTGCACGCGGTGGCCCGCCTGATGTGCGACAACATCGCGCACATCAAGGCGTTCTGGATTGCGACCGGCGTGGACGTCGCGCAGACCGCGCTGTGGTTTGGCGTCGACGACCTCGA
>CAMCNL010000065.1 GCA_945876205.1 Candidatus Sulfopaludibacter sp. SbA3
TCGCCATCCAGGTAACAGATCGCCGAGGACGTCGCGACGACGTCCTCCAGTCCGCCCTTTGCCTTCTCCGCAGTCGCCATGAGGCGATCTTATAGCTTTAGACTTCTTCTTGGGTGAGCGTGACGTCCTGGCCCTGACCGCCCGCGAACTGCTGGACGATCGAGAGGAGACCGGTGTAGAGGAACCCGATCTGGAAGAGGATCAGGAATGGCACGGTGCCGTAGATCCCGTTGGCGAGTGCATAGAAGACCGTGGCCGTGAAGTACAGACCCAGCGCCAGCTCGATCATCGGCTGCACTATGAAGTTCTGACGGTACTTCTTGCCGATCCACTCGTCGGCGTCGGCCTCGATGCGGTATTTCGGCGTCCGCGCGAACTCGCTCTCCTTGTTGAAGAGCGCCTCCAGCACCGCCTTGGTGTTGTTCACGGTCAGGCCGATGCCGATCGACATCAGGAACGGCAGGTACTTCAGCCGCGTCATCCAGTCGGTGTGCAGCTCGCGCTGGCAGACCATGTAGAAGTTGGCCACCGATGCCGTGGCCGCGAAGAATAGCGGCACGTCGATGAGCAGCATCTCGTACCAGCCCATGTTGAAGCGGATGACCATCGACGGCGCCATCAGCACCGACAGCACGCACATCAGGAGGTAGTTGAAGTTGGCCGTGAGGTGAAAGAACGCCTCCGCCTTCACGCCCAGCGGCAGGTTCGACCGCAGGATCATCGGCAGCACCTTGCGGCACGTCTGGATGGAGCCCTTGGCCCAGCGATGCTGCTGCGACTTGAACGAGTTCATCTCCACCGGCACCTCGGCCGGGGCGACGAGGTCCTGCAGGAACACGAACTTCCAGCCCCGCACCTGCGCGCGGTAGCTGAGATCGAGGTCTTCCGTAAGGGTGTCGTGCTGCCACCCGCCCGCGTCTGCAATCGCCGTACGGCGCCAGATCCCCGCGGTGCCGTTGAAGTTGAAGAAGTGTCCGGCCCGGTTGCGGGCGCCGTGCTCGAGGACGAAGTGGCCGTCGAGCAGGATCGACTGGATCTTCGTCAGCAGCGAGTAGTCCTGGTTGATGTGGCCCCAGCGCGCCTGGACCATCGCGATCTTCGAGTCGACGAAGAACGGCACCGTGCGCTGGAGGAAATCAACCGTCGGGATGAAATCGGCGTCAAAAATAGCGACGAACTCGCCGCTCGCCACCTTGAGGCCCTCTTCGAGGGCCCCGGCCTTGTAGCCGGTGCGGTCGGTGCGGTGCAGATAGACGATGTTGATGCCGATGTCCGCGTTGCGGCGAACGGCCTGCTGGGCAACCGAGGTGGTCTCATCCGTCGAGTCGTCCAGTACCTGGATCTCGAGGAGGTCGCGCGGGTAGTCGATGCGGCAAACGGCGTCGATCAGCCGGTCGGCCACGTACATCTCGTTATAAATCGGGAGCTGAACGGTGACGCGCGGCAGCGTCTCCATGGGACCGGCGGGCACAGGCTGCCGATCCTTGTTCTTCATGTACAGATACACCAGGTAATACCGGTGCCACCCGTACACGGCCAGGATGACGAGAACGAAGAAATAAACCGCGAGGATTAGGGTTTCGCCGGGGGTCATCGAGGCCCAAACACCTTTATAAACACAGTCAACAATTATACTGCCCCGCTCCCACCAACGGAACTGACCCGTTATGACTACCTCTGAGCTTCAACAGCTCCTCGACGACGTGAAGTCGGGGGCACTCGACCCATCGGCGGCATCGGGCCGCATCCTGGCCATGCTGAGGGCGGCGCCCTTCGAAGATCTGGGCTTTGCGCGCGTCGACACCCACCGCGAGCTGCGTCGGGGGTTTCCGGAAGTCATACTCGGCCTAGGGAAGACTCCGGCTCAGATAGCTGCCGTCGCCGAACGCATCGTGGCTCGCGGACAGGCACTCCTGGTGACCCGGGCGAAGCCGGACGCCTACGAGGCGGTTCGCGCGGTCGTGCCGGGTGCCGTCTACCACGCGGAGGCGCGGGCGATCACCCTGGCGCAGGGTAATGTGCCTGCCGGCCACGGCACCATCCTGATCCTCTGCGCCGGCACGTCCGATCTGCCGGTTGCGGAAGAGGCGGCGGTGACCGCAGAGGTCATGGGCAACACCGTCGATCGGCTCTATGACGTCGGCGTGGCCGGGCTGCATCGTTTGCTGGGCGAACAGACACGGCTCCACGCGGCGCGCGTGATCGTCGTCGTCGCCGGCATGGAGGGCGCCCTTCCCAGTGTCGTCGCCGGGCTTGTCGCGGTACCGGTCGTGGCCGTGCCGACGAGCATTGGCTACGGTGCGAGTTTTGGCGGTGTCGCCGCGCTGCTTGGCATGCTCAACAGCTGCGCCAACGGTGTGTCAGTGGTGAACATCGACAATGGATTCGGCGGCGCGTGCATGGCCAGTATGATCAACCACTTGTAAGACGTGAACGCCGCAACACTCCGCGCACTTGAATTCGACCGCATCGTCCAGGTCGTCGCCGGCTTGGCCGTGACTCCCACCGGAATGGACCGTCTGGCGGAGCTGCGTCCACTGACCGAGCCAACGCGCGTCGTGGCCGCGCAGAAGGCGACGAGCGAGGGGACGCGTTTTCTCGCGGACCATCCCGGCTTTCCGCTGCGCGCGCCTTCGGATCTCGAAGAGGTGCTCGAAGCGATTGGCGTGGAAGGACGCGCGCTCGAACCGCTCCGCCTGATCTCGCTGTCGGATTACCTCGAATCGATTGAGCAATCGCGGACCGCTGTGACAAAGCTTACGGGGTCGTTTCCGATCCTTCGAGGGCTGGTCGAGACGGTTGCGGCGTTCAAGGGCGAGATCGCCGACGTTCGCCGGAAGATCGATCCGTCTGGAGAGGTCGCCGACAACGCGAGCCCGGCGCTCGCCAGCATTCGCGAGCGGCTCCGTCGTCAGCGCGCGAAGCTGCGGACGACGCTCGAATCGTTCCTCAGCGGGCGCGACACGTCGAAGTACCTGCAGGAGAAGGTGGTCACCGACCGCAACGGGCGGCACGTGCTGGTGGTCCGCTCCGAGCACCGCGGCGCGATACCCGGAATCGTTCACGGCTCGTCCGGCAGCGGCGCGAGTCTCTTTCTCGAGCCGCTCGCCACCGTCGAGATCAACAACGACATCGTCTCGCTCGAGGAGGAAGAGCACGAGGAAGTGCGGCGGATCCTGCTCGCGCTCACCGATGCGTTCCGCGGACGGCCGGACGATCTGCGGCGGACATTTCGCGTGGCGACCGAGCTCGACATCATCCAGGCGCGCGCGCGGTTTTCGCAGATGGTCGACGGCGTCGAGCCCGAGATCTCGGTCGATGGGACGCTGGACCTGAAGAGCGCGCGGCATCCCCTGTTGATGCGCAAGGTCAACGAGCGCATGGACGACGGCCGTGAGGGCGGTATCGATCCCGTGCCCGTGGATATCGCGCTCGTCCCGCCCGTCCGCGTGCTGGTGATCACCGGACCGAACACCGGCGGAAAGACGGTGGCCATCAAGACCGCCGGCCTCCTGGCGGCGATGGCCCAGGCGGGACTCCATGTGCCCGCGGACGCGGGCTCGAAGCTGCCGGTGTTTCAGTCGCTCTTCGCCGACATCGGCGACGAGCAATCGATCTCCGCGAGCCTGAGCACGTTCTCGGGCCACGTCGCGAACCTGGTGTCGATCGACCGCGACCTCTCGCTGCCTGCGCTCGTCCTGCTCGACGAAGTCGGCGCGGGCACGGATCCGGTTGAGGGCGCGGCGCTCGGCACGGCGGTCATCGACCACTTCCGCCAGCGCGGCGCGCATCTCATCGGCACAACGCACTACGACTCGCTGAAGTCGTACGCGTCCACCACTGAAGGCGTGATGAGCGCGGCGTTCGGATTCAACCCGGAGACGTTTGCGCCGACCTATCGCCTGATCTACGGGTCGCCGGGCCGAAGCCTCGCGATCGAGATCGCGGCGCGTCTCGGCATGCCGAAGTCGGTGATCGCGGCGGCGCGTGAGAGCCGCACCGACCGCGAGAAGCAGCTGGCCGATCATCTCGCGCGGGTGGACGACGACCTTCGCAGGCTGGAGGAAGAGCGGCGCGGCGTCGGCAAAGAGCGCATGGCGATCGCCGAAGCCGAGCGAAAGCTTCGCAGCCGTGAAGAAGCCTTGAAGGAGCGCGAAGCACGGGTGCGCCGCCGGCTCGATGCCAAGGTGGACGATCAGGTTCGCGAAGCGCGCAAGGAGATTGACGCGGTCGTCGAAGGACTGAAGGCGCGCGCGTCAGAGCTCTCGGAGCAGGCCGCCGTCCGGTTGAAGACCGGCGACAAGGTGCGCGCCGCGGGCATCAGCACGGGGGACACGGGCGCGATTCGCGGCGATGCACGAGCCGCGCTCGATCGGGTGCTCGAGAAATTGAAGGCGGGCGGAAACGTGCCGGAGCCACCCGCGCCAGAACCCGCCGGACCGGTCGAGGTTGGCGCGCGCGTCACCGTGGGTGAGCTGGGCCTCGAAGGCGTCGTGATCGAGCTCCACGGCAAGCACGCGGAGGTGGACGTCAGAGGGAAGCGGCTGCGCGCCGCGCTGCGAGACCTTCGCCTGATCGCCGGCGCGGCGCCGCAAGGCAAGGTCAGCGTGAACGTGGATCTGCAGCCGCGCGAAGGTCTGCTCTCCGAGGTGAACATCATCGGCTCGACGGTCGATGAAGCGATCACGCGGCTCGAAAAATTCCTCGACGAATCGACCGTCACCGATATCGGCGAGATTCGCATCGTCCACGGGCATGGCACCGGCCAGCTACGGCGAGCGGTCGCGGAATTCCTGAAGAACCATCCGCTGGTCGAGAGATTTGAAACCGCTCCGCAGAACCAGGGTGGCGGCGGGGCTACGATCGCGTTCCTGAAAGACTAGTGGCGCTATTCCCGCAGCAGTTCATCGACGACCTCAAGCACCACGCCGACATCGTCGTGGTCATTCAGGACTACGTGTCGCTCAAGAAGATGGGCGCCACCTACAAGGGTCTCTGCCCGTTTCACGGGGAGAAGACGCCGTCGTTTCACGTCAACCGCGACAAGGGGTTCTTTCATTGCTTCGGCTGCGGCGTCGGCGGTGACGTGCTGAAGTTTCTCGAGCTGCACGAGAAGGTTGGCTTCGCCGACGCCGTCAAGCAGCTCGCACAGCGGTTTGGCATGGCGCTCCCCGAGCTCGAGCAAAACGACGAGCAGCGGGCGAACGCGGCGGAACGGGAGACGTTGCTCAAGGTGCACGAGTCTGCCGCGGCGTGGTTCAAGGCGCAGCTCGCGTCGCCCGCGGGCGCCCGCATCCGCAAGCAGATCTCCGACCGGGACGTGACCGACGAAACGTCAGCAGCGCTGGGCCTGGGCTTCGCCCCCAGCTCGCGCGACGGCCTGAAGCAGGCGCTGCTCAAGGAGGGGTTCTCGCAAGCCGTCCTCCTGCGCGCAGGCCTCCTCGTCCAGAGAGACGATGGGAGCGTGGTGGACCGGTTCAGGAGCCGGTTGATGATCCCGATTTGCCGCGACAGCGGCTCCGTGATCGCGTTCGGTGGGCGGTCGATCGACCCCGATCAGCAGCCGAAGTACCTCAACTCTCCCGAAACGCCGATCTACTCCAAGAGCCGGACGCTCTACGGCCTCAACCTGGCCAAGGCCGGGATCAAGGAGGGCGGGTTCGCCGTGCTGGTTGAAGGCTATTTCGACTTCGCGCAGGTCTATCAAGCAGGGGTTCAGGGGGTCGTGGCGTCGTGCGGCACCGCCCTGACCACGCAGCAGGCGCAGCAGTTGAGGCGGTTTACGGGCAAAGTGGTCCTGAGCTTCGACCCCGACACGGCGGGCCAGGGCGCCACCGCGAAATCGTGCGAAATGCTGGTTGCGGAAGGGTTTGAGGTCAACGTCGCCATACTGCCGGCCGGCGATGATCCCGATACGTATGTGAGGAAACACGGGCGCCAGGGCTACTCGGAACGCCTGCGCCAGTCGCGTCCGTACCTCGAGTATCTGCTCGACCGTGTTGCCGCTGGTCACAACCTGAATACCGACGAAGGGCGGGTGCGATTCCTGTCTGAAATGCTGCCAATTGCCGGCCGGATTCCGGATGTCGCGATGCGCGACCGCTTCGCCGACCGGCTCGCGTTCAAGGCCCACGTGACCGACGAGGTGGTGCGCGCCGAGATTCGCAAGGCAGTCGTTCAAAAAAATCCGACGTTGCCCAGAAAAGAAATGCCGAGCTTTGGGCAGGTCACCAAGGCCGAAAAGAGCCTGATTTGGTGGCTAATCCACCGATCCGAGGCGGCGCTGGCGACCATTGCGACCCTCGAGCCCGAAGATTTGGAGGGCCTGGCGGCCCGGTCGGTGCTGGATTTAGCAAAAAAACTGGACGAAGATAGGGGGTTCTCTCCTTCCGTGCTACTCGAACGTCTAAACATGGTGGAGGCACAGCTGGTGACGAGTATCGCCACCGAGCCGGAGCCCCCCTCCCTCGCGCTGCAGTATTGCGTGCAGGCGTTCAAGAAGTCGCGATACGAGCGCGAACGCGCGATCGTGCGGAGAGAAATTGACCGGCTCCAGAACAGCGGACGGTCTGACAGCGAAGAGATTAATTCGCTCCTGGCCCGGAACGGGGATCTGGGGCGTCTTATTCAGGCACTGGCTATATCGGAGGAGTGACCTTGTCGATCGAAGAAAAATACGACGAAGTACGCCAGTTGATTCACGTCGGTAAGGAGAAGGGTTATCTCCTCTACGACGAGGTCAACGAAGCGCTGCCGTCGGAGATTACGTCCGCGGAAGAGCTCGATGAGCTCTTCAATGCCTTCAGCAGCGCCGGCATCGAAGTCGTCGATTCCGACAAGGCCTACCGCGGTGACAAGGATTTCGATCGCGACGGCAACGAGGACGGCCCCGAGCTCGACCTGACGCCCGGCGCGCTCGACAAGACCAACGACCCAGTCCGCATGTACCTCCGTGAGATGGGCACCGTGCCCCTGCTCACCCGCGAGGGCGAGGTCGCGATTGCCAAGCGCATCGAGCGCGGCAAGCTCGCGGTCATCAAGTCGATTTCACGCACCCCCACCATTGCCAAGCGCATCCTGACCACGGGCGATCAGCTCAAGGCGGGTGAACGCACGATCCGCGAGCTGGTGATCTTCAGCGACGAGGAAATCACCGACGAGGTGATCGACGAGCGCAAGGAAGAAGTGCTCGGGCAGATCGACGAAGTGCGCAAGGCGCGCGCGAGTTTCGTCAAGCTCAACGAAAAGACCGAAGAGACGCCGAAGAAGGACAAGCGGAAGTACCGCCGCGCGCGCTGGAAGTCGCTGCGCGCCCGCATCGACGTGTCGCGCTCCATCCGCCGGATCGAGTTCACCGAGACGATCAAGCGCCGGCTGATCGAAGAAGTGAAGGAGGCGGTCGACGCCGTCTCGAGACAGCAACGCGAAGCCGATGCGCTCGAGCGCACGCTCAATCCGAAGGTCAAGGCGAAGGGCCCGAAGCTGAAGGAAGAGGAGAAGAAGAACCTCCTCAAGAAGCAGAAGGACCTCAAGATCCACGTCAAGGGGATGATCGACGACCTGGAGGAGACGCCCGAGCGGCTCCGCCGGACGATCGAGGTCATCGCCCGCGGCGAGGCGCAGGCTGAGCAGGCGAAGAAAGAGCTGGTCGAGGCCAACCTCCGGCTGGTCGTCTCGATCGCGAAGAAGTACACCAATCGCGGGCTGCAGTTCCTCGACCTGATCCAGGAAGGCAATATCGGCCTGATGAAGGCGGTCGACAAGTTCGAGTACCGCCGCGGCTACAAGTTCTCGACCTACGCGACGTGGTGGATCCGCCAGGCCATCACCCGCGCGATCGCCGACCAGGCGCGCACCATCCGCATCCCGGTGCACATGATCGAGACGATCAACAAGCTGATTCGCACCTCGCGCGCGCTGGTGCAGGAGCTTGGCCGCGAGCCAACCTCCGAGGAAATCGCCAAGCGGATGGACATTCCGGTGGCGAAGGTCCGCAAGGTGCTGAAGATCGCGCAGGAGCCGATTTCGCTGGAGACGCCGATCGGCGAAGAGGAAGATTCGCATCTTGGCGACTTCATCGAAGACCGCAACATCGTGTCGCCGGCCGAAGCCGTGATAAACCTGAACCTCAAGGAACAGACGGAAGCGGTCCTGAAGACGCTGACGCCGCGCGAGGAGAAGGTCATCAAGATGCGGTTCGGTGTCGGCGACGGCAGCGAACACACGCTCGAAGAGGTGGGCCAGAATTTCGCGGTCACCCGCGAGCGGATCCGGCAGATCGAGGCGAAGGCGCTGCGCAAGCTGCGCCACCCGTCGCGGTCGCGGAAGCTCAAGGCGTTTTTGGAAGGCCGTACGTAGGTACGGGCCCGTAGCTCAGCGGTTAGAGCGGCCGGCTCATAATCGGTTGGTCCCTGGTTCGAATCCAGGCGGGCCCACCAGCCTTCGCTCGCTCAACCTTCGAGCGAGCTTCGGCTAGGCAGGCAAGCGAAGATTGTCGAATATACAGATGTCCCCTGATATTGAGCGGCTCCTGCAGCTGCAGCACCTCGCAACGACCATCGACGAAGCGCGGCAGGAGATCGCCGCGCATCCACAACGCCTTGCCGACGCCGAAACCCGGCTCGGCGAAGCGACGCAGGCGGTTGACGCCGCGAAACAGCGCCTCAAGACAAGCCAGGACGCCCGCCGCGACCTCGAAAAAGAGGCCGCTGTCTTCCAGGGACGCCTCACCAAGTTCAAAGATCAGCTCTCCGCCGTCAAGACCAACCGCGAATTCACCGCCATGCAGCACGAGATCGACGCGGCGACGCGCGATCTCGGCGTCGTCGAGGAAAAGGTCCTCGAGCGGATGATGGAGGCCGACGCCGTCGCGGTGGAGGTCAAGCAGGCGGAAGGTGAGCTGGCGTCGCAGAAGAAGGCGATCGAAGCCGAGAAAAAGACGCTGACCGAGGAGCTCGCGACCGTGGAGGCGTCACTCAAGACCGCCTCCGACGCGCGCGCCGCGCTCGTGGCGCAGACCGACCCGAACCTGATCGCACGCTTCGAGCAGGTCGCCAAGGCCCGCAAGGGCATCGCGTTGTCGCGGGCGACCTACGACGGCCTCTGCACCGCCTGCCACGTCCGGCTTCGTCCGCACGTCTTCCAGCAGATCCGGCAGAACGACGCGATCATCCAGTGCGACAGCTGCCAGCGAATCATGTACTACCAGCCGCCCCCTCCGCCGATCGAGCAGGCGGTCACGCACCGGTCGTAATGCAACCCTCGCTCTTTGGCGCGACGGTCGGCGGATCGGCGACCGCCAACGTCGATGGCGGCTCGCGGGGCAACCCCGGACCGGCCGGCTACGGCGTGCGCATCGAGCGCGAAGACGGCACCATCGTCGAACTGAAAGAGGCGCTGGCCACGGCGACCAACAACGTCGCCGAGTACCGCGGTTTGCTCGCGGCGCTGGGATGGGCCGCGCAGCACGGCGTCAACTACCTGCACGTCAGGTCGGATTCGCTGCTGCTCGTGAAGCAGATGGACGGCGCATACCGCGTGAAGCATCCGGGACTGCAGCCGCTTCACCTAGAGGCCCGCGGCCTCGCCAGGCGGATTGGACGCGTCACCTTCGAGCATGTCCGCCGCGAGTTCAACAAGGAAGCCGACCGCCTCGCCAACGAGGCCATGGACGAAGCCGCCGCCCTGCGGCCTTAACCGACACAAGCCACAGAGACACAGAAACACGGAGAAGCGTTGGCTCTGTGTCTCCGTGGCCCGGTTCTGCTACGGGCGTGCGCGAATAACGCCAGCGAGTCGCCCCGCCAGGTCCTTCTCCTTCCGAAACGACGTCAAGACATCGAGATGCATCGCCGTGCACAGGCCTGACATGTGGATGTTGGTCTCCGCGACTCCCGCCAGCATCAGTTGATCGCGATTCGCGGCGGCGACATCGAGGCGGAGGACTGGCCGCTCCGATTCCACCGCGCCGCGTCGCGGAGGCGTCGTCACGAACCACCGCGCAATGAGATGCCGCGCGTGTCCGGCCGCAGCAAAGGCGTCGACGAGCTCGCTTCCGACTTCGTAACACGCCGAGCAGATGCTTGGACCGATTGCCGCAACCAGGTCCTCGGGCCGCGAACCGAATTCGCGTCCCAGCGCGTCGACCGCCGTCGTCGCCGCGCCCGCCGCAGTCCCGCGCCACCCGGCGTGCACCGCCGCAACAGCACCGTTCCTGGAGTCGGCCAGAAGCAGAGGCACGCAGTCAGCAGCCCGCACGGCGATGGCCACTTCGGGATCGTCCGACACGAGGATGTCCGCCTCGGGCTTCCCTCTCGGCGTCGACACTCCCCGCCGCACGACGACGACGCCGCGACCGTGGATCTGGGTCAGCGTCAGGATCCGGCGGACGCCGAGCGCATCTGCCACGCGCCACCAGTCGGTCACGACCGACAACTGCAGGCGACGAGTCGTGAAGAGATGCGATGCGATCGCGCCAAGCGGGACGCAGCGCAAGGCAGGTCCCCAGCTTTCGTCCGTCCAGCGGAAGGCGTCAGGAATGGGCGGCAGCGTCATTTAAGATGGAGGCCAATGGAGATTATAGGTTCGGGACTCGACGCGACCGAGATCGAGCGGATCGCCGACACGATCGAGCGCTACGGCGACCGGTTCGTCCATCGCATCTTCACCGAGGGCGAAATCGCGTACTGCCGCCGCAAGCGCGACTTCGCCTCGTCGTTCGCAGCCAGGTTTGCCGCGAAAGAAGCGGCAATGAAGGCGCTCGGCACCGGCCATTCGCGCGGCGTCTACTGGCGAGGGATCGAGGTGGTGCGCCACCACGGCCCCCCGCAACTGCGGTTTCACGGAGGCGCCGCCGCGCGTTTCGAGGCAATGGGTGCCACCGGATCGCTCCTGACCATCACGCATTCGCGCGAGCTCGCCATCGCGCACGTGCTCCTGTTGCGCGCAGGGTAACTCCGGTTGACACCCCGGCTCACCCTGCCGCGGCATTGATCTCGCCCCCTCCGCGAACCCCTGCTTTATCAAGCTCTTAGCCACACACAGCGTTGAGCATCACGGCGGTCTCCTCTTTGCCTCTCGTCCTCGCATCAACTACACAGCGGAGGACGCCGTGATCGTCAAAATCACCCCGAACGACAAGAACAACCCGCCCGGCAAGCTGGCCGATGCGGAACTGCATTTCACCGATGGGGCCCTCGACGGATTGAAGCTAATCGGCTTCAGCGTGTGGGAGCGGCGCACCGGGGGCGGGCGTAACGTCACGTTCCCTGCGCGCCAGTATTCGGTCAACGGTGAGCGCCGCAGCTTCGCGCTGCTGCGGCCGGTGGGCGACGCCACGGCACAAGACCGCATACGGGAGCTGATTCTCAACACCTATGCCGAGTACGAGGAGAAGGCTGCCGTTGCAACCTAGCGCCGCCCGACGCTGTAGCGCGTGGGCTTCAGCCCACGCGACTAATGGATTCGGTCTGGGACGCCGCCGGCGCTGCCGCGATCGGCGGGATCGAACAGCAGCGCGCGCGTGTTGTCGCCGATGTCGGCGCGCGGGGTCCAGTCGAGCGTGGCCATCGGCGAGGTCTTGAACCGCGACGCGAAGTCGGGCTTCTCCCAATCCTCGATGAGGAAGAAGGGGTGGCGGCCGAGCGCGCGAAGCGCCGTGACCGTGCCGTCGAGATCGGTGCCGATCAGGTCCCAGCGGACGATCGGCACGTGCGCGTAGTAACGCGCGCTGCCGCTCTCCTGCACGGTGAGCACGACGGCGTTGTCCGGCAGCACGGCGTCAATGTATCGCCCTGCGCTTCGATATCGCGCGTCGTAGCCGTAGATGTTGAACGCCTGCTCACGACTCGCACGAACGACGTTCAGCGAACATGCGGTGACGAGCAGCGCGACGAGCGCAATGCCCCGAGCTGGCGGCGGAAACAGAGTGATGGCGGCCGTCAACAGCGTAGCGACCAGGACAAACGTCAGTGGCAGGGCCGGAAGAAAGAATCGCAAGTAGGCCCAGTCCGGGTAGACGACGTACGGGAGGTAGCAGATGAGCAGAGCTACCGTGACGACGAGCCAGAGCGGCGCGAGGGCTGACACCTTGTCCGCGGATACTCGGCGCCGGGCGAGGGTGAGAGGCAGCAGCGAGACTGCCGCCAGGACAAGCGCGGGGGTTTCTCCGACGAGAACCTTCCACGCGTAGCCGCGAAGGTTCGGCCAGATGCCGGCGAGCGCAAAGAAATCGCTGATGCGGCCGTAGCCCGACGTCAACGGGTGGCCGTAGAGGTGCCATTGCAGCAATAGCTGCAGCGCAACCGCGGGCACGGTGCCCGCGATGAAGAAGGCGAGACGCCGGATGTCGAGCGATCGCTTCGCAGCGGGATCTCCCAACCATCCCGCCGCGATCAGCGTGGGGGCGACGATGAGCGGGAGGAGATTCGGGCGAGTGCTGAGCGCGATGCCGGTGGCCATGCCGGCCGCGAAGGCTGAGATCGGGGCCGGCGACCGCAGCGCGAGGAGGATCGCCAGCGTCCACCACGCCGTCACGGCAACGTCACTCATGGGCTGGACGAGTTGAAGCAGGAAGATCGGACTCGTAGCGAGAAGCGCAGCGGCCATCACTCCAGCGAGCCGCGAGTGCAATTTCGCGCCGAGCAGGTAGGTGCAGAACACCGCGAGGGCGCCAAGTAGCGGCGACACCAGAAACGCGCCGAGCTCGCCGCCAACCAGCCGCGATGCGGCCATCATCAGCGGAAGGCCCGAGGGGTAGGTGGGGACCAGCTCGCCCTCATGTTGTCCTGGGCGATAGCCCAGAGGCGCGAACGTCGCCGTCCCCTGGGGCCACGCGCCCTGGCGTGCGAGCGGTTCGTCCTGGGTGATGCGCGCCGACGCAAGCAGCTCGGACTGACTGACGTAGCCAGACGCGTCTGAGCCCGAGGCGGAATAGGTGCCGTACGCGACGCCGACGCCGGCGGCTGCCGCGGCAAGGATCAGGGCGATCGCCGTGGAGTGGGTATCGAGAAAGTCGGAAATGGACGCGGCTGATGCCGCCAGGGTCGCTCGGCCCTGGAACGCGGCAGCGGCCCACGCGGCCATGGCAATGACCAGCGGGCCGGCGATCCGGCGCGCCGACAGGTGAAGCGGCCCGGCATCGATGACGAAGCCGCCGGTGATGAGGATGACGATTAGCACGAGCAAGGCGCCCGTACCGGCGGCGACGAGGATGCGGCTACTGGAGAACGGGGAGAAGGAGCGCATTCTCCTTCTGCCGCTTGGGCGGCAGCGTCCACTCGGCGTTGAGCGCCTTCTCGAACTCGTTCCGGAAGAAGGTGCTCTTCATGCCGCCGTCGATGATGTCCCAGGGCAGCACTTCGTCCTGCGAGCGATCGCGGAAGACGAAGAAGTCGGCATCGACGCCGGCTTCGGCGACCGCGGCGCGCCAGTTGCCGCCATTGCGCTCGGCGGCTTCGATGGCGGGCGCCACGCGGCGATCGCCGAGCGACAGCAGCGCCTGGTAGAAGGAATGCCGCTCCGACTTGATGTTGAAGAAGACGTTGTCAATCCCCGCCAGGAGCGAGCGCAGCCGCTTGATCTTCCGATCAATCAAGGCATCGTCTTCCATCGGCAGCCACTGGTAGGCGGTGCCCGGCTTCGGGATGAGCGGGTTGACGCTGCCGACGATGCGTCCGACGTGCCCGCGATCGCGGGCATGGGCGAGCATCAGCTCGCGCAACTGCAGCGTCATGTCGCGAATGGCGACGAGGTCCTCGTCGGTCTCGGTGGGCAGGCCGATCATGAAGTAGAGCTTCAGGTTCTCGATGCCGCTCGCGAAGATCAGCTCTGCCGCCGCCAGGATCTCGGCGTTGGTCACCGTCTTGTTGATCACGCGGCGCAGCCGATCGGAGCCGACTTCCGGGGCAATGGTGATGGTGCGCTCACCGCTTTCGCGCAGCAGCCGCACGATCGTCGGCGTGAGATCGTCGAGCCTGAGCGAGGCGGGACTGATCGAGTAGCCCATCGCGACCAGGCTGGTGAGAATTTCCTCGATGTCGGGGTGATCGCACAGCGCGATCGACACGAGTCCGACGCGATCCGAATGCGCGCGCGCCTTCTCGGCCAGTTGCAGAATGCGGTCCTTCGGAAAGGCGCGTACCGGCAGGTAGTTGTAACCCGCCCAGCAGAAGCGGCAGAGATTCGCGCAGCCGCGCACGACTTCGATCAGGAATCGCGATCCGAACTCGGTTTCCGGCGTGAAGATCGTGGTCGAGGGCGGATCGACGGCCTCGGTCGTCTTGAGCGCGGCCTTCTTGACGACCGCCGGCGCGCCGGTGCCTTCGCGCGGAACGAAGCGGGCGATCGTGTTGTCGCTCTTGTACTCCACGTCGTAGAACGACGGGATGTAGAAGCCGCGCTCGGCGGCCAGGCGATGCAGCAGGTCGTCCCGGCCCGAAGAGCTCTTGAAGGCGGCGAGAAGAGAAGGGATCAACGCCTCGCCTTCGCCTGCGGCGATCACGTCGGCAAAGAGCGCCAGCGGTTCCGGATTCACGAACGTCACCGCGCCGCCGATCATCACGAGCGGATGGTGGTGCGTCCGCTGCTCGGTGCGCGCGGGCACGCCGGCGAGCCGCAACAGCGACAGGACGTTGGTGTAGTCCCACTCGAACGACACCGAGAAGGCGATGATGTCGAATTCGGCAACCGCCGTTCCCGACTCGACGGTCACGAGCGGCGCGCCGGACTCGATCTGCGCGGCGAGCTCCGACTTGGGCGGCAGAAACGCCCGCTCGCACACGATGTCGTCTTCGGCGTTGAACAGCTTGTAGACGGTCTGAAACCCGAGGTTCGACATTCCCACGAAGTAGGTGTTCGGGAAAGCCAGCGCCACGCGCAGCTTGCCGCCGTGAGGTTTGCGGACGTACCCCACCTCCTTCGCCAGGAGATCGCGGGCGCGCTCGCGCTGTTGCCAGTGCTTCATGAAAGTCCGTCGAACTGAGCCGGGAAACGCCGCGACAGGAACGCTCGAGCCCCTGCTCAAACGCAGGCGCTCTCGCGTGCCGTGGGTCTATCTAGTGTACGTTACCCGGTCTTGCCTCAGCTCTGACGACGAAGGAAGGCCGGCACGTCGAGCGGCGAAGAGACCTCTGCCGGACCGAGCTCCGGCGATATGTTGACGTCGCCGGCGGGATCCGCAGGTGCCAGGGGCAACGACAGATCGAGGCCAGGCCTGCGGCTGACCGCGAATTGCGGCGCGATTCCGCCGGTCCTGGTGCTCTCGGCCACACTGGCCGATGCCGGGATCGGGGCTGCCTCGGCCGCTGCCACTTCCGCGGCGCGACTCAGGTGAGCGGTGTAGTTGTGCAGATCCACCGGCGTCTGGAGCGTGGTTGCCGGCAGGCTCCTGCCGGCGCCCTTCCGGTCGAAGCCGGTCGCGATCACGGTGATCTTCACTTTGCCCTTCAGCGCCGGGTCGACCACCGCGCCGAAGATGATGTTGGCGTCTTCATGCGCGGCTTCCTGGATCACGCATGAAGCCTCGTTCACTTCCATCAACGAGAGGTCCGGACCGCCGGTCACGTTGATGATCACGCCGCGCGCGCCGTTGACGCTGCCGTCCTCGAGCAGCGGGCTCGACACCGCCTTCTGTGCCGCCTGCATCGCGCGGTTGTCGCCTTCCGCGGTTCCGGTGCCCATCATCGCCACGCCCATGCCCGACATGATCGTCTTGACGTCGGCGAAATCGAGGTTGATGAGCCCGGGCACGAGGATGAGGTCCGAGATCCCCTGGATCGCCTGCCGCAGCACATCGTCGGCCATCGAGAACGCCTCGGTGAGCGCGGTCTTGCGGTCGATCACACCGAGCAGCCGCTCGTTGGGAATCGTGATGACCGTGTCGACGCATTCACGCAGCGCCTCGAGCCCGGCCTCGGCGTGCATCGAGCGCTTCTTCCCTTCGAACTTGAACGGCTTGGTCACCACCGCGATCGTCAGCGCACCCAGCTCACTCGCGAGGCTGGCAATGACCGGCGCGGCGCCGGTGCCGGTGCCACCGCCGAGGCCGGTGGTCACGAAGATCATGTCGGCGCCCGAGAGCGCCTGGATGATCGACTCG
>CAMCNL010000066.1 GCA_945876205.1 Candidatus Sulfopaludibacter sp. SbA3
ACATCCACATGGCGCTCGAGCAGAAGCTGGCCGAGTTCAAGCACACCGAAGCGGCGGTCGTGTTCCAGAGCGGGTTCACCGCGAACGCCGGCACCGTGTCGTCGATCCTCGGACGCGAAGACGTGATCGTCTCCGACGAGCTCAATCACGCGAGCATCATCGACGGGGCGCGCCTCAGCCGCGCGACGATCAAGGTCTTTCCGCATCGCGACGCCGCGGCCGCGCGGACGATCGTCGAAGGGTTGCCTCGCGGCCAGCGCACGCTGATCATCACCGATGGCGTCTTCAGCATGGACGGCGACCTCGGCGCCCTGCCTGCGCTCTGCGACCTCGCGGACGAGAAGGGCTGCATCATGATGGTCGACGATGCGCACGCGAGCGGGGTGTTTGGAAAGAACGGCCGCGGCACCGTGGATCACTTCGGGCTGCACGGACGCGTCGACGTCCAGGTTGGTACCTTGTCGAAGGCGATCGGTGCGCTCGGCGGCTACGTGGCGGGGTCGCGCGCGTTGATCGACTTCCTCCATCACCGCGCCCGGCCA
Source organism: Candidatus Sulfopaludibacter sp. SbA3 (assembly GCA_945876205.1). GTDB lineage: Bacteria > Acidobacteriota > Vicinamibacteria > Vicinamibacterales > UBA2999 > CANNDT01. Next base: position 543 of record CAMCNL010000066.1, read on the forward strand.
TTCCTGTTTTCGACGTCGCATCCCCCGGCAGTTGCCGCAACCTGCCTGGCCGCGATCGAGGTCCTCGAGAACGAACCGGAGCTGATCGACCGGTTGTGGGAGAACACCCGGTTCTTCAAGAATGGTCTCAAGGAGCTCGGGTTTGATATCGGACCGAGCGAGAGCCCGATCACGCCGGTCATCGTCGGCGATGCCGCGCTGGCGATGAAGCTGTCGGATCGCCTGTTCGAGGAGGGCGTCTTCGCGCAGGGGATCGGCTTTCCCACCGTGGCGCGCGACCGCGCCCGCGTCCGCACCATCGTCACCGCCACGCACACGCGCGAAGAGCTCGTGTTCGCGCTCGACTGCTTTCGCAAGGTTGGCCACGAGCTTGGCGTGCTGCTCAACGCCTGACGACCAGCAGGATCGTGATGTACAGCGACGGCGTCACGGAAGCGGAAGATGGTGGCGGCCGGCGATTCGATCAAGCGGGTCTGCAACATGTCGTCGATGGGCGCGGGTGGGGCTCCGCCAAGGAGCTCGGGTGGGCGGTGCTGGTCGCGCGGAGACTGCCGCCTCTGCCCGTCGTGGCGGTGGCGGAGGGGGCCGTTGTTGGCGTCTGACGCCGTCGGGGTCCTGACTGCGCGGCTCGTTCTGCTGCTCGCGTGTATGGCGGCATGCGCGAACACGTCTTATGCCCAGGCACCCGGCCAGTCACCGGCGCCCCCTGACGGGATCGCCCAGCTACTCACGCGCATCCAGCAGACGCTCGAATCCCACGACGAAGCCGCGCTGCGCCTGCTGATCGACGAGAGCATGTCGGCCGAGCAATCCGCGGACTTCGTCGACGATCTCATCAGTCCCGACATTCAGCGGGTCATCATCCACGAACGCGACCGCGTGCCGCTCGAGTCGCTGCCGCGAGGCGACGGCTACCGCCTGATCATCGAGGGGTTCATCGAAACCGTCGGGCGGGCGCGCATCATCAGCTCACTTGTCGACGTGCGACGGACGGAGGACGGGGCGGGCGGGGTGTGGCGGATCAGCGGCGCGCAGGGATTGACGGCCGTGGAGGGGCTCTACCGGCTGCAGGTGAATCCTGCGAAACAGCTGGCGGCCCGCGAGCTCTCGATCATCTCTGACGACCTGCGCCTGACGCTGCACGACGGCACCGTCTTTCTCGTGGAGGCGGAGGAGGGCATCACGGGGTTGGTACTCCTCGGACGCGGAGAGATGCGCTTCTCACCGGGCCCAGCCACCGAGAAGGGCCAGCTCCGCATCTTCTCCGGCAATGAGGTCCTGACCGCGGCCTTCGACAGCGCGTTCGTGCGGTTGAATCCGTTCGAGTACGAGCGGCGCGTCAGCACGGGCAGCCTGACCCCCGTCGCGGTCAACCCGCGACAGCTCCGACGAGCACAGGAGATTTTCGCGCGCGAGGGGCCCAAGTCGTTCAACCTGGATCTCACCGAGTTGAGCCTGGATCAGTGGTACCTGCTGCCGACGATCGGGGACTTTCTCGCCGAGGTCCGGACCCGGCGATACGGCACGCTGACCTATTCGCGTGCAGGCGGACAGGCCGAAGACATCACCGTGTTCGACCGTGACCACCGCCGGACGATTTCGGTCTATCCCTCGACCACGCGTTCGGCCGCCCTCATCTCGTTCAATGAGGATGAGCAGCGGGAGTACGACGTCCTCGATTACAACGTCGTGGCGACCGTCTCGCCGGATCGCCAGTTCATCGACAGCCTGGTACGGATGCGGGTGCGGGTGCAGGCCAACCAGCTCTCGTCGGTGACGCTGCGCCTGGCGGACTCACTCGCGGTGACGGGTGTCGTGAGCGCCGATTACGGGCGGTTGCTGCCGTTGCGCCTTCGTGGCCAGAACACCATCATCATCAGCTTGCCCGTGACGCTGACGCGCGATGCGGAGCTCACCCTTCTCGTCGCCTACTCCGGCAGGCTGGAGTCGCAGGACATCGACGTCGAGGGCGTGCAGGTAGAGGGAGGGCAATCCCCGCCGCCTCTCCAGGACGAGACGCCGTTCATGGCGCCCGAGCCGAATTTCCTGCTGAGCAATCGATCGTTCTGGTACCCGCAAAATACCGTCTCGGACTACGCCACGGCGTCGTTGCGCATCACCGTGCCGGTTGGATATACCTGCGTCGCCAGCGGCGATCTCGGAGCCGACAACGACGTCACGCTCCGCGACCTGCTGACGTCAACAGTCGAGGGCCGGGCGTTTGTCTTCAGGGCGGCCGACCCGCTGCGGTACCTCGCGCTGGTCGTGAGCAGGTTCGTCCGTGTTGGCGAAGCGACCGTCGCCCTTCCGGCGTCGGCCACGGGATCGAGGGATCACGTGCGGGTGGCAGTCGATGCCAACCCGCGGCAACGAACTGCGGGCCGCGCCATCTTTGGTGAGGCGCAGGACATTGTCAGGTTCTACGCGGGGCTGATGGGTGATGCGCCGTACGGCGCAGCGACGATTGCTCTCGTCGAGGGCCAGTTGCCGGGCGGGCACAGTCCGGGGTACTTCGCCCTCGTCAACCAGCCAATGCCGTACTCGGGCTACACCTGGCGCAACGACCCGGCGGCGTTTCAAAGCTTCCCGGAGTTTTTCGTGGCCCACGAGCTCGCGCACCAGTGGTGGGGACAGGCGGTCGGCTGGCGCAACTATCACGAGCAGTGGTTGAGCGAGGGGTTCGCACAGTACTTCGCCGCGCTCTACGCGCGCCACGCGCGTGGCGAAGCGGTGTTCATCGACATGCTTCGGCAATTCAGGCGATGGGCACTGGCAGAGGCGGATGAAGGTCCGATCAGCCTTGGATACCGGCTGGGCCACATCAAGGGCGACTCCCGCGTCTTCCGCGCCCTCGTCTACAACAAGAGCGCCGCGGTGCTTCACATGCTGCGCCGCACGATTGGCGATCAGCCGTTCTTCACCGCGCTGCGCCGCTTCTACACCGAGCAGCGGTTTCAGAAGGCGGGCACCCAGGACCTGCGGAAGGTACTCGAAGCCGAATCCGGCAGGTCTCTCGAGAAGTTCTTCGAGCAGTGGATCTATGGGTCCGAGATCCCGCGTATCCGCTATGCGACCGCGATCGGCGCAGGCGCCGTGACCGTACGTTTCGAACAGATCGGCGAGAACGCGTTCCAGGTGCCGGTGACCGTCACACTCCTCTATGCGGACGGCCATGCGGAGCACGTCATCGTCCAGGTGGACGACCGGCTGGTCGAGCGGCGGCTTCCGTTCCAAGGGACGGTCAGACAGGTACAGGTCAACCGCGACTTCGCGGCCATCGCCGATTTCGAGCAGCGTTAGAAGCGCCCACGCCCCAACGGCCCAACGCCCACTGTTTGAAGTTGGACCGTTGGGAGTTGGGAGTTCGATTGTTGATATGATCAGCCGGTTATGGACACGGTTACGCTGACGATCGACGGCCGCCCCATTACCGTTCAAAAAGGGAAGACGGTCCTGCAGGCCGCGCTCGAAGCGGGCATTTCTGTCCCGTATTACTGCTACCACCCCGGGATCAGCATCGACGGTTCCTGCCGCGTCTGCGTCGTCAAGATCGAGAAGATGCCGAAGCTGCAGACCTCGTGCTCGACGACGTGCACCGACGGCATGGTGGTGATGACGCGCGACCCCGAGGTCGTCGAAGCGCGCGCCGGCGTGTTCGAGTTCCTGCTCGTCAACCACCCGCTCGATTGCCCGGTCTGCGACAAGGGCGGCGAGTGCCCCCTCCAGGATTTTTCCTACACCTTCGGTCCCGCCGAAAGCCGGATGGACTTTCCGCGCCGCGTGTTCGACGGCGAGGGCGTGAAGGCCGACGTCGACTTCGGCCCGACGCTGATGCTCAACCGCAACCGCTGCATTCTCTGTACGCGGTGCGTCCGTTTCATGAAAGAAATCGACGCCGACGCGCAGATCAACATCGTCGATCGCGGCTACGGCAGCGAAATCGCGACGTTCCAGGAGCAGGGCGTGCACACGCTCATCTCCGGCAACCTGATGGATGTGTGTCCCGTCGGCGCGATCACCACACGCGATTACCGCTTCAAGAGCCGCCCGTGGGACAACCCGGGTGTCGTCGACACGATCTGCACCCTCTGCTCGAAGGGCTGCAACACGAGCGCGTGGCTGAAGGCCAAGCCCGAGTGGGCGAGGGGCTCGAGGCTGATTCGCATGACGCCGCGATTCAACCCCGACGTCAACAACTACTGGATGTGCGACATCGGCCGCTTCGATTACCACTGGGTCGAAGGCGAGACGCGGCTCCGCCGTCCGATGATGCGGCGCGGCACCGCGCTCGAGCCGGCGGCATGGCATGACGTCGAGCCCCGCCTGCGCGACCGTATCCAGGAAGTCGTAACGGCCGATCCGACCGCGGTGCGATTCCTCGTGTCGGCGCATGCCTCCAACGAAGAATTGTTCGTCGTGAAGCAACTCGTCGAAGGGCTGCTGGGCGCCGACGGCATCAAGGCCGTATCGATGACGTGGACGCGCAGCGAGAAGCCGCAGCCGGCCGGAACGAAGTTCAAGGTGCCGGCGACCGACGCGCCCAACGTCAACGGCGCGCGCGATCTCGGCTACGACGTCGGCCAGGGCAACGACGGGCTGCCGGATCTCACGGCGCTTCGCACCGCCGTCGAAGGCGGCCGCGTGAAGGCCGTGTACGTGATCGATCCCGGTCCGCAGGGCTCGATTGGCGACGTCTCCTGGTTGATCGAGGCGCGGCGCAACGGGACACTGCCGCTGCTGATCGTCCAGGGCGTGGTGACGACTCCGCTCACCGACGCCGCCGACTTCGTGCTGCCGGGCGCCGCGTATGTCGAGAAAGACGCGCTCTACACCAACGACCAGGGACGCGTGCAGGCCGCATCGAGCGCCATCGCACCGCCGGGAGAAGCGCTCGAAGACTGGCAGATCCTGGTGAACGTGGCGCGCGCGCTCGGACTGACGCTGCCCTACACCTCCTCGAGCGACGTGCGCCGCGCACTCGCCGCCGCGATGCCAGGCGGGCCCTACGCCGACGCCGACAAGATCGGCTTTGCTCAGCCGCTGCCGGCCAGCAGCTGGCTGCAGGCATCGAATCCGTCCGAGCGATGGAAGTGGGACTTCTTCTTCCAGGACCTGCCCCCCGTGAAGGGACATTCGGTGCAGACCGAAGGCTCCGCGCAGGCCCTGTTCATTCCGCTCAAGCCCGTCGGGTAAGCGGATTCGATGGAAGAGAACGTCACTCTCCTGGCGGCATTTGGCGCGGGGCTGCTTTCGTTTCTCTCCCCCTGCGTCCTGCCGCTAATCCCCGGCTACCTCTCCTACATCTCGGGGTTGTCACTCGACCAGATGCGAGGCGCACCGGCTGGTGCCGGTGTCGCGGTCGCCGTGGCGGCGCCGCCCGAGGCTCGCAGGCAGGTCATCCTGTCGTCGCTGGCGTTCATCCTCGGCTTCTCAATCGTCTTCATCGCGCTAGGCGCGTCCGCGAGCTACATCGGCCAGTTCCTCACGTCGCGGCTGACACTGCTCGGGCGGATCGCGGGCGCGATCATCATCATCTTCGGCCTGCACACCATGGGCGTGCTGCGGATCGAGTGGCTCTACCAGGAAAAGCGCGTGCAGACCACGAAGCGGCCGGCCGGCTTTGTCGGCGCCGTGCTGGTGGGAAGCGCCTTCGCGTTTGGATGGACGCCGTGCCTGGGCCCGATCCTCGCAGGCATCCTGGCGGTAGCCGCCACGCAAAACACGGTCGGTCATGGCGTGCGGCTGCTGGCGGCGTACTCGCTCGGGCTCGGCGTGCCCTTCCTCGCGACCGCGCTCGCCATCAATCGCTTCTTCGTGGCGTTCGCGAAGATCCGCCGCCACTATCACGCCATCGAGCTCGTATCAGGTGCGCTGCTCGTCGTGATCGGCGTGCTCATCTTCACCAACCGGTTCACCGTCATCGCGCAGTGGTTGTCGCCGTACCTGCCGGTCTACTGACGTTACATACACGTAACACTCTCGATACTTTTTCGAAATCTGAGCGTCGTACAAGTAACAACAGTATGACGAAGCGACTCCTCACCCTTGTGCTGTTGCTCGGCGCGACCGCCTCCGCATCGGCTCAGACGGCGCCCGCCGCACCACCCGCGCAGACGCCCGTCGCGACCCGGAAACAGCCATCGACCTACGACAAGATCTGGCGATTCGCCGAGTGGTACTCGAACGACTCCAATCCCGTCGTGCAGCGCCTGCTCTTCACGGGCCGATTCCAGCACGATTTCGCTGCGATTGATGCCAGCCAGGGCGACCTGAGCGAATGGAATGTCCGCCGCCTGCGGCTCGGTCCGAGGCTGACCCTGTTCCGCAAGTGGACACTGCACGCCGAGGTTGAGCTCAACCCGCAGGAACGTGACCCGTTGTACGTGCGAGCGACCGACGCCTACCTGATGTGGACGAAGAGCGGAAGGCTCGCGGTAACCGTCGGCAAGCAGGGCATTCCGTACACGATGGACGGGGCGACGTCATCGAAAGAACTGCTCACGATTGACCGAAGCAATCTGACCAACAACATCTGGTTCCCGCAGGAATATCTGCCGGGGGTGAGCGTCTCTGGCCGCACGGCGCCGTGGGTCTACCGCGCGGGCATCTACTCCGCCGGCGCCATGAATCGCGAATTCGGCGAGTTCAACGGAGGCGCGGTCGGCCTGGGAGTTCTCGGCTACGACTTCGGCAAGTCCCTCGGGGTCAAGGAAGCCCTGCTCACGGGCAACTACGTCTACCAGCATCCTGATACACACAACACGTTCACGCGACAGCTCGAGCACATTGGCTCGCTCAACTTCAAATTCGAAACGCTCAAGTGGGGTGTGCGGACGGACCTCTCCGTCGCATCGGGATACCTGGGTCAAAGCGATCTGTGGGCGACGATGGTCATGCCGTTCTATAACGCGACCGACAAGCTCCAGTTCGTCGGCCGCCACACCTTCCTCGACAGTGAGCAGCCGAACGGCGTGCGGCTCGCAACCTACGAGAGCCGCCTCGTGCCTGGGCGCGGCGACCAGTATCAGGAGTGGTACGCGGGCGCGAATTACTACTTCTATGGCCACAAGCTGAAGCTGCAGACCGGGCTGCACCATGCGGAGATGACGGATCGCGCCAACGACGGCGGCGCCTATTCGGGACTGTCGTGGACGAGCGGGTTGCGCATCGGTTGGTAATCGCCTCCAGGATCGGAGGGCATCGGGTGCTATCCTGTTCTCGATGCACAAGGGATCTGTACGCCTGACGCTGCTGGTCGTAGTGCTCGCCAGTGGAGTGGCGGCCGCCCTTTTTCTCCGTAGCCTCGATCGTCAGTCGGGCGATCTCGTCACCCTCGAACAACAACTGACCGCCCGTGTCGATCGCCTCGGCGATGCGATCGTCGGCGTAGGCGTGACGCAACAGGCGTACCTGGCGCCGGGACAGCGCGATGAGCAGTCGTTCGAGCGCATGACAACGCTCGTCCGCCAGATCTACGACGACGCGGCCGCGCTCAAGCCGCTGCTCCGCTCACCGGACGGCGAAAGCGGCGTCCAGGTGCTCAACGCAGCGACGGGCAATCTCATTACCGCCGATTCGCGTGCGCGCGAGAACCTCCGCATCGGGCAGGAAGCGATGGCGGCGGACGTGATCTTCAGCGACGGCCGCAGCACGCTCGACGCCATGAACGGTCGGGTTCGCGCTATTCGAGCCGCCGAGCAAACCTTCTACCAGGCAGAAGGCGTGCGGCTCTCACGGCAGCGGTGGGCGGTGCTCGGCGCGACCGCGCTCGCGTGGATCGCGGTCCTCATCCTGCTCGTGCCCACGCGAAGATCGATGAGCGTGGCCGCGGCTCCGACGGCCCCTCCGGCGCCACCGCAGGACGTCCCGGTCGCGGCCGACCCGCTGCCTGCGACGCCCTCGGTGAACCTGGCGGAGACCGCGGACTTGTGCACCTCGCTATCCCGCCTCACCACCACCGCCGAATTGCCGCCGCTCCTGTCCAAGGCTGCGGACCTGCTGGATGCACCGGGCATCATTTTGTGGATGGGGGCGGGCGATGAGCTTTTCGCCGTCACGGCGCACGGGTATCGCCCGGAGATCATCGCGCGCCTCGGCCCCATCGCCCAGGGGGCCGACAACGCCACCGCCGCCGCATGGCGCACTGGCCAGCCCACCATCGTTGGCGGGGATGCAGCGGGAAACGGGGCCGTCGTGACGCCGATGTTCGGTCCGGAGGCCTGTATCGGGGCCCTGGCCGTCGAATTGCGGAACGGCCGTGAGCACGACCCCGCCACCCGCGCCGTGGTGGCCATGATCGCCGCCCAGCTCGCCACCGTCGTCTCCGCCTGGCCGGCGGCCAGCACGGTCCGAGAGCTCCGCTCCGCCATCGGCTAGAAACAGCTACAGCCCAGGTCTCCCCGGGCCGAAAAAGGAAGAGGTCGCCCCCTCTCCCCACGACCGAGGTGCTGGAATGCTGTTTTCGCTACTGCTGGTGACATTGCTCGCGGCGGACCCCTCGACCTCGCCGGGGGCCGGCCCACAGGCTCCTCCCGCGGCTTCTGGCCCGACATTCGCGGAGGCGTCCCAATTGGCGGCTGAGGGACGGGACGCCGATGCACTCGCCGCCTTTCAGCGGCTCGCCTCCGTCAATCCCAACGATCACCAGGCGCGGATCTGGATTGCCCACATGCACGAACGCATGGGCAACCCCTCGGTCGCCGAGGCGGTCTATCGGAGCGTGCTCCTCGAAGATCCGTCCAACGTCGACGCGATGATCGGCGTCGGCACGACGCTCCTGGCGCGGCACGCCACCGAGGAAGCTATTGATGTGCTCGTGCGTGCCGAAGCGCTGAAGCCGGAGAGCGAAGTCGTCATCACCTCGTTGGGCCGCGCCCATCGCGAGGCCGGTGACATGGTTCGCGCTCTTCGATACTTTGAACGCGCGGTCGCGATGTCGCCGACCGAACAGCACCGCCTGTCGCTCGAAGCTGTGCAGTTGTCGTACTTCCACCGCGTGGAGGCGCATGGCTTCGCGGAATCCTTCAGTTCCGACGTCTCCAGCACGAGCAGCGGTGGCGTGACCGTCAACTACCGCCTGAACGACACGCTGCGCGTATTCGGCCGCGGCGACGCGCAGCGCAAGTTCGGCATCAACGATCAGCGCGGCGGCGGTGGGGCCGAATGGCGATGGAAGCCACTGACAACGCTGGTGGGTCACGTCCTCATCGGTCCCCACAACGAGCTGATGCCGGAGCGCGACTATCTCGGCGAGATTGATCACACGTTCGGCCGCGCGAGCTGGATCGGCACGTATCGCTACCTTGATTTCAACGGCGCGCGGATGGCGGTGCTCTCCCCCGCCGTGACCTGGTGGGCGACCGATCGCCTGTCAATCGGCCTGCGCTATGCGCACGCGATCAGCCAGAGTAACGTGGTGATCTCGAACGTGCACGGCAACACGCTCCACGCCCGCGGCGCCTATCGCTTTCGCCCGCGTCTCTGGTTCACCGGCGGCTACACGGCGGGCATCGACGACTTCGAGACCGTCTCCATCGACCAGATCGGCAACTATCGGGCGCACAGCGTATCCGGCGGCGTGCGCCTGGACCTTGCGAGCCTGACCTCCATCGTCGGCGGCTACGACCGTCAGTGGCAGCCGAACCAGGTCCAGAGAAACCGCTTCTCGATCGGGCTCGGGCAGCGTTTCTAGCTCCCCTCCTGGCCCACCCATCCCTCACGGGTGGGCCATAATCAGCCCATGGTGGCGAAAGACGACCGTCGCGCCCGCATTCTCGAGCGGGTTGAGCGCGAGAAGGTCAAGTTCATGCGGCTGCAGTTCGTCGACATCCTCGGCGCGATCAAGAACGTCGAGGTGCCGGATCGGCAGTTTGCCGAGGCGCTCGACGGCCGCATCCTGTTCGACGGCTCGTCGATCGAAGGGTTCGTGCGGATTGAAGAATCCGACATGTACCTCAAGCCCGACCTGAACACCTTCCAGGTCTACCCGTGGACATATGCCGGCTCGGAGCGGGTTGCGCGCATCATCTGCGACATCGCCAACCCTGACGGCACGCCATTCGCCGGCTGTCCGCGATCGACGCTGAAGCGCGTGGCGGCGCTGGCCGGCGAGCGCGGATTCTCGATGCGCGCGGGGCCGGAGGCAGAGTTCTTTCTCTTCCAGCGCCGCGCGAACGGCGAACCCACCACCGAGACGCATGACTCGGGCGGTTACTTCGATCTGACGCCGGTCGATCTCGGCGAAGACGTACGGCGCGAGATCATCCTCGTGCTCGAGCAGATGGGATTTCACGTCGAGGCAGCGCACCACGAAGTCGCGCCCGGTCAGCATGAGATCGATTTCCGCTACGACGATGTGCTGACGACCGCGGATAATGTGAGCACGTTCCGATTCGTGGTGAAGAACGTCGCCAACCGCAACGGCCTGCACGCGACGTTCATGCCGAAGCCGATCGTTGGCGTCAACGGCAGCGGCATGCACACGCACCAGGCGCTGTTCTCGGGCGGGAAGAACGTGTTCTACGACGAGAAGTCGGACGGCCAGTTGAGCCGCACCTGCCTGCAGTACATCGGCGGGCTTCTCCGCCACGCGAAGGCGTTCTGCGCCATCACGAATCCGCTGGTCAACTCCTACAAACGGCTCGTGCCGGGTTATGAAGCGCCCACCGCAATCGCCTGGTCCGAGCGCAACCGCAGCCCGCTCGTGCGCGTGCCCGCGGCGCGTGGTGCCAATACCCGCATCGAGCTGCGGATGCCCGACCCGTCGTGCAATCCCTATCTCGCGCTGGCGGTCATGCTTCGCGCGGGGCTCGACGGCATCGACAAGCAGACCGATCCCGGCCCGCCGGTGAACAAGAACATCTATACGATGAGCCACCGCGAGCGCCGCCATCTCAGGATCGACGAGCTGCCCGGCACGTTAAGCGACGCCCTCGACGAGCTGGAGAAGAGCGACCTCATGCGCGAGACGCTCGGCGACCACATCGTCGACCATTTCCTCGCCGCCAAGCGAACCGAATGGGATAGCTACATCCGCCACGTGTCGCCGTGGGAAATCGAGCGATACCTCAACACCTACTGACCGCAATCGAGGACGACGCGGCGCCAGGTCGAGGAAACACGCCATTTTCATCACACCTGCTCGGGCACGCATCTTGAACGGCAAGGCCGTGGAGCACACCATGAAAACAGCATCACGCCTTTCGGTCGCGATCTTCGCCATGTTTCTGATTGCCGGCTGCGCGGCCCGGGGTGTGCGCATCGCCGAGCTGAAGGATCAGCCGACCAAGTACAACAGCAGGTCCGTCAGCGTGACCGGCGTCGTCACCAACAGTTGGGGTATCCCTCTGGTGCCCTTCCAGCTGTACAGCGTGGACGACGGCAGCGGCGAGATCACCGTGTTATCGCAGTCGGGCCGCGCGCCCGCCAAGGGAACGCGCGTCGAGGTCAGGGGCAAGGTCAACGAGGTTGCCGTGTTCGGCGGACGGTCGGTGGGTCTTCACATCCGTGAAGAAAACCGGAAGATCAAAAGCTAAGCGGTAATCTTCACTGCCACCGCGGTCATGTCGTCGTTCTGAGGCGCGTGGCCGCGGAAGTCGATCGCCATCTCGAAGATCGCATCGACAATCGCCCGGGCGCTGTCCGTGCGATGGGCCTTGACGATTTCGCACACCGGCCTGGTACCCAGCTCCGTCCCCTGATCATTCATCGCCTCGGAAATTCCGTCCGTGCAGAAGACGAACACGTCGCCGACCTGCAGAGGAATGACGACTTCGTCGTATGTGACGTTGGGAAACGATCCCAGCGGTACGCCGGGCAGCTCGATCTGTCCGCAATCATCACCGGAACAGCGAATCGGATACGGCAGCCCTGAATTCGCCATCGTCAGCGCGCGGCGCTTGAAGTCGAAGAAGGCGTAGCAGAGCGTGCAGTAGTACTCCTCGAGCTGACGCTCGTGGAGAATCGTATTCATCGATTCGAGCACACCGGCCACGCTGAACCTGTCGGGCGCATACCGGCGGCGCAGCGTGCGCGACCGCACGAGCTCGGCTGCAAATGCGCCGTAGAGCGCGGCCGGCGCACCCTTCCCAGACACGTCGCCGACCGCGATGACGAGGCTGTTGGGTTCGGGCGCGAGGAAGTCGTGGAGATCGCCGCCGAGCTCACGGGCCGAAGCGAAGCGGCCGGCGACGTCCGCCTGCCTGAGCCGCACGGGAAGCTCCGTCGGCAGCAAGGCTTCCTGCACGCGCTGGGCGAATCGCAATTCCTTTTCAATCCGCTCTTCGTTGTGCCGAACCTGTTCGTAGAGGCGCGCGTTCTCGATGGCGATGGCCGCCTGCGCGGCGAGCAGCGTCAGCAGTTCCTTGTGCTCCTTCGTGAACGCGCTGAGCTCGGGGCTCTCCAGGTCAAAGACGCCGATGCAGCGATCCTGGATGAGCATGGGGATGACCAGCTCAGAGCGCGCGTCGGGCACGAGGTTCAGGTAGCGCGCGTCCTTCGAGACATCCGAGATGAGCAGCGCCTCCTTGTGGAGCGCCGACCAGCCAACCAGTCCCTCGCCGAGCTTCACGTGCTTCGACGTCGCCTCTTCGCCATAGCTGACTGCGAGCCTGATGTCGAGCTGCTGCGTCGCCTCGTTGACGAGGAGAATGCCGAACGTCCGGTAGTCGATCAAACGCTTGGTCAGGCTTGCGATGCGCGTGAGCAGGACGTCGAGGTCGAGAATCGACGACATCTCGCGGCCGATCTCGGCGAGCGTTTCGAGCGTGTCGACGTACTGGCGCTCGGACTTGAAGAGGCGCGCGTTCTCGATCGCGACCGCGACGTGGGCGGCGAACTGCCGGAGCAGTGCTTCGTCCTGGCTGGTAAACGCGCCGGTCGTTTCGCTGAGCAGGTTGAGCGCCCCGATGACCTTGCCCTTGCGCCGCATCGGCACCGCGAGCTGGGACAGCATGTTGCGCAGCGGTCCCATGTAGCGCGGCTCGAGGCGGATGTCGTTGACCAGGATCGGGCGGCCTTCCTGGACGGCCGCGCCGACCACCCCCTGGCCGACCTCGAGCCGCAGCGTCGGCGTAATCTCTTCCGGGTAGCCGATCGCATAAGCGATACGCAGCTTCTGCTCGGCTTCGTCGAGGAGATAGACCGAAAAGGCGCTGAAGCGGGTCAGCCGGGCGATGAGCTGGGGGATCCGCGCCAGCAGCTCCTCGAGGTCGAGCACCGACATGACGTCTCGACCGAGGTCGAAAAGCGTCGACAGGAGCTCGGTATCGGTGGGAGGACGAACGGGACGCGGCGCGGCGGGCTCACTCATGTGGTCGAATGGTTCGAATTATACTGACTGTTCTCCATGAGTGACCTGACGCTTCCGTTGGACTACAGCGCAATCGAACGGATTCTGCCGCATCGCTACCCGTTTCTGCTGGTGGACCGCATCACCGAGCTCGAGCCGGACAAGCGGATCGTCGGCATCAAGAACGTGTCGCTGAACGAGCGCTACCTGTCTCACCAGCCAGGTGAATCGCCGGCGTTGCCGCCGACGATCCTCACCGAGGCGGTCGCGCAGGTGGGTGCGATCCTGATCCTGTCGAAGCCCGAGAATCGCGAGAAGCTTCCCTTCTTCATGGGCATCGAACGAGTGCGCTATCGCCAGCCGGTGTATCCGGGAGACGTGGTGGAGATCGAGGCGCGCGTCAAGCGCCTGCGGAGCCGCGTCGGTCAATTGGAGGGCTTTGCCCGCGTCAACGGCCGCGTCGTGCTCAGCGGCTTGATGACGTTCGCGCTCGGCCCGGCAGCCCGTTAGTCAGTTCGCCGCCCGCATCACGAGCAGTACTCCCGCGACTTTCGACGCGCGGCTCGCCCATCGCAGCCACCGCGTCTCCGGCCGGAAGTACCGCACGGCATCGAGAACCGCGGGTGCAAGGACGATCCCGCCAATCCACGGTTCGCCGAGACGCGACGACACAGCCATGCCACGCGTGTCGCGTTCGGCTGGCCCGACCCTGGCGAATGCCGCTCCCGCGTACGCGAACGACGTGAGCGTGTTGAACGTCAGCATGCCCTTCGCAAATGGCGCCTCCTCCTGGCGAAGCGACGGACGACGCGTCAGCAGGATTTCATTTGATGCGTTCTGCACCCAGAACCCTGCGGTGCTGACGACGAACTCACGGGCCGGTGACAGCGCGGGGTGCGTAATCGCAAAAAAGGGAATGCCGGCGAACGACACGCTCTTCACACCCGGTGACGCACCAAAGATGATATCGGCGGTGACGTGACCCGCCTCATGCATGGCGAGCGCAACAGCGGCTCCAGCGAGAAGCTTCGCGACAGGTTGAGCGTTCGCGGTCGCGCCAGCCAGGAGTAGACAACAGGCCAACGGGACGATTCGCTTACTGATGAGGTGACGCGACCGAGCGGCGGCATTCATGTTGCACTTCTGCTCTGCTGTGAGAAGGAGGGTGTGACGTGCTCGAAACCATCGCGATTATTCTGATTATCCTGTGGCTGTTGGGGATGGTCAGTGGGTATACGCTCGGGAACTTCATCTGGGTCCTGCTGGTTATAGCCGTAGTGCTGTTCCTGGTGCGGCTGGTCAGCGGGCGACGAGTCGTCTAACGCGCCCACTCCGGGGCATTCCCGGAGCCTGGCTGCGAACTCGGATTGGGAACTCGGAACGCTGTCAGGCGTTCTGAGTTCCAATTTTTTTGCCTCGCGTCGCCGACCACCGTACCACCGCGCTTCCCAAAAACACCAACGCAGCGGCCAGAATGACCCGAGGGCCGAACGGCTCATTCAACAGGATCGTACCGAGCAGAACCGCGATGACGGGGTTGATGTAGGCGTACAACGACACCGTTGAGACCGGCAGGTGCTTTAAAGCGAAAACGTAAGCCGGGTATCCCACCAGCGATCCAATCAGCAACAGATACAGCTCTGCCGCAAATGTGCGCGGCGTAAAGATCAGCCGGCTCCATTCGCCGAGTACGGTCGCCGCAACCAGCATAATCACGCCGCCAAAGATCATCTGCAGCGCCGCTGCGCCCATGGCGTTCTCCTCACGCCCGTGTCGACGCGAATAGGACGAGCCGAGCGACCATCCCAGGCAGGCAATCTGCAGCGCAATGACCCCCAGGCCGAATTGCCTTCCGCGGTCGCCTCCGGCCGTGAGATCGGGCCAGACAAGCAGGACGATGCCGGAGAAACCCAGGAGCAGGCCGCCGACCACTCGCAGCGTCAAGCGTTCTCCGCCGGGCAGCAGCGCCTCGATGCCCGCCATCCAGAACGGCGCTGACGCAACCATCAGCGCCGCGAACCCACTGGGCACCCACTGCTCCGCCCAGATCACCCCGCCGTTGCCGACCGCGATCAACAGCGCCGCAACCAGCGCGAGCCCGCCCCAGTACGATCGCGGCGGCAGCCGTTCACCGCGAAGGTGCAGCACCGTCGCGAGAATCAGCCCCGCGAGCGTGTAACGG
>CAMCNL010000067.1 GCA_945876205.1 Candidatus Sulfopaludibacter sp. SbA3
CCGTCTTGCGGCCGACGCCGGGAAGCTTCGTCAGCTTCTCCATGTCGGCCGGCACCTCGCCGCCATGTTCGTCGACGAGCTGGTTTGCCATGGCGACGAGCGATTTCGATTTCTGGCGAAAGAAGCCCGTCGACAGGATCTGCGGTTCGAGCTCCGCGGTGGTCGCGCGCGCCAGCGCAGGCGCGTCGGGATACCGCTCGAAGAGGGCGGGCGTCACCATGTTCACCCGCTCATCGCTCGACTGCGCGGAAAGGATCGTCGCCACCAGCAGCTCGAACGCGTTGCGGTGGTGAAGCTCCGTGTCGGCGTTCGGATGCTGTGTCGCGAGCGTCTCGATAATCCGCCGCGTCGTCGCCGCGCTTTTCACCTCAGTGAACCGGACCTTTGCTCCAGCCCACGTTCGAGTAGGACTCAGAGAACACGCGCATGTGTTCCTGGAGGGCGGCCACGAGATTCGGGATGAACTGGACGGGGACGACGACGCGCGCTTTGACCGGTGCCTTGACGATGTGGTTCGTCTCGGCCGCGCGCACTTCCTGTTCAGACAACGGCATGACTTCGCAGAAGGTCAGCGTGAAATCGAAGGGGGTATGCGCGATCGAGCAGAAGTTGGCGTAGATACGCGGCTGTCCGCCCTGCTCGTCGGGAATGATCGTGAAGTTAACCTGCTTGGGCTCTTGTTGGTCGCTCATGGTCAACGATTCTACTCGTGACCAGCGCTGAACTGAGGCCTGAACCCTGAAGCCTAATACTTGCGCATGACGCCGACGACGACGCCCTGCACTTCGACGTCGTTGGGTCCGACCATGATCGGCTGCATCGCGGGGTTGGCGGGCTGCAGGCGCACCCTGCCGTTCTCGCGATAGAACTTCTTCAGCGTCACGTCGACGCCGCCGAGCAGGGCAATGACCATTTCGCCGTTGTCCACCGACTTGCGGTTCTCGACGATGACGAAGTCGCCGTCGCGAATCTGCTCGTCGATCATCGAGTCGCCCTTGACGCGCAGCACGTAGCTGTCGCCCTTGCCGATGAGCGCTTCGGGCACCGCAATCGTCTCGCTGTTGGCGGGATCGACGGCTTCGATCGGCACGCCCGCGGCGACGAAGCCGAGCAGGGGCAGCTCGACCGCGCGTCCGCCCGCGCGCGTCGGCACGAGCTCAACCGATCGGCTGCGATTCCAGGCGCGCCGGATGAAGCCCTTTTCCTGAAGGTTGGTGAGGTGCTTGTGGACGGTTGCGAGCGAAGAGAGGTTGAAACGCCGGCCGATCTCTTCGAGGCTCGGCGCGTAGCCGTGCTGCTGGATGAACTCATTGAGGTAGTCCAGGATTTCACGCTGACGTTTGGTGAGCGGAAGCACGGCACATCCTCCTGTCGACTGCTCGGCCCAGAGTTATTTAGAGCGGCCGCCGAGCTGGCGAAACTATATGCGAACAGAAGGCGAAGATCAAGAAGGATGCTACACTCGAAAAGTAGTCCAGAAAGGGCCGTCCATGGTTATGCCGTCATCCCGTAGCGCCCTGATTCTTCTAGTACTTATCGCCCTTGTACCGCTTCAGGCGGCAACCCTCTCTCAACAGAACGCCGCCTCTTTCTCGAAAAAAGTTGCGCTGATTCAAAAGCAGGGTGAAGTCAGCACCAAGTCCACGGCTGCCGCACGGCGGACGCCACTCAGCGAAGACGAGCTCAACTCCTGGTTCACCTACCAGGCGCAGCCGCTGCTCCCCAACGGGTTGACGCAACCGAAGATCACGATCGTCGGCGAGGGCAAGGTCGCGGGACAGGCGACTGTTGATCTCGAGGCGGTCGCGAAGAAGCGCGCCACCGGCGGCACGTTCGATCCGTGGAGCCTCGTCGGCGGCCGCGTACCGGTGAACGTCATCGGCATCCTGCACACGCGCGACGGCATGGCGCGCTTCGAGCTGCAAAGCGCCGACATCGCCGGCGTGCCGGTGCCAAAGACACTGCTGCAGGAGCTTGTCAGCCAGTACTCGAAGACTCCCAAGCACCCCGAGGGCGTGTCGATGGACGATGCGTTCGCGCTGCCATCGAAGATCCGGCAGATCGAAGTGGGCCAGGGGCACGCAGTGATCGTGCAATGATTTCTCGTTGCGCGACGATCTCCTCTCGACTCCGCTCCAATTTCTCAAAGGCGTAGGACCGCGCAAAGCGGCGGATCTCGCACGCGCCGGCCTGCTCACCGTCGAAGACCTGCTCTATCGGCTGCCGTTCCGCTACGAGGATCGCAGCAAGATGCAGCCGATCGTCTCGTTGCGACCCGGCAACAAGGCTGCGGTGCTTGGCGAGATCAAGAGCTGCAAGCTCTCCATCACTCGTCGTCGAGGCTTCAAAATCTTCAACGCGGTCATCGGCGACGCGAGCGGCGCGATTCGCTGCACGTGGATGAACCAGGCGTATCTCGCGGACATCCTGGTGCCGCACCAGCAGGTCGTCATCTTTGGCGACGTCAAGCTCGACTCGTCCGGGCTGCACTTCATGAACCCCGAGTACGAGCTCGTCACCGACGATCTCACCGGCCTCCACACGGGGCGCGTCGTGCCGTTCTACGAGAAGACCGGCACGGTCACGCCGAACATGCAGCGCAAGCTGGTGCGCCAGGCGCTCGACGAGCTGCCCGCGGAGATTCCAGACCTCCTGCCCGCCGACATTCGAGAACGCCTCCACTTGCTGCCGCGCCGCGCGGCGAACGAGGCCACACACTTCCCGCCGAACGACGCGGCGGTAGACGAGCTCAATGCCTTCAGGACGCCGGCGCAGCGCCGGATGATCTTCGAAGAGTTCTTCCTCTACCAGGTGGGTCACGCCTGGCGCCGCCATGCGACGAGCGCGGACCCGAAGCCGTTTGTCCTCAAGGTGGACGACCGCATCCGCTCCTCGGCGGCCAAGATCCTTCCGTTCAAGCTCACGCCGGGGCAGCGGCAGGCGCTCAAAGAGATCGTCGAGGACATGCTCGAGCCGCAACCGATGCATCGGCTGCTGCAAGGCGATGTCGGCGCCGGCAAGACGATCGTCGCGCTGCTGGCGGCGATTGTCGCGATGGAAAACGGCCTGCAGGTGGCGTTCATGGCGCCGACCGAGATCCTGGCGTCGCAGCACTACGGCAACATCGCGCGGCTGCTGTCGCAGTCGCGCTTCCGCGTCGATCTCCTGACGGGGAGCACGCCGCCGCTGCACAAGCACACGCTCTATGCGCACATCGAGCGGGGCACCACGAACCTGATCGTCGGCACCCACGCGCTCGTCCAGGAATCAACCACGTTTCACAAGCTCGGGCTGGTGGTCATCGACGAGCAGCATCGATTCGGCGTGGCGCAGCGCGCGGCGTTGCGCGGCAAGGGGCTGAGGCCGGACGTGCTGCTGATGACCGCGACGCCGATTCCGCGGACGCTGGCGCTCACCGATTACAGCGAGCTCGACGTCTCGAAGATCCCTGACCTGCCGCCGGGGCGGACGCCGATCCGCACGTGGGTCAAGCCCGAGTCGCGCCGCGACGAGATCTATCAGCTCATTCGGGATCAACTCGACGCCGGCCGCCAGGCGTACATCATCTATCCGCTCGTCGAGGGCTCCGAAAAGATCGATCTGAAGTCAGCCACCGAGATGGCGGATCACCTGCAGGCCGAGATCTTCCCCGCCTACCGCGTGGCGCTGCTGCATGGCCGGATGAAGCAGGACGCCAAGGACCGCGTCATGTCGGCGTTTGCCGCCGGGCAGATCCACATCCTCGTCTCCACGACGGTCGTTGAAGTCGGCGTCGACGTGGCGAACGCCTCGGTGATGGTCGTCGAGCACGCGGAGCGGTTCGGGCTGTCGCAGTTGCATCAGCTCCGTGGCCGCGTCGGCCGCGGCCAGTGGGAGTCGCACTGCGTGCTGCTCTACCAGTCACCGTGGACCGACGATGCGCGGGAACGGTTGAAGGCGCTGGCGGACTCAAACGATGGTTTCGTGATTGCCGAACGCGATCTCGAGCTGCGCGGCCCCGGCGATTTCTTTGGCACGCGCCAGTCCGGGTTGCCGACGCTGCGGACGGGCGATCTCGTGCGCGACCGCGATGTCATGGAAGACGCCCACCGTGAGGCGCGGCGGATCGTCGAGCAGGGCGGCCTGAGCGGCGAGCTGCTGCAGTTCGTGCTGGAGCGCTGGCAGCAGCAGTTCGGGTTGATCGAAGTTGGTTAGCCACGAAGGTCACGAAGACCAGCCACGAAGGTCACGAAGATCACGAAGCCTCAAAATGGTTTCTTCGTGCCTTCGTGGCCTTGTCTTCGTGGTCTTCGTGGCAAAAGAGACATGCGCGTAATCGCCGGGATTTTTAAGGGTCGCCACCTCAAGGCGCCGACGTGGGACGGCCTGCGGCCGACCTCCGACAAGCTGCGCGAAACGCTGTTCAATATCCTCGCGGCCCGCGTCGCGGATGCGCGCGTGCTCGACGGATACGCGGGCACGGGCGCCGTGGGCATCGAGGCCTTGAGCCGTGGCGCCAGGGAAGTCACGTTTGTCGAGAAGAATGCCCGCGCGGCGGCGTTGATCGAGGCCAACCTCGCGCTCTGCGGCGTGGAGCGAGGCTATACTATTCATCGGGGTGACGTAGCCACCGTGCTGCGACGTCTCCCGGCTGGCGCGGCATTCGACCTGATCTTCCTGGATCCCCCGTACGATGCTGATTCGGTGATGCCGGCGCTCGAGGCTGCCGCCGCCGTGCTCAGTGCGGATGGTCTGGTGGTACTCGAGCGCGCCACCCGGCGCGAGCCCGAGGTTCCTGCCGCACTGACGCGCGTGCGCGACGTCAAGTCCGGCGACAGCACGCTGACATTCATGACGAGGCCACGATGATACCTTCGGGCGCGCCCTCCGGACGCCTCGCCATCTTTCCGGGATCGTTCGACCCGCTCACCAATGGGCACGTCGATCTGATCTTGCGCAGCGCGCACCTGTTCGAGCGGATCGTGGTCGCGGTGCTGATCAACGCGGAGAAAGAGCCGCTGTTCACGACCTCCGAGCGCGTGGAGATCATTCGTGAGGTGTTTCACGAATACCCCAACGTCGAGGTCGACAGCTTTGGCGGCCTGCTGGTGGAGTACGCGCGCCAACGCCGCGCCAGCGCCATCGTCCGCGGACTTCGCGCGGTGTCGGACTTCGAGTACGAGTTTCAGATGGCGTTGATGAACCGGCATCTCGAGCCCTCGCTCGAAACCGTGTTCATGATGCCGGCGGAGCAGTACACGTTTGTGAGCTCACGGCTGATCAGGGAAGTCTTCAAGCTTGGCGGGGAAGTGCGCGGCCTCGTGCCGGCGCCCGTCGAGACGTGGATGCGTAGAAAGCACAACGAACTAGCGGTCAGGGGCTAGGGGTTAGGGGTCAGGGGTTAGGGAGCAGGGGGAAGAATGGGTATGTTCGCAAAGAGACTCGCGCAAGTATCAGTGTCAGCCACCCTCAAGGTGGCCGCGGAGGCCGAGCGCCTTCGCCGCGCCGGATTCGACGTCGTCGACTTCAGCGCCGGCGAGCCGGATTTCACGACGCCAGAGCACGTGAAGACGGCGGGCAAGGACGCGATTGACGCCAATTTCACGCGCTACACCGCAGCCGCCGGCATTCCCGAGCTGCGCGAGGCGATCTGCGCCCGCTACAAGCGCGACTACGGCATCGAGTTCGGTCCGGCCGAAGTGCTGCTGACCGCCGGTGGTAAGCAGGCGCTCTTCAACGCCGCGCTCGCGCTGTTCGAAGAAGGCGACGAGGTCATCACGCACGCGCCGTACTGGCCGACGATTCCCGAGCAGATCAAGCTCGTGGGCGCCACCCCGGTGATCGTCGCGTCCCGGCCCGACGACGGGTTCGCGGTGCACGCCGAGCAGATGATCGCGGCCATCACGCCGCGCACCAAGGGCATCATCATCAACTCGCCCTGCAACCCGACCGGCGCGCTGGTCGACGAATCGACGACCGCCACGATCGTCACGGCAGCGAAGGCGCAGGGGATCTGGGTCATCGTCGATCTCTGCTACGAGCAGTTGATCTACGAGCCGGTGCCGCACAACCTGCCGAAGGTGCTGTTCGATCTGCACCGCGACCGCACGGTGTTGGCCGGATCCGCGTCGAAGGCGTACGCCATGACCGGCTGGCGCTGCGGCTGGACGATTGCGCCGAAGGAGCTGACCGCGGCCTTCAACGTGATCCAGGGCCAGACGACGTCGAACATCACGTCGATTACGCAGAAGGCGGCGCTCACGGCGATCTCCGGTCCGCAGGATTCGGTGGTGGCGATGCTCAACGAATACCGGACGCGGCGCGACGCCATCCACGGCTGGCTGACCGCGAACCCCGGCATCAAGTGCGTCAAGCCGAGCGGTGCGTTCTACCTGTTCCCGGATATCCGCGGCCTGTTCTCCGCGGAGAACGGCGTGACGAGCTCGGCCGACTTCGCGGCGAAGCTCCTCGAGAAAGAATACGTGGTCGTGACGCCGGGTGAGGCCTTCGACGCGCCGGGCTACCTGCGCATCTCGTACGCGACGTCGATGGAGCAGCTTCGCGAGGGTGCGACCCGCATCCTGAGGTTTGCGGAGTCGCTTCAACCGGCCAAGGCGGGCGCCTCCCGCTGATACGGGACACCGAGGCACCGGGACACCGAGGTACCTACCAAACGTTCTCGGTGCCTCGGAGCCTCGGTGTGTCGTCGCTGTGAATGTCTGCCGAATTACCCAAGCGCTTCGAAGACGGACTGCGTGAAGCGGTCGGCGCCGCGCACGTTCGCTCGGATGCCTCGGCTCTCGAGCAATACGGCGTCGATGCCCTCGGCATCTCGCATCTTCCTGACCTCGTCGTCACCCCCGCCAACACGAAAGAGATCGCCGCGATCGCGACGCTGTGCAACGAGCAGCGCGTACCGCTCGTCGTCCGCGGCGCGGGCACGGGTTACACGGGCGGCGCCGTGCCGACGCGCGGCGGGGTGGTGCTCTCGATGGAGCGCCTCAACCGCATCATCGAGATCGACGAGCTGAACCTGCTCGCGGTCGTCGAGCCCCATGTCATCACCGGTGATCTGCAGCGCGCGGTCGAGAAAGTCGGGCTGTTCTATCCCCCCGATCCGGCGAGCCTCGAGAAGTCGTCGATTGGCGGCAACGTCGCGGAGTGCGCCGGCGGGCCGCGCGCATTCAAGTACGGGACGACGAAGCGCTACGTCCTCGGGCTCGAGGCGGTCTTGCCGACCGGCGAGATCATCGAGACCGGATCCAAGGCGGTCAAGAACGTCGTCGGCTACGACCTCACGCAACTGCTGGTGGGATCCGAAGGGACGCTGGCGATCGTTACCAGGATCACCTTGCGCCTCGTGCCGAAGCCTCCGACGCAGGCGACGCTACTCGCCATGTTCACGGACATCCAGGGGGCGGTAGACGCCGTGACGGCGCTCCTCCGTCGCCGGGTCGTGCCAGCGGCAATCGAGCTGATGGACGCCGACTCGCTCAATGCCGTGCGCGAGCACACGGGCCGGGAGATTGCGCCAAAGGGAACCGGCGCTGCGGTGATCGTCGAGGTGGACGGATCGCAGGCCGCCGTTGACGAAGACATCGATCGCGTCGCAGAGGCCTGCCGCGACGTCGGCGCGATCCGCGTAACGCGTGCGTCGACCGCCGAGGAACGGGACCAGCTCTGGAACCTTCGCCGCGAGATGTCACTCGCGCTGCGGGGGACTGGTCTGCTGAAGATCAATCACGACGTCGTGGTGCCGCGGGGCCGCATCCCCGAGCTCTTTGCCATCGTTGAAGAGTTGAAGGAAGGCTACGGCCTTCGCATCGCCTCGTTCGGCCACGCCGGCGACGGCAATATCCACGTCAACCTGATGGTGCAGCGCGGCAACGCCGAGGAGCTTGCACGCGCGAAGCGGGCGGAGCGGGTCCTGTTCGAGCGGGTCGTGGCCCTGGAAGGATCGATCAGCGGGGAACACGGGATCGGCTTTGCGAAGGCGCCCTACATCGACATCGAGCTGTCCGCCGACGAGATCGCGCTGATGAAGCGTGTCAAGGCGGCGTTCGATCCCAACGGAATCCTGAATCCCGGAAAGATCTTTCCTACCGGTTCGTGACGAGCAGCACGGTTTCGAGATCCTGATCGGGAAGCGGCCACAACAAGGTCCGTAACTTCAGGTTCGCGGCGTTGAGATATTTCACCTCGCCCAGCCTCGTGAGTGAGACGCCCGCCACTGATTCAAGGCGAGGCAGATCAGCTTCGCGGATCACCAACAGCACTCGCTGCGGCGACTTCAGGAAATCGAGCGCGCGCGCTTCGTCGTAGAGCTCTTCCTGTGTGAACCCCGCGTAGAAGACGAGATTTCGAACGAAGACCTGGTATTCGCCGACCGGTTCGGACTGCGTTCGCTGCGCCGCGACCAGGGCGGCCATCTGTTCAACCGGCTCAGGCCGAATCCCTACCAGCGCGCCGAATTGCGCTGACAGGACCACCGCTGCGGCGCATCCCGTCGCGATGGCGGGCAGCATCTGCCAGCGTCGCGACATCGCGGTGCCTGCGAGCACCAATCCGGCGCCACCCATGACGAAGACCGCGATCAGCGAGAGCGTGGGGTGGGCGCTCAGGAACAGCGGCCGTGCGCGCCAGAGCACAACCGCAAGCGCAACATAGAACACCGCGGTCATCCACGTCGCGACCGAGATGTGTGCCTTGCCGTGCGTAGTGTCCGCCTTGAGGCGGGCCGTGATCGAGGTCGCCAGCAGTATCGCCAGCGGCGGGAGCACGGGAAGGATGTATCGCGGCTGCTTGCCGATCGACAGCGTGAAGAAGATCAGCGGCACCAGCGTCCACAACAGCAGGCGCCATTCACCCTGGGTCAGCGTTCGCTGACGACGCAGGACGCCGGTCACTGAGCGCCAGGGCAGGACGAGCATGTACATCGACCACGGAAGCATCCCGCCAATCACGATTGGAATGTAGAACCAGAATCCGCGGGGCTCGTTGAATCGCTCGGTCGCGAAGCGTTCGAGGTTGTCGCCGACGAAGAAGCTCTGCAGGTACGCCGTGCCGTGCGTCAGCGTCATCGCCACGTACCAGGGCAGGCCGACGACAGCGAAGATCAGCGCGGCGATTAAGAGATCGCGGACCGTAAAGGTCCGCGCCGCATCCGTCCGGAAACCTAAACGGCCCTCCTTCCACCAGATGGGGACGATGACCAGCGCAGGCACCACGAGGGCCACGGGCCCCTTCATCAGGAATCCCAGGCCCGCGGCAAGACCGGCGAGCGGCCACCGCTCCTGCAGGACGCTCCAGATGCAGAGCGTGATGCAGAAGGCCAGCGGCAGGTCGGGTAATGCCATCCTGGCCATCGGTAAGTAGCCGAAGCAGGTGGCGACGATGGCCCCGGCGAGCCAGGCCGCGCGGTCGTCCGCGGTGAGTCTGCGTGCGGCGGCCCAGGTGAGGAGCACCAATCCGAGGCCGGACATCGCCGACCAGAATCGAGCCGCCCCTTCGGACACGCCCGCGACCGCATAGGTCGACGCAGTCAGCCAGTAGTAGAGAACCGGCTTCTGCCATCTGTCCGCGTAGTTGAAATGCGGTGTCAGCCAGTCGCCGCTCTCGACCATCTCGCGGGCCGCCTCGGCGTAGAAGCCTTCATCGGAATCGGTGATCGCCTGGCGCCCAAGGCCGAGGAAGAAGGTCAGGCAGGAGAGCAGGACGAGCGTGAGAACGGGCCGGCGCACTACGGCGACATTGTACCTGCGGTCCAGCTGGACAGCCGCCCCGAGCCGGGTCGAGGGGCGCCATAATTGACGGTAATGGCTAAGACAGTGGCAGTGGTTGGTGCATCGAGCGATCGCAGCAAGTTCGGGAACAAGGCCCTGAGAGCATTCAAGGCAGAGGGGTACACGGTGATCCCGATCAATCCACACGAGCGCGAGGTCGAAGGGATTGCCACCTATCCGTCCGTACTGAACGTGCCCGGGACGATCGACATGGCGACTGTCTACGTGCAGCCCGACGTCGCCATGCGCCTGCTTCCTGACTTCGAGCAGAAGGGGATCGCCGAGATCTGGATCAACCCCGGCGCGGAAAGCGACGAGCTGCTGTCAGACGCACGCCGACGAAAACTCAACGTCATCGCCGCGTGCAGTATCATCGGCATCGGCCGCAGCCCTTCGTCCTTTTAGGCCAAATCCTTCTGCGATGGCGACTACCCGGCGCCCTGAACCGTGAGCGGCTACGACTTGACGCCGTGGATCTCGGCGTTCGCGGCGTTCGCTCTCGTGCTGGGCGTGTTCTATCGCTGGCGCCTGCGCGTGCTGCGGTATCAGCAGGGTGAGTTGATGCGCCTGGTGCGCGAGCGCACCCAGCAGCTTGAAGAAGCCAACCGCAAGCTCGCGCAGATTTCCTACCTCGACGCGCTGACCGGCGTGTCCAACCGGCGATCGTTCGAGGAGGAGCTGACGATGGAATGGCGACGTGCGACGCGCACGGCGTCGCGCCTGTCGCTCCTGATGATCGATATCGACGGATTCAAGCCCTACAACGACGCGCTCGGCCATCTCGATGGCGACGCGTGTCTTCGGGACGTCGCCCGCATCATCGACGAGGGCGCCAAGCGCGCCGGCGACAACGTCGCCCGCTACGGGGGAGATGAATTTGCCGTGCTGCTGCCCGACACCGAGTCACCAGGCGCCGCGGCGCTCGCCGAGCGCATCCGCGGCGCAATTGAAGACCGCGCCATCCGGCATCCGGGCACGCAGCGTAACCTGACCGTGAGTATTGGGGTCGCGACGATGAGCGGGGGAGCGGATGGCGAGCCGTCCGCGCTCGTCCGCCTGGCGGACGGCGCGCTCTATCAGGCGAAAAGAGACGGCCGCAACCTCGTACGCGTGGCCGAGATTGCGGCATTATAGACTCTGGGCTGCTACCGCGTGTTCACGCGAATCGTCGTCGACTGCTCTAATGTTGCGGTGATGTCGGCGCCGCTCGCCACCGTGACATCCCTGCCTCGCGTCGCAACGACCACGCCGGTGCCCGCTGCGCCACCGATGGCGCCGCCCTTGGCCGCGCCACTCTTGCCGCCGAGGATGCCGCCGATGACCGCGCCAATGCCCGCACCGGCGCCGATTTTCGTCGCGTCTTCACCCTTGGTCGCCTCGCCCTCGAAGCTCACCGGGTTGGTCCGCAGGTCTTCACGCACACCGTTCACCTGCACGTCAGTGAAGCGGAAGGCGAGGTGTGCGCGTCCCTGGACGCGGCCGGGCCGTTCGACCTCGGTGACCGTGCCGCTGACGATCGAGCCGGCCGGTATCGCGGTATAGCCATCAACGATGACGTCCTGACGGATGCGCGCGCGCACCGGTGTCTCGATCTGCGCCGTTTCAGACGACAGGTCGGTCATCAGTTCGAGAGGCAGCGACGTGCCCGCGTCGATGGTGACATCCCTGAACACGGGGAGCCGCGGCGCGGGCGCTTCGGCGTTGCGTGTGGGACGTTCCACAGTACTGCCCACGACATTCGTTCCGCTCGGCTGAGCCGGCCGGTACGAGGGAGCAGTGCTCCGGGGCGCCGGGGCCGCCGCCCGCGGACGCGGGGCAGTTCGAGCAGGCTGAGTGTCACGAATGGCAGAGTCGTCCACTCGCGCGGACGTTTCCGGAACTGCCTCGCGGTCGTCGAACGTGGCGGTACCCGCCGTCGCCGTCGGGGCATTCTCCTCGAAATTCTTAGAATTATCGGCATCGCGGTCGCCGCAACCCACGATCAGGGCTGAGCTGAGCAAGGCGGCCGTCGTCCATTGGATGTTCATTGATGTCTCCCTCGTCAGTTAGCACTTCAAGGTTGGGACCAACTTGGGGTCTGACCCCCCGCCCCGGCGCTTTTGGGGTCAGACCCCATTGAAGAGGAGGCTCAAATATGTTGTTTTGCTTATGTTCTAGGAACCACTATCAATTTGACTGATGCACCTTCCACAAGGCACACTGGCAACATGCCGAAACGCACGGGGGCGCAGATTATCTGGGAATGCCTTGTAAATGAAGGGGTAACCACCGTTTTCGGATACCCCGGAGGGGCGATTCTCCCGGCCTACGACGCCATTCTCGATTACCCGACGATTCAGCATGTTCTCGTTCGCCACGAACAGGGCGCCGCCCACATGGCGGACGGCTATGCTCGCGCGAGCGGCCAGGTTGGTGTCGCGATCGCCACTTCAGGCCCCGGTGCCACCAACCTCGTCACCGGCATCGCCACCGCGATGATGGACTCCTCGCCTGTCGTCTGCATCACCGGACAGGTGCCGAGCAAGCTGATTGGCTACGACGCGTTCCAGGAAACTGACATCACCGGCATCACCCTCCCGATCACCAAGCACAACTACCTGGTGACCCGGGTCGAAGACATCATGCCGACGATCAAGGAGGCGTTTCACCTGGCGAAGTCAGGACGCCCCGGTCCCGTGCTCGTCGACATCACCAAGGACGCCCAGCAGGCCTCGATCGAATGGGAATGGGATCCGAAGCCGGTCAAGATCCGCGGCTATCGGCCAAGTCGCCCGGTGACCAGCGCGCAGCTTTCGAAGGCGACCGAGTTGATTCGTGCGTCGAAGCGGCCGGTGATCCTCGCGGGGCAGGGCGTGATCCAGAGCAACGGGATGAAGGAGCTGATTGCCTTCGCCGAGCTCCTGAACGCGCCGATCGCGATGACGCTGCTCGGTCTCGGCGGCGTGCCCGCCAGCCATCGCCTGAATCTCGGGATGATGGGCATGCACGGCGAGGCCTGGGTCAACCACGCCATCCAGGGAGCCGATCTGCTGATGGCCTTTGGCATGCGGTTCGACGACCGCGTGACCGGCAACACCAAGACCTACGCACCGCACGCCCGCAAGCTCCACGTCGACATCGATCCGTCGGAGATCAACAAGAACGTCACCGCGGATGCCGCCATCGTTGGCGACCTGCGCGAGACGCTCAAGGATCTGATCGAGGTGCTCGAGCCCGCGGAT
This sequence comes from Candidatus Sulfopaludibacter sp. SbA3, assembly GCA_945876205.1. GTDB lineage: Bacteria > Acidobacteriota > Vicinamibacteria > Vicinamibacterales > UBA2999 > CANNDT01. Next base: position 12,983 of record CAMCNL010000067.1, read on the forward strand.
CACACGCCCTGGCTCGAGCACATCGAGTCGATGAAGGGTGACGCAGCGGTGCGCGACATCCAGACGCTGCCCGACACCGGGCATCTCTATGCGGCGCACGTCATCAACGACATCTGGCGCATCACCGAAGGCAAGGCGATCGTCGTCACCGACGTGGGGCAGCACCAGATGTGGGAGGCGCAGTATTACCATCACGAAACGCCGCGCTCGCTGATCACGTCCGGCGGCTTGGGGACGATGGGCTTCGCGCTGCCCGCGGCGATCGGCGCCAAGATGGCGTGTCCTGATGCTGAAGTCTGGGTGATCGTCGGCGACGGCGGCTTCCAGATGACGCAGGCCGAGCTGACGACCGCGGCGCAGGAAGGCATCAAGATCAACGTCGCCATCATCAACAACGGCTACCTCGGCATGGTCCGCCAGTGGCAGGAGTTCTTCTACGAGCGGCGCTATTCGTCGACGCCGCTGCGCAGCCCTGATTTCGTGAAGATCGCCGATGCTCACGGGCTCGCGGGCTTCCGCGTTGAAAAACGCGGTGATGTCGAGGATGTCGTGCAGCGTGCGCGGTCGACGGACGGCACGATCCTCATCGATTTCCGCGTCGAGCAGGAAGACAGCGTGTATCCGATGGTGCCGGCAGGCGCCGATCTCGACGCGATGATCCGGCGCCCCGAGCCTTCAGTGCTGGCGGAAACCGGCGCGGACCCCATTTAAGGACAGGTCATGCACCACACTCTCGTTGCCCTCGTCGAGGACAAGCCAGGTGTCCTCAATCGCGTTGCCAACCTGGTCCGGCGCCGCGCGTTCAACATCGAGTCGCTGACGGTCGGCCGCACCGCCGAACCGGGCGTGTCGCGCATGACGATCGTCATCGACAGCGACCAGGCGAGCGCCGAGCGCGTCACCGCCTATCTGTATAAACTCGTGAACGTCCTCCAGGTCGAGGACCTGGGCGCGGTGCCCGCGGTTGCGCGCGACCTGGCGCTCGTGAAGGTTGCCGTGGCCGGTCACGACCGCGCGACGCTTCTTCGAGTGGTGGACGAAACGCGCGCGCACATTGTCGACACCGGCGAGCAGACGATGACCCTCGAAATCACGGGCGAGCCGCCACACGTGGATGCGGTGATCGCGCGGCTCGAGCCGCTCGGCATCGTCGAGATGGTCCGCACCGGACAGGTGGCGATGCGCCGCGGCGACACGGCACTTTCGGCAGCACAATATTCTTAGGTCCGGCTTCAGGCGGACCGTTTTCAGGAGAGATCAATGGCAGCGACGATGTATTACGACAAGGACGCGGATATCGCCCTGATCCGCCAGAAGAAGGTAGCGATCATCGGATATGGCTCGCAGGGCCATGCGCACGCACTGAACCTCAAGGACAGCGCGGTCAATGTCGTCGTCGGCCTGCCGCCGACCAGCAAGTCGATCGAGAAGGCGCGCGCCGCGGGCCTGCAGGTCATGAACATCGCCGACGCCGCCAAGTGGGCCGACGTGATCATGATCCTCATCCCGGATCAGTACCAGGCCAAGGTCTACAAGGCCGAGATCGAGCCGCACCTGACGGCGGGGAAGACCCTGATGTTCGCGCACGGCTTTGCCATTCACTTCAAGTGGATCGTGCCGCCGACCAACGTCGACGTCTCGATGATTGCGCCGAAGGCGCCCGGTCATCGCGTCCGCGAGGTCTTCACCGAAGGCGCCGGCGTGCCGGGACTCATCGCCGTGCACCAGGACGTCACCGGCCATGCCAAGGCGCAGGCGCTCTCATACGGCCGCGGCATCGGCTGCGCCCGCGCGGGCATCATCGAGACCACTTTCAAGGAAGAGACCGAAACCGATCTCTTCGGCGAGCAGGCGGTTCTCTGCGGCGGCACGGCCGCGCTGGTCAAGGCGGGGTTTGAAACGTTGATCGAGGCGGGCTACCAGCCCGAGATCGCGTATTTCGAGTGTCTCCATGAGCTCAAGCTGATCGTCGACCTGATGTACCGCGGCGGCCTCCAGTACATGCGCTACTCGGTCAGCGACACGGCGGAATACGGCGACTACACCGCCGGCGCACGCATCGTCACGGCCGAGACGAAGGCGACGATGCGGCAGCTGCTGAAGGAGATCCAGGACGGCACGTTCGCGAAGAACTGGATCAACGAGAACGAGCAGGGGCAGCCCAACTTCAAGAAGATGCGCGAGGCCGACCGCAACCACCCGATCGAACAGGTCGGCGGGCCGCTGCGCAAGATGATGCCGTTCCTCGATCCGGTGGGCGTGCCCCAGCCGATGTCCGTGTAGATGAATAAGTATTCGTCGCGCGTTACACAGCCCCGCAGCCAGGGTGCGTCGCAGGCGATGCTCTACGGCATCGGACTGACGGACGCGGATCTGCAGAAGCCGCAGGTCGGCATCTGCAGCATGTGGTACGAGGGCAACACCTGCAACATGCATCTCGATCGGCTCGCCGCGCACGTCAAAGAGGGCGTGCAGGCGGCGGGCCTGGTCGGGCTGCGCTTCAATACCATCGGGGTCAGCGACGGTCTCTCGATGGGCACCGAGGGCATGAGCTACTCGCTGCCGTCGCGCGATCTGATTGCGGATTCGATCGAAACGGTCATGGGCGCGCAGTGGTACGACGCGTTGGTCACCGTGCCTGGCTGCGACAAGAACATGCCTGGCTCGATCATCGCCATGGCGCGGCTCAATCGTCCGTCGCTGATGGTCTACGGCGGCACGATCAGGGCCGGGCACGCGCTCGGCAAGCCGCGCGACATCATCTCGGCGTTTCAGTCGTACGGCGAATACCTTGCCGGTACCATCACCGACGAACAGCGGCTCGACATCGTTCGCCACTCCTGTCCCGGTGCGGGCGCCTGCGGAGGGATGTACACGGCGAACACGATGGCGGTCGCCATCGAAGCGCTCGGATTGTCACTGCCGTACAGCTCGTCGCTGCCGGCCGAAGATCCAGGCAAGGCGGACGAGTGCCGCCGGGCGGGC
>CAMCNL010000068.1 GCA_945876205.1 Candidatus Sulfopaludibacter sp. SbA3
TGGAATCTGCGCCACTTCTCTTCGATCTCGGGAAGCCCAAGCCGACCACCCGCCAGATAGCCGACCTGATCAAAGCCGGCGGCGCCGATGCGCTCACCGACGCGGTGCTTCGCGCCGACGCCGCCCGGTACCAGGAGGTCCATTGCCGTTCGGCGCTGAACCGCGTCAAGGGCATGCCGTTCGAGTGGACGCTGAACCCCTACCGCGGCTGCACGCATGGCTGCCATTACTGCTACGCACGGCGCTATCAGACGCAATTCGAGCTCGGATCAGACGACGAGTTCGCCTCGATCATCTTCGTCAAGACCAACTTCGTGGAGGTGCTGCGGCGGGAGCTTCAGCGTCCGTCGTGGACGCGTGAATACGTCGCGCTCGGAACCGCCACCGACTGCTACCAGCCGATCGAAGGCCACTACAAGCTGACGCGCGGTGCGCTCCAGGCGATGTGCGAATTCAACAACCCGGTCGGCGTCATCACCAAGGGCCCGATGATCGTCCGCGACAAGGACGTGCTCGCCGACCTGACGTCAGGCCCGGGATGCAGCGTCTACATCAGCGTGCCCACGGTCGACGAGGACGCCTGGCGCCTGCTCGAGCCTGGCACGGCGCCGCCCCTCACACGACTGCGTGCGGTTCGCGAGCTGGTGGATGCGGGCATCCGCGCCGGCGTGCTGATGAATCCCATCGTCCCGGGGATTACCTCGAAGCCCGCGGTGCTCGAGCGCACCGTGAAGGCCATCGCCGATCACGGCGCGCGGTTCGTTGGCTGCAACGTGATGTTTCTCGAGGGCGGCACGCGCGATCACTTCATGAAGTGGCTGGCGCAGGAGTTCCCGCATCTCGTCGACGGGTACACGCACCTCTACGCGGGTAAGTACGCGCCGGCCGCCTACCGCAAGGAGGTCGGCAACGTCATCGGGATGCTGCGGCAGAAGTACGGTGTGGAGCAGCGGAACGGAGGCGATCAGGGCTGATGCTTACCTTTAGACGGCGATAGCGTTCGGATCCGACACTTCGACCAGCCTCGGCCCGACCGCTTCGATGACGATCTGATCGTCCCGCCACGTGCAGCGGAAGTTGTTCGCTTCCTTCCATTGCTCGCTGAGCGGCAGCTTGATGCGGTCGTCGATCACGCGCTTCAGGAAGCGCGCGCCGTAGGCCATGCTGTAGCCCTCGGTGACGAGCTTTTCGAGCGCCTCGGGCTCCACAACCAGCGACTTGTTCCATCGCGTGAGCGTGCAGGCCACCTGCTCGATGTAGTTCAACGCGATCTCTCGCACTTCGTCCTTGGTCAACGGCTCGAACAGCACGACCTGGTCGATGCGGTTCCGGAACTCCGGCGGGAAGCGCCGTTCGAGCTCGCGGCTCACGTCCGCTTTCACCTGGTCGATGGGAATGTTGCCCGCCCGCAGACCCATCGGGGTCGTGAGCTTCCGGAAGTGCTCGGATCCCGCGTTCGACGTCATGATGATGACCGCGTCGGACAGGTAGACGCGCTTGCCGCGACCATCCGTGATCCAGCCTTCATCAAACGCCTGCAGGAAGACGTTGAGCAGGCTCGGACTCGCCTTCTCGATCTCGTCAAGCAGCACGACCGTGCAGGGATTGTCCTTCAACTGGTTCGTCAGCAGGCCTCCGCGCTCGCTGCCGACGATGCCTCGCGGCATGCCGATCAGCTTGTCCACCGACACGCCGCCGTCCTGGTATTCGGACATGTCGATGCGGATCATCTTCTTCTCGTCGCCGAACAGGAATTCCGCGACCGCCTTGGCGAGCTCCGTCTTGCCAACGCCGGTCGGCCCGAGGAAGAGCAGCACTCCGTCCGGACGATCGAAGCCGTCCTTGAGCGGACCCTTGTTGAGGACCAGGCGGTGGGCAAGCGCCTTGACCGCCTTCTTCTGTCCGATCACGCGCTCCGCAAGACGGGCTTCGATGTCCTTGAAGCGCTCGCCCACGTCGCGGAACACCATGTCCAGGGGAATCCCCGCCGCTTGGGCAATGACGTTGGTCACGTCGGCCGCCGTCACTTCCCACCGCCGATCGATTTCTGCGCGAACGGCGGCGGTATCGAGCCAGCCGATCACCTTGTCGGGCAGGTGCAGGTGCCGCTGATACCGCGGCGACAGCTCCAGCACGGTGTCGATCGCCTCGTCGAGCAGGCGCACTGAGTAGTTGCGCTCGAGCCGCGGCCTCAGGTTATAGAGAATTCGCCGCGTTTCCTCGATCGTCGGCTCCAGCACCTGCACGGTGCGGAAGCGCCTCGCGAGCGCCTCGTCTTCCTGGATGTATTCCTTGTACTCGCTCAAGGTGGTGGCGCCCACCATCCGCACTTCGCCGCGCGCGAGCACCGACTTGAAGACGTTGGCCGCATCCGACGGCGCGCCGAGCGCCGAGCCGGCGCCCACCATCGTGTGCGCTTCGTCGACGAACAGGATCAGGTTCGGGCGCTCCTTGATCTCGCGGATGACGTTCTGGATCCGATCCTCGAACATCCCGCGCAGCATCGTCCCGGCGACCATCGTATTCATCTGCAGGTTGACCACCTGGCAGTCGCGAAGGCGCACGGGCACGCTGTCTGGCTCGAACTCGATCCGCCGCGCGAGACCTTCGACGATGGCCGTCTTGCCGACGCCGGGCTCGCCGATCAGCATCACGGAGTTCGACCGCTCGCGGTGGCAGAGGATTTCGAGCACCTGCTGGATCTCGTGATCGCGTCCGTATACCGGGGCGATCTTGTCCTGGCGAGCCAGCAGGTTGAGGTTGGTGGCGAAGTGCTTGAGGAAGGGCGGCAGCTCGAAGCGCTTGCGCAGCCGTTCTTCGCGAAGCTCGTTGTCGCGTCGCCGCGATTCTTCGATCGCACGGTCCACCACACGTTGCGCTGATTCACCGATCTTGCTTTGCGCAATATCAAAGTCGTCCACCGCAGCGCCTCCTGGGCGTCCGTACCGACCTCGGCACGTGTCTACCGGCTGCATAGCAACGACTACGCCATGAAGAGAGTCCTGCCGTACCTTGGCACCTACAGCAGAGGCGGACCCTGCCGCGGTCAATCGCCTCCTATAATTGACCCATGCTGCGCGAAGCGATTCTGATGACCGCGATAGTTGGCTTGGCGTCAAGCGGGCTGGCACAAACGCCGCAACCGTTTCCGCGCCCCGGCACGCAACCAGCCGCGCCGACGCGGCCTGCGCCGCCAGCTCCACCGGTCGTGCCCGCGCAGGCCGCGGTGCAGGCGGATCCCAACTCGCCGACCGAGGTCACCCTCGGATTCCCCATTTACCCCACGGCTCAGTTCATTGCGTCGTATGACGCGGGCCGTGGGCAGAGGTACTACATCTTCGGTGCGACCGTGGCATTCGCCGACCTGGTGGCCTACTACCGGGCGCAGCTAAAGGAAAAGGGGAACCAGGTCTTCGACGTTCCGCTCACGCACATGTTCGAGGTGGGTCGGTTCCGTGAGGAATCGATGGCGTTTCCGCCAGGCGTGACGATCAAGGACTGGACGGGTGGGGGATCGCAGGGCTATCCGAACCCGAAACCGGATGCTCAGCCGGCGCGATTCCCCTCGATCATCATGATTGTTCCTGCGCCGCCGGCAGCCACTAATCCCCGCTGACCGCGGGCCAACAGAGACACGGAGACACTGAGCTCCGGATTCAGGCTACCGCTTGCGTCGGTCGTCCCGGGCGCGCCGCTCACGTTTCCGCCGTTCGGCGCTTGCCGGAGCCTTACTCGGCGCGGCGCGGCGGTCCCGTCCTGACCGGGGCTCGAGGCCCTTGCGTGCCTCCGGGATAGCGGCGGCCTTCGAAGCGGCGGTCAACGCACGCTCGCGACGAGCGCCTATCCGGGTCGGGTCGAGCACGTCGAGCAGCCCCTCGCAAATCACGCGTGCTTGAAGGTCGTCAGGCGCGTACCGCAGCCGTCGAACCATGTATTGAGCCGCCGCGAGCACGTGGTGCCGCTGCCACCCGACCAGAGGGCGCGCCAGTCCAGGACCTGCCATTTACGACTTGATGTAGATCTCGCCGGCCTTGCGGAATTCCACCGACTTCTCTTCCATCCCGGCGTCGCGGATCTGCTGCGACAACTCCATCGAGCAGAACTTCGGACCGCACATCGAGCAGAAGTGCGCCACCTTGGCGCCGTCGGCGGGCAGCGTCTCATCGTGATAGGCGAGGGCCGTCATCGGGTCCATCGACAGATTGAACTGGTCGGCCCAGCGGAATTCGAACCGCGCCTTCGACAGCGCATCGTCCCAGGCCTGCGCCCGGGGGTGTCCCTTGGCAAGATCAGCCGCGTGCGCGGCGATCTTGTAGGCGATCACGCCCGCCTTGACGTCGTTGCGGTCCGGCAGCCCGAGATGTTCCTTCGGCGTCACGTAGCAGAGCATCGCGGTGCCGTACCAGCCGATCATGGCCGCGCCGATCGCCGACGTGATGTGGTCGTAGCCGGGTGCGACGTCGGTGGTCAGGGGACCGAGCGTGTAGAACGGCGCCTCGTCGCACCATTCGAGCTGCTTCTCCATGTTCTCCTTGATGAGATGCATGGGGACGTGGCCGGGGCCCTCGTTCATCACCTGGACGTCGTACTCCCAGGCAATCCTGGTCAGCTCGCCCTGGGTCTTGAGCTCGCCGAACTGCGCTTCGTCGTTCGCATCGGCGATCGAGCCCGGCCGCAGGCCGTCGCCAAGCGAGAACGAGACGTCATAGGCGCGCATGATCTCGCAGATCTCGCGGTAGTGCGTGTAGAGGAAGTTCTCCTGGTGATGCGCCAGGCACCACTTCGCGAGAATCGACCCGCCGCGCGACACGATTCCCGTGAGACGCTTCGCGGTCAGCGGGATGAAGCGCAGCAGCACGCCGGCGTGCACGGTGAAGTAGTCGACGCCCTGCTCGCACTGCTCGAGCAGCGTCTCGCGGTAGACCTCCCACGTGAGGTCCTCTGGACGGCCACCGACCTTCTCGAGCGCCTGGTAAATCGGCACGGTGCCGATCGGCACGGGAGCGTTGCGGACGATCCACTCGCGCGTCTCGTGGATGTTCTTGCCGGTGGAGAGGTCCATCACCGTGTCGGCGCCCCACAGCGTCGCCCACTGGAGCTTCTCGACCTCGTCCTCGACCGACGACTTCACGGCGGAGTTGCCGATGTTGGCGTTGATCTTCACCAGGAAGTTGCGGCCGATGATCATCGGCTCGAGCTCGAGGTGGTTGATGTTCGCTGGGATGATCGCGCGGCCGCGCGCCACTTCCGAGCGGACGAATTCCGCCGGCAGGCCTTCACGAGCCGCGATGAACTCCATCTCCGGCGTGATCTCGCCGCGCCGCGCGTACGACAACTGCGTCCCAACGGCGCCGCCCTTGCGGCGGGCCTCGATCCACTCGGCGCGCAGCTTCGGCAGGCCGCCGCGCACGTCGTGGCCCTGCGGGCCGCTCGTGTCATAGAGACGGAGCGACGGCTCGCCGCCGCTCAGCGATACCTCGCGCATCGGCACGCGCAGCGTAGTCGTCGCGCCGCCGGCTGTCAGCCTCACGGAGCGCTCTTCGTAGACTTTTCTGGAATTTGGAAAAGCTGTGGCGTACTCGATCATCCCGCGCTCCCTCCGCCGGTTTTAACCGGATCAGGTTCCAAGGGTGTCTCTCAATCCCGGTGGGATACCCCTGGCGGCCAGCGACGATTATACTCCGCGCGTGGGCCGCGCTTCCCGCTGGCTGTTGCTGGCGCTTCTCGCCTGGTGGACCGTCAGGTTCGCGTTCCACCCCCTCGACGGCCCGTTCGTGGGCGAGTCGTTCCTTCACCTGATCAACCTCCCGTTCCACGAAGCCGGGCACGTGCTGTTTTCTCCATTCGGCCGCTTCATGACCATCCTGGGCGGATCGTTGATGCAGGTGCTGGTGCCGATCGTCTGCGCCGTCTCCTTCGGCCGCCGTGACGATTGGTTTGCCACGATGATCTGTGTCTGGTGGGCCGGGCAGAACCTGGTGGACCTTGCGCCGTACATTGCCGACGCGCGCGCACTCCAGCTCGTGCTGCTCGGAGGCGCTACCGGCGCGGAGGTGGAAGGGCACGATTGGGAAGCGCTCCTGCAGTCGCTCGGCTGGCTGCATCTCGATCGACGGCTGGGCATGGGGGCGCACATCGTTGGCAGCGCCGTCATGATCGGCGCGCTGTCGGCCGCGGTGTGGCTCAATCGCTTGTCGTCTCGGGACACCTGCGATGTAATGCAGGCATGAGAAGCGTGCTCGTGCTCGGCGCATTCCTGGCAGGCTCTGCCGCATTCGCGCAGACGCCCGCCCCGGCACCCGCCCCGGCACCCGCCGCGCCCGCGGTCAGGCGTCCGGCGGCTGCGGCACCTGCGGCGCGGAGCGGGATGGCGATCACCGTGACGGATCCACGCGGCACCACCATCTCAGGCGTCCATGCGGAGGTGCTCGGCACCTCAGACCGGAGCGGCGACACCGGCGCAAACGGCCAGCTCAATTTCACGGCCATGCAGGCGGGCACCTATCGCCTGCGGTTCACTGGCGACACGGTCATTCCATTCGAGAAGGAAGTGACGCTGCGTGCGGGACAGATCGCCAACTTCGATGTCACGCTGAACCCGGCGCCGAAAGCGCCCGAGCCGGCGCCTCCGCCTCCTCCACCGCCGGCTCCGCCGGCCCCGGCGCCGGTCGTCGGCCCAGCCGGACAGCCGCAGGCCCTTTCGATCGTCGACCTCATCGAGCGCGAGCTGATTGGGGGCAACCAGCCTCGCCGCGAGACGCTCGTCTCGTGCAGCGGCAACACGCGCAGCACGCTGGTGCAGCTCAATCAGGACCAGCCGCAGCGACTGTACGATGAAGCGGAAGTCGCGTACTACGTCGTCGCGGGCGAAGGGGCGGTGCGGATCAATGGGCGCGACACGGCACTCGTGGCGGGCAGCTTCGTGTCGCTGCCGCGCGGTACGGCACACATCCTGGTGCGTCGCGGCCGCCGGCCACTCATCCTGCTCGCGACGCTCAGCGGTGAGCCCTGCGAGCAGCCGCGCTAACCCGGCTTCAGGCTCTCGGCTTTGGGCTTTCGGAGGACCTTACAATAGACACATGGCAGCTGCTCGATTGGACAACCGTGGTGTGATCGTGTCGTGCGCGGCGTGCGGCCGCGCGAATCGGCTGGGATTCCGCAGCCTTGATAAGGCAGCGCGTTGCGGCCAGTGCCAGGCCTCCGTCGCTCAGGTCTCAACCCCCGTCGAGGTCACCGATGCGGCGTCCTTCGACGCCGCGGTCGCGCAGAGTGTGCTCCCCCTCGTCATCGATTTCTGGGCGCCGCGGTGCGGGCCGTGCCGCATGGTCGCACCCGAGATCGAGAAGGTCGCTCGCAAGAAGGCCGGCCGCTGGCTGGTGGTCAAGATCGACACCGAAGCGCTCGGTGAACTCGGCGGCCGGTTCAACATTCGCTCGATTCCGACACTTGCCGTGATGCATCACGGCCACGAAATTACCCGTGCCGCGGGAGCGCGAGGCGCCGACGACATCGAGCGCTTCGTGGCCGACGCACTCGCCTCTGAGCAGCGGCGCGCCTCGTGAGCACCCGCGAACCGCGCAATCCCGGCCTGGCGGCTGTCCTCAGCGTCTTCATTCCTGGCGTCGGCCAGATCTATAACGGCGACTTCCTTCGCGGCATCTTCTGGCTGATCGTCACGCCCGGAATGTGGCTCGGAACCGGGGGCTTCTTCGGCTGGGTGTGCCACGTGATCGCGGCGTACACGGCGCATCGGCGCGCGAAAGACAAGAATCTCGGACTGGCCTGACGAGCGGCGACGCACGCCCCTCTACCAGCCCGGCCGCAACAGCAGATTTGCCGTCCAGCCGGCGCCGGGCCGATCAAACGGCCGCACGCCGGTCATCTCGAAGACGATGCCGCCCAGATTGGCCCGCGCGCCCGCGCCGACACTCCGGAACCGATCCCGCTCCAGCGGACCGCTGGTGTGGCGAGTCCACAAGAACCCGGCATCAACGAACGCGATCACCTCGATCGGCACCGGTCCGTAGTAGACGTCGCCGCGCAGCAGCCCGAGCAGCGGTGCGCGCACCTCGAGGTTCACGAGCGCGAACCTGCTGCCAGTCAGCTCGTCGAGCGGCGAGCATGTGGTCGCGGAGGCTCCGCACTCACCCATCGCAAAGCTGCGCAGGTCGTAGCCGCGCACCAGGCTTTGAAGTCCATAGACGAGCGGCGTGAGTCGTCCATCTCCCGCATCGGGTCCATAGCGCCCGACGTGACTGACCCGCGCCGCCAATGTCACCGGCCGCACAGGCATGACATACCGGCGCATGTCGGCGCGCACGTCAGCGAACGCCAGCCCGCCCAGCGCGGGCTCGATTTCGAGCCTCAGACGTTGACCAAGAATCGGACTTGTCGGACTCCACACCGCGGTGTCGTGAACGAACGCGGCATTCGCCTCACCCAGGTAAATGGCCTTTCCCGCATCGGTCATGGCCAGCGTCTCGCTGACCGTCTGGCGCAGCACGGAGTCGACCACGCGCGTGACGGTCTGCCACTCGAAGCCGGTCCTTCGCATGCCGGCGCCGAACTCGAAGCGCTGCGAACGATTGATGTGGTACTGCGCCGTGAGCCCGCCCCACTCGTGCATGTAGCGCAGGTTTGCGGTCTCTCGGGTGACGAATTCACCGTTCCGGTCCATCGCGCGGCGGGCGCCAACGAAGCGCGAGGGCACGACGCCCGCGACGAGTCCCCAATTCCACTGTCCTTTGCGGTTGACGTACGCCACCTGGGCCGCGAGATCGTCGAGGCTGGTGCCGCCGCGAAACATGGTGTGCACCTGCCGGTCGCGCAGCGTGTCGCTGAACGAGAAGCCGAAGCTCCCGAGCACCCGTCCGCCGAACCCGCTGCCCGTCGCCGCACCGATGTACTGCGGCGCGATCGATTCCAGCCGAAGGCGATCGTCGTAACGCGTCGCCGCGAAATCCTTCTTCTTCGGCAGTCCCGTTCGCGCGTCGCTCAGCAAGCGCACCAGCGAGCCTTCCGGAACGACTGAATCGGGCTCAGCGTCGGACGAGGGTGGCGTGATCAGCCGCGCCGACACAGCGGCTGACTCATCGAGCGTCTGGATGTCGTAACGCCCGTTGCGGTAGACGCTGAAGGCGAGCGTGCCCGCCTGCGATGCCACCGCCAGCGCCGGACTGGTCGCCGTGATTCCGCTGACGCCGCCAGGCACGTTGGTCACCTGCCGCAGCTCGCCCGACGCAAGCACGGCGCGGTAGACGTTGCTGATGTCTTCGCGATCGCTGACGAAGTAGATCGCCTTGCCGTCAGGCGCCCACTGCGGACTCACCTGCTTTGCGCGCGACGGCTCGGTCGCGAGCGCCCCGCCCCGGGCAAAGTCGAGAGGCCTGACGATCCCCGTCCGCATATCGACGAAGCCGAGACGAAGCGGCCCGAAATCCAGGTCCTCGAGGTTGGTCGTGAATCGATCGGTCGCGAAGGCGATCGTCTGCCCATCAGGCGACCACGCCGGGTGGAGATCCGCGAACCCGTCCGCCGTCAACTGCTCCAACGTCCTGGTCGGCAGCGAATAAACCCACAAGTCGGACAACCCGCCGGCGAGGGCGGAGAAGACGATGCGCGTGCCGTCGGGCGACCAGCTTGGGTTGTAGATCTCGCTGACCTGGTCGATGTGGATCTCTTCCCGCCGCTCGGGATGCGCGCTGTCGACCAGCACGAGCAGCGGCTTTCCGCCGCTCAACGCACCCATCGCGAATCGGCGGCCGGAGGGGTCCCACGCGCCAGCCGACTGGATGTACTGGAGGCTGTCGAAGTGCGGATCGGCCGCCGTGCTCACGATCTTGTCGAGGACCGCTCCGCTCGAGGCGTCCGCCATGAAGAGATCAAGCGAGAGTCGATCCCGCTCCGACACGAACATCACCCGACGGCCATCGGGGCTGATCGCCGGGGACACGTGCAACCGCGCACCGTCCTGGGCGGATGCCACCACGCTGCGCGGCGCCGTGAACGCCTCGTCGGCCGCCGGCGACTCCGATGGAATGGACTCGTGCCAGTCGCGCGTCAACTGCGCGCGGTCGACGCCGGTGAGCGCCTCGAGCCGAGGGATCACCCCGCGGATCTTCGATCGCAGGATGCGCGCCACGATCTCGTCGCCATAGGTGGTCGTCAGATACGACCAGAACGCATGGCCGTATCGATATGGAAAGTAGCGCGGATTCTCGAGCTGCTTCAGTGTCGGCAACCGCTGGTGAATCGCGGCATCCCGCAGCCACATCATCGTGTTGGCGTTGCTGGGACCGAGCGACAGGTACTCCGCCATCCCCTCGATGAACCACCCCGGCATGGTGAACGCGTTCTGCCCCGCGCCCTTGGCGATGTCGATCTGGAAGGCATGCGCGATCTCGTGGCCGAGCACGTGATCGGTTTCTCCAAGGCCGGGCGCAAAGGGCATCGCGATGCGCGACTTGGTCCGCTCCGTCAGGCCGCCGGTGCCCTCCCCCGGTGCCGATGGCGTGACGTTGGTCTGGGAGAAGTGCGGATGGCTCGCGTAGAGGACAAGCGGCTGCCGATGCGCGAACGTGTGGTCGAGCAGTCGCGAAAACCGCGAGTACCAGCGCTCGGCCATGCGAGCGGCATGGCGCGTCGCCTGTTCTTCTTCGGCGTAGTAGTAGACGTCGAAGTGGTCCGTCTGCAGGACGCGGAACTCCAGGCGATCGTAGTGGACCTTGTTGCGTCCGAAATACTGCGCCTCCGCCGGTCTCGCCACGGCGACGACCGTGAGGAGACACACGACTGCCGCCGTGTACCGCACCATGGGCACCCCTGAGTTCGGGATTTGGAAGGCGGCTACTCTACCACATACACAAACGAGAGGGCCTTCGCCCCGTCGCTGATGCCCGTGGCGAGGTCGATACGGAGGGTGCCAGGGATGCCGCCGCCGATAAATCGCACGCCAATTCCGGCATCGACATCGAGGCGAGGCGCCCCCGCCGTGCGGCGAGACGTGCGGGCGGCATCGACAAACGCCGCCGCGGCGCCGCGGATCGGTCCCGCGATGCGCCACCACCGCTGGCCTTCGACAGATGCCTGCTCGATGGCGCGGCCAATTCGCGACACGCGCATGCGGCCTTGACCGGCGAGCACGGGATGAGCGCGCAACAGCGTCGAACGCGCGGCGCCGGTATCCCCCGCCGGCCACAACTCCATCGGCGTCCGTGTGCTCACCCTTTCGACGGCGCCGGTTGCCAGCCACACCACGCCCCGCGGTTCGCTCGATGAGCGCGCGCGCACCGCCGCGCCGCCGGCGGTGAAGCCGTCGCGTCCGAGCCAGTTGGTGGCTTGAGTCTGAACGGTGAAACGGTCGCCGCCTGACGCAAGCCGCAGACCCCCGGCGACGCTTCCGAACGTGCCGCGCGCGTGCCAGCGATCCACTCCAGCCGCGACAGACCAGCGCAGCCGTCGCGTGGCCCAATTCGATTGCGCGAGCTGCGCGCCGCTGCGCTCGGAGGCGGGAAACGCCGTCGACGTGAAGGCCTGCCGCTCACGAAGACCGTCCACGCTCCAGACGCCGCCCCACGGTGCAGGCGCGCGAATCCCGCCGGCCAGGCGCCGGCGACCTTCCCAGAACCTCCACGCGACGACGATTTGCTCGCCGCCGCCGGACACCGATCCCAGCGCCACGCGAATTTCGCGCGCTGCCGCGGCAGACACCGCGAGTGCCGCGAGGGTGAAAGGAGACGTTGGCAACAGCGGGCGCTCCACGACCGCGCCTCGAAGTTCCACGACCCCCGACGGCGCAGGGGTGAATTCCAACCGAGTCGAAACCGCCGCTGGAAGCTCGCGCAGTCTCCGCTGTGCGCGGACCAAGGCGTCGGCCGTGAGCATCTCTCCCGTGGGGACGTCCAGCAGTCGCTCGACGACACGGTGGCGCGTGTGAGTGAGGCCGTCAATCCGCACGGCATCGACACGCGGTTCGCTCGCCCGATTCCACGCGTCGAGCGCTCCGAGCGGGTCGTCCTCGATAAACCGCGCCGTCGCGAGCAGCTTCCATGCGTAGGTGTCGCCCGCGTCCTGGGTGACCGCCACGGTTGCCAGCGCGTCCACGTCAGTCCAGCGCTGCTGGAGAAGGCGCACGCCGGCGAGTTCCCGCGCCGCCGCCGAGCCCGGGCATGAGAACGCCGACGTCAGCGCGATCTCCGCGCTGCCGAGATCGTTGTTGCGCGCGGCGGCCACACCGTCGCTGATCAACTGGTCGCATGAAGACCGAGGAACCGTGGCCGGAGCGTCGAGCGGCTGCACGGTGGTCGCCGTGCCCGGGACGACGACCGCCATCCACCGATCGGCAGCAGCCCAGCGCCTGTCGAATTCGTTGACCGCCATCACGCGGAACGGGACGCGAGCGGGATCGTGAAAGACGACGCCGCGATCGTGGCGGGCGACGATGACGACGTAGTGGTAGGCACCCGGATGGTCTTCGATGAGCGTGACCACGGGACGGCCGCGAGCCAGCTCGCGCGCCAGGAGCGCGTCGGTGCCGGCGACGCCGGTGGCGTCCCAGCCAAGACGCCGGAGCTCACCGATCAATGCATCGGTCCGGATCCCTGCGGCGCTGCGGTCCACGAGGTGTGCGAACGATTCCGCGGACACGTCGCGGGCACCCCAGAACCGCATCACCATCGCGGCTGCAGCTCCGCCACACAACGCTTCGGATTGGGAAATGAAGGGAACGTCGAGGAGCGGAAGCGGTGCGGCCTCCGACGCCTGGCCGCGCACGGACGGTCCGTGCGCAGCCAGGATGATCAGCAGAGCAGCGCCGAACCGGCGCATTGCTACTTCAAAGCGAGGATGAGCAGAACGAGCACCAGCAGCCCGATGATCAGCAGCGTGGTGTTGATCGTGATGCGCGATTGGCCGCCCTCCAGCGCCCGCTGCACCTGGGAGGCCTGCGCCGTGAGCTCGGTCAGCTGGGGGCCGTCGATGGTCGAGACGGCGTCCTTGGCGCGGCGCAGATCGAGACCGGCATTGCCGGCGACCGACTGCACCTCCGGGCGATCGAGCAGCCGCAGCACGGCTTCGCGATCGGCGGTGGCGTTCGAGATTTTCTGCTGAAGCGCCGCATCGATAGCCGATTGCGGTGCGGAGTGGGAAGTCTGGGCGCCAGCCGGCGAAACCGTGGCGACAAATAAGAACACGAGAGCGACGAGTAGAGCGGACATGCGCATGCGTTCGGTGCCTCCTGCCATGATTGTAGCGAAGCTTCTCTGGATGAGCTTCGGATGTCACGCGCAACGCCGGCACGGCAGCCAGCGTCAACGCGATGGTCACTAACTACGAAGCCGGCCTGGTGAAGGTGATACCGATGAAGGGTCATCTCGCCCTCGACTTCATGATGTGCACCGCGCTGGTGCTGTCGCCGCTGTTCCTTCCGGCGGCCGAGCGGCGATACGCGTTCATTCCGATGGCGCTTGGCGCGGTGGGCCTGATCACCGGCTTGATGACGCAGACCGAATCGCCTGCCGAGTACGGCGGCTTCACGCCGTCTCGCGAGCTGTCAGAGGCGGTGGGAGATCCCGACGTTCCGCAGCTGACGTAGAACGTCCGCGCGCGCATAAGATCGTGGCTGGATGAGTGAATCGCCGCCCGCGATCTTCGCCGACTGGCTCGCCGCATTGGAAGCGCGGCACCTGGCCGACCTGCGCGTCGCGGAGGTGACGCGCGCGCTTCGGGCGCTGTCGGCCGCCTACGTCGAGCGGCGCCGCGCCGGTCCCCATCGCCCGGCCGTCCAGGGCACGCTCGACAGCGCGGGCAAGCGGGCGGCCTTTGCGTTGTTCTACGCCCCGCTTCATTTCCTCACGACCTACCTCATTGTCACGAAGTCGGGCGCGGACAGTCCGCCTCCCTCGCACATCCTAGACCTCGGGTGCGGCACCGGAGCCGCCGGCGCCGCGTGGGCGATCGCGGCGGGCGCGGCCGCCTCGTCGGTGACGGGCATCGATCGCCATCCGTGGGCTGTGGATGAAGCGCGGCGAACCTACAAGGATCTCGGCATAGACGGCCGCGCGCGCCAGGGCGACGTCGCCCGCATTCCAGATGTCCGACCGGGCGGCGCCATCGTTGCCGGCTACGTCCTGAACGAATTGCCTGAGGCAACGCGTCAACACGTGGAAGATCGCCTGCTCGCCGCCGCTGCCAAGGGCGTGAAAGTGCTCGTAGTAGAGCCGATCGCGCGGGGTGTGACGCCCTGGTGGGAGACGACTGCTGCGAAATTTCGAGCGGCAGGCGGCCGCGCCGAGGAGTGGCGCTTCCAGGTGGACCTGCCGCCGATGCTCAAACTGTTCGACAAGGCCGCCGGCCTCAACCATCGCGAGCTGACGGCGCGAACACTCTACGTTGGATAACGGGTTAGTTCGGCGTGTTCTGGTTCTTCAGGTGATCCTGGAGAGCTGAGTTGGGGTCATGGTTCACGAATTCCAGCGTGGTATTCTCCGAAGTTCGAATGACCACGCCTGCCCCCGCCGTAGCCCATGGCCGCAGCAAGCTGCTGCCGCTCACACTGACCGCCGTCGGCGTCGTCTACGGCGACATCGGGACGAGCCCGCTCTACACGATTCGTGAGTGCTTCTTTGGCGCTCACGCGGTGGCGCCCACCCACGAAAACGTGCTCGGCGTCCTCTCGCTGATCCTCTACGCCCTGATCATCGTCGTCTCGATCAAGTACATCGCGATCGTGATGCGCGCCGACAACCAGGGTGAGGGCGGGATCCTGGCGCTGATCGCGCTGCTGCCGCCGAGGAAGGGATCGGCCAAGTCGAACGGCGGCCTCGCGTCGGGCAGGCCGATCCTGGTTCTGCTCGGCATCTTCGGGGCCGCGCTGCTCTACGGCGACGGCATGATCACGCCGGCCATCACGGTGCTCGGCGCGATGGAAGGACTCGAGGTCGCGACGCCGCTCTTTGGGCCGTACGTGCTGCCTCTCTCCGTCGCCATCATCTTCGGGATTTTCGCCATCCAGAAGTTCGGCACGCACCGGGTCGGAGGGTTGTTTGGCCCGATCATGATCGTCTGGTTCCTCACCATCGCGTTCCTGGGGTTCATCTGGGTCATACAGGAGCCGGCGGTATTTGGCGCGCTCGATCCGCGGCACGCCGTCAGATATTTTCGGGACAACGGATGGCATGGGTTCCCGGTGCTCGGGGGTGTCGTGCTGGCCGTCACCGGTGGCGAGGCTCTGTACGCGGACATGGGACATTTCGGAAGGCGTCCCATTCGCCTCGCCTGGTACGGGATGGTGCTGCCGGCGCTGATGCTGAATTATTTCGGCCAGGGCGCTTTGCTGCTGATTCATCCGGATGCGGCGTCGCAGCCGTTCTTCAGGATGACGCCGGTGTGGGCGCTGCTGCCGCTCGTCGGAATCTCGACGCTCGCGGCGATCATCGCGTCGCAGGCGCTGATCTCCGGTGCGTTTTCGCTCACGCGCCAGGCGATCCAGCTCGGGTTCGCGCCTCGTCTCGACATCGAGCACACCTCGTCGCACGAGATGGGGCAGGTCTACGTGCCGCAGGTGAACTGGGCGTTGGCGGTGTGCACGATCCTGATCGTCTTCGGGTTCCGGTCGTCCAGCGCGCTGGCGGCCACCTACGGCGTCGCGGTGACGATCACGATGCTGATCACCGCGCTGCTCCTGCACATCGTGATGACCGAGCGCTGGAAGTGGCCGCTGCCGGTCGCATACTGCGTCACGGCGGTGTTCATCACCATCGATCTCGCGCTGGTCGGCGCGAACCTGCTCAAGGTCGTCCGCGGCGGCTGGCTGCCGCTCAGCGTGGCCACGCTCGTCTTCATCCTGATGACGACCTGGAAGACCGGACGACAGTTGATTGCGGAGCGCCTGACGTCGCGGGCGATACCGCTCGACGAATTCATGGCGGC
>CAMCNL010000069.1 GCA_945876205.1 Candidatus Sulfopaludibacter sp. SbA3
GTCAGATGCCGGGGCGGCCGTCTGCACGACGGCCACACCTTGCGGCTGCGTACCGTTGATGAACGCTTCGGTAAGTCCTGAGTCCAGCGTCACGAATACGATGTTGCCGGGCGGCTCGAAGCGGGGCGGATTCTTCCGGTCAGCGCGCGTGTCGATGTAAGCCTTCATGAAGTCGATCCAGATCGGGAGCGAGGCCGCCGCGCCGGTCTCGCCGTTGCCCAGCGGCTTCTTCTCGTCGTAGCCCACCCACACGCCCACCGTGATATTCGGATCGAAGCCGACAAACCAGGCATCGGTGTACTCGTCCATCGTGCCGGTCTTGCCGGCGAGCGGCCAATCGAGCTTTGCCGCCGCCGTGGCTGTGCCGCGCTGCACCACGCCGCGCAGCAGGTTCGTCATCACGAACGCCGTGTCGGCGCGAATCGCTTCGTGGGCCTCGGGACGGTTCTCTTCGAGGATGTTCCCCTCGCGATCGGCAATGGTGTTGACGGAATACGGCGTCATCCGCACGCCCTGGTTCGGGAACGCCGAATAGGCGCTGGTCACCTCGACCAGCGTCGCTTCAGCAGCGCCGAGTGCCAATGAGAGATACGGCATCATCTTTTCCGGAAACCCGAAGCGCGCCGCGTAGGCGACCGCCTGCCGCGGCCCGACCTCCTGCATCGCCTTCACCGCCGGGATGTTGCGCGACTGTTCGAGCGCGCGGCGCAGCGTCACCGGTCCTTCGAACTTACGGTCGTAGTTGAGCGGCTGGTACGGCGGCTGGTTGGGCCCGGCGGTGTACGACACCGGTTCGTCGACGAAGATCGACACCGGCGTGAAGCCGCGGTCGATGGCCGCCGTGTAGACGATCGGCTTGAATGCAGACCCCATCTGCCGATGCGCCTGCGTGGCACGGTTGAACTTGCTGCGCGTGAAGCTGTAGCCGCCGACCATGGCGCGGATCTGGCCCGTGCGGTTGTCGATCGCGAGAAGCGCCCCTTCGATGATCGGCGCCTGCTCGAGCGCGAGCGTCTCGGGCCCGCCGTCTTTCACCGTCCGCACTTCGACGTCGACGAGATCGCCAACCTTGAAGAGATCCGCCGGCGACGTGCGCCGCGTCCAGGCGAACGCCGGTGCCGGGAGGTCGAGCTCGCGGGTGCCGATCCGCAGACGAGCGGTGCCGCTGGCTCCCTTGGCCGGAACCGCCATCACCACCGCGGGGACGATGTCGCCGGCCAGCATCGGCCTCTTCCACCGCTCGACGGTGAAGCGGTCGATGGCGTGGCCCTCGGCGACCACATTCCTGGCCGGCTTCCTGAATCCGCTGCGCCGCTTGTCGATCCGCCGCAGCCCGCGGTCGAGCGCCTCGTTTGCGGCCACCTGCAGGTCGGCGTCGAGCGTCGTCTGCACCTGGAGGCCCGCTTCATAGAGCGCCTTCGCGCCGTATTTCTGTTCCAGCGTCTTGCGGATGTCCTCGACGAAGTAGGGCGCGATGGAGCGCTCCTGCGTCGGCTGTCCCTGGAGCACCAGGGCGCGCTCCTGCGCCGCGCGTGATTGGTCGGCGGTCAGGTAGCCCTCTTCCTCCATCCGCTGCAGCACGTAGTTGCGGCGCATCAGCGCCCGGCGACCGTCGACAAACGGACTGAGGCGTTCGGGCGCCTGGATGATTGCGGCAATGGTCGCCGCCTCCTCGGGCGCGAGGTCCTTCGCCGGCTTGTCGAAGTAGAGGTGAGCCGCCGCCTCCACGCCATACGCGCCGTGACCGAGATAGATCTGATTGGCGTAGAACCGGAGGATGTCGGGCTTGGTGTAGCGCTTCTCGATCTGGACCGCGACGATCCATTCCTTGACCTTGCGTTCGAGCGAGCGCTCGAAGGCGCCGCCCTCGCGCATGTACTGGCGGAGGAACAGGTCGCGGGCCAATTGCTGCGTGATCGTGCTGGCACCGGCGCGCTGTCCGGTAAAGATGTCCTTGAGCGCGGTGATGACGATGCGGGAGACGCTGAGGCCGAAGTGCTGGTTGAAGCCCGCGTCCTCGGTGGCGATGATGGCGTTCCGCAGGGCAGGGGCGATCTCGTCGTAACCGATGACTTCGCGGCGCTCGGTCGCGAACTCACCGATGGTCTGGCCATCGCGGGCGAGCAGTCGCGTGATGGTGTTAGGCCGGTAGTCGTCGAGCGCGCTGATCTGGGGGAGGTCGTCGGCGTAGGCGAAGAGGACGCCGCTTGCCGTGCCGACAAGCGCTGTGGCGACGAACAGGGCCACCAGGCCTGCCTGTCGCGCCACGCGGACGACAATGCCGGTCTTCATCGCTCCGAGTATATCAGCGCCAACCTGCTTCGCGTGTCCGCTTGGGCGCGACGTAAGTCCATGACTCGTCGCAGCTTACTGGCGTTAGTGATTGTCGGGATACGGCCAAGATTGACAGTGACTCACTCAGATTAAATAATAACCACACCCTAAATCGTACGTCCTGAGGGGTATCTACGGACGTGCGCCGCGCATGAAGGACGCGACGACAATGAGCAAAATCATCGGCATCGACCTGGGCACCACGAACTCCGTGGTCGCCGTGATGGAAGGCGGCGAACCCGTCGTCATCACCAACCCTGAAGGCAGCCGCCTGACGCCCTCCGTGGTGGCGTTCACCAAGACGGGCGAGCGGCTGGTGGGCCAGGTGGCCAAGCGCCAGGCGGTCACGAACCCCGAGAACACCGTGTTCTCGATCAAGCGGTTCATGGGCCGGCGCTTCGACGAAGTCAGCGAGGAAATGAAGATGGTGCCGTACGCCGTGACGGCGGCCGGCAACGACGTGCGCGTCAAGGCGCTCGACAAGGAATACGCACCGCCGGAAATCTCCGCGATGATCCTGCAGAAGCTGAAGCAGGCGGCGGAGGAGTACCTCGGGCAGCCCATCACCAGGGCCGTCATCACCGTCCCCGCCTATTTCAACGACGCGCAGCGCCAGGCGACGAAGGAAGCCGGAAAGATCGCCGGCCTCGAAGTGATGCGTATCGTCAACGAGCCGACGGCCGCGGCGTTGGCGTACGGCCTCGACAAGAAGAAGGACGAAACCATCGCCGTGTACGACTTCGGCGGCGGCACGTTCGACATCTCGATCCTGGAAGTCGGCGAAGGCGTCGTCGAGGTCAAGGCGACCAACGGCGACACGCATCTGGGCGGCGACAACCTGGATCAGAAGATCATCGAGTGGATCATCGCGGAGTTCAAGAAGAGCGAAGGGATCGATCTGAGCAAGGATCGCATGGCGCTCCAGCGGCTGCGGGAGGCGGCGGAGAAGGCCAAGATGGAGCTCTCCACGGTGATGGAGACCGACATCAACCTGCCGTTCATCACCGCCGACCAGACCGGCCCCAAGCACCTGCAGATGAAGCTGACGCGCTCGAAGTTCGAGCAGCTCGTCGAAGACTTGCTGCAGAAGACGGTGGGTCCGACCAAGCAGGCGCTGAGCGACGCGGGCCTCGACCCGTCGAAGATCGACGAAGTGGTGCTGGTCGGCGGGTCGACGCGTATCCCCCGCGTCCAGCAGATCGTCAAGGAGCTGTTCGGCAAAGAGCCGCACAAGGGCGTCAACCCGGACGAGGTCGTGGCGGTCGGCGCGGCGATCCAGGCCGGCGTGCTGGCGGGCGAGGTCAAGGACCTGCTGCTGCTCGATGTCACGCCGCTGTCGCTCGGCATCGAAACGCTGGGCGGCGTGCTGACGACGCTGATTCCACGGAACACGACGATTCCGACGCGCAAGAGCGAGACGTTCTCGACGGCGGCGGATAGCCAGACGAGCGTCGAGGTGCACGTGCTGCAGGGCGAGCGTCCGCTCGCGCGCGACAACCGCACGCTCGGACGCTTCCAATTGATCGGCCTGCCGCCGGCGCCGCGCGGCGTGCCTCAGATCGAAGTGACGTTCGATATCGACGCGAACGGCATCGTCAACGTGTCGGCGAAGGATCTCGGCACCGGCAAGGAGCAGAAGATCACGATCACCGCGTCGAGCGGCCTCAGCAAGGACGAGGTCGACCGGATGATGAAGGACGCCGATGCGCACGCCGAAGAGGACCGCAAGCGGCGTGAAGAGATCGAGACGCGCAACCGCGCCGACCAGGCGGTGTACGCGGCGGAGAAGATGCTGCAGGACATGGGCGGCAAGCTCGCCGCGTCGGACAAGGCGGCCGTGGAGACCGCGATCGAGGCGCTCAAGGCCGCCATGTCCGCCAACGACACCGCCGGGATGACCAAGGCGATGGAGCAGTTGACGCAGGCCCAGCACAAGGCGGCGGAGGCGCTCTACAAGCAGGCCGGCACCGCGGCGGGCGGCGGGGCGCCGGACGCCGAGGGCGCGGCCGGTGGTGGCTCGGAAGGGTCACCAGGCGCCGCAGGCGGCGGGGCACAAGGCGACGTGATCGACGCCGAAGTGGTGGACGAAGAGAAGAAGTAGGCCGTAGGCAGTAGCAGGGGAACGTGGACCTTTACGTTGTGCTCGGGTTGCAGCACGGCGCGTCGGAGCCCGACATCAAGCGGGCGTACCGGCGGCTTGCGCGGCGGTTTCACCCGGACATCAATCCGGGCGACCGCATGGCGGAAGCGCGGTTCCGGCAGATCCTTGACGCCTACGAAACGCTGATGGATCCGGATCGGCGGTCCCGTTATGACTCCGGCGGGACGGCCGATCCCCGCGCGCCGCGGGTGAGCGGCTTCGAGGGCTTCGACTTCTCGGCGCGCGGCGTCGACTACTCGGCCTCCTTCGGCGATCTGTTCGCCGAAGTGCTGAGCGAGCGCGGCACGTCAAAGACGCCTGGCCCCGAGCGCGGGGCCGACCTGCACCACACCATCCAGCTTTCATTCGACGACGCGTTTGCCGGCGTGCAGCGTCCGCTCGCCGTCACACGCCGCGAGACGTGCCGCACGTGCGCCGGGACCGGGCTGACGCGCGTGAGTGCCGGGCCGTGTCCACTGTGCCAGGGGAGCGGCGCCGTCCGGTCGGTGCGCGGGCACATGGTGTTTTCGCGCAGCTGCCAGGGGTGCGCCGGCACCGGCCAGCAGCGGCCGCGTCCCTGCGAACCGTGCAGCGGGATCGGCCAGGAGACGCGCAGCGAGACCGTGCAGGTCCGCATGCCCGCAGGGGTCGCCGATGGCGACCGCGTGCGGGTGACGGGGAAGGGCAATGCGGGGATTCGCGGCGGCCTGCCCGGAGACCTGTTCATCACCGTCCAGGTTGCGCCGCACGACGTCTTCCGGCGCGAAGGCGACGACCTGCACATGGTGCTCCCCGTGGCCATCCACGAAGCGGCGCTCGGCGCGAGAATCGACATTCCTGCCCCGGATGGCACCGCGCGCCTGCGGGTACCGCCTGGCACGCAATCCGGGCAGCGCTTTCGCCTCCGCGAGCGCGGCGCCACCTCGACACGCGACGGACGCCGCGGCGACCTGGTCATCGAAGTCCGCCTGATGATGCCGAAGCTGCTCGACGAGCGATCGAAGGAGCTGCTGCGCGAGTTCGGCCGGATCAACGGCGAGAACGTCCGGGAGAGCGTCTCGTGACGGCCAAGCGCGCTGAACGGGGCAAGGCGTACTACATGATCAGCGCGGTGTCGCAGAAGTACAACATCCACCCGCAAACGCTGCGCCTCTACGAACGCGAGGGCCTGCTCAAGCCGTCACGGACCGAAGGCAACACGCGCCTCTATTCGGAAGAAGACCTCGAGCAGCTGGAAACCATTCTCGCGTTGACGCGCGATCTCGGCGTCAACCTCGCGGGCGTTGAAATAATTCTCAACATGCGCCGCAAGATCGAGCAGATGCAGGGCGAAGTCAATGAATTCATGGACTACGTCAAGCGCGAGCTCGCTCGCGGCATCGATGATTGGGAGCAGCGCCTCAGTACCGCGATGGTCAAATCGTCGCCGACAGACTTGGTAAGGCACACGCCCAACACCGAGAGCGAAAAGTCAAAAGTCAAATCCGGAAAGTAGGTGTTAGGATCACGCGTGCCCTGCCCACTGTGCGACGACACCGGATGGAAGACGATCGACACAGACGGTGTCTCGCGGGTGATGCGGTGTGATTGCGTGCGCGAGTCGGCGTCGGCGCGCCTGATCGCGGACTCGCGGATTCCTCGTCGTTACCAGCACTGCGACCTGATCAACTTCAGCGCCTACAACGAGCAGCTCACCAAGGCGCTTCAGCATGCGCAGCGTCTCGCTGAGAGCTTCCCGGTCACCGACAAGGGCCTCTTCCTGCAAGGTCCGCCAGGCGTGGGGAAGACACACCTCGCGGTGGCGGTGCTGCGCCAGGTGATTCGCACGCGCGGCGCCCGCGGCATCTTCTACGACACGCGCGACCTGCTGCGCGTGATCCGCAGCACCTACGACCCGGTCAACCGAACGCAGGAGATGGACGTGCTGCGGCCGGTCATGGAAGCGGATCTGCTGGTGCTCGACGATCTCGGCGCCGAAAAGACCTCGGAATGGGTCGAAGAGACGCTGAACCTGATCGTCAACTCGCGCTACAGCGAAAACCGGACGACGATCTTCACGTCGAATTACGACGACAATCCCGATTCGACCGATCCTGACTCGCTGCTGTTCCGAATCGGCTTCCGCATGCGGTCGCGGCTGCACGAGATGTGTGAGTTCCTGTATCTCGACGGCGGCGATTACCGCGAGCTCCCGCCCAACGGCGGCGTGGACGACCTGATCACCCTGTGGAAGACGCGCAGCAAGGCGGCCCGGAAGCCGTCGCTGCCGTCGCGGGCGGCGGGTCAGGCCCGCGCGCAGTTGCGCGACAGGTCCGGCGAGCGCGGCGACGGCAAAGCCGACCTCAAGTGGACCGGCGGGCGCGGCGGCTCGTAGACCGCGCTCACGCTACACTCGATCGTGCTCGGACTCTACGTCCACATCCCTTTCTGTTCGGCGATCTGCAACTACTGCAACTTCAATCGCGGCCTGTTCGACGCCGCGCTGAAGGAGCGGTACGTGGCGGCGCTGCTCCACGAGATTCGACGAAGCGGAGGCCCCTCGACTGCGCTCGGGGCAGGCGGCGCGGCGGCCGACACGATCTTCTTCGGCGGAGGGACGCCGTCGCTGCTCGACCCCTCCGAGATCGGCGAGATCATCGCCGCGTGCCGCGGCGCCTTTGCGCTCGCCGCCGATGCCGAGATCACCCTCGAAGCCAACCCGGAGACGATCAGTCCGGAGCGGCTCGATGGATTTCGAGCGGCGGGCATCAACCGGTTGAGCTACGGCGTCCAGTCGTTTCGCGACGATGAGCTGATCCGCCTGACCCGCCTGCATTCCGCGTCGCGCGCCGCGGATGCGTTCCAGATGGCGCGGGCTGCCGGCTACGACAACATCTCGCTCGACCTGATGATGTGGCTGCCGCAGCAGTCGGTCGCCCATTGGCTCGAGTCAGTCGATGCGCTGATCGCGCTCGGCCCCGACCACGCGTCGCTGTACATGCTGGAGATCTATCCCAACGCGCCGCTCAAGGACGCAATGGCGCGCGGCCGCTGGTCGGTGGCGCCCGATGACGACGTGGCGTCGATGTACTTGTCAGGTCTCGACAGGATGGACAACGCCGGGTTCTTGCAGTACGAAATATCCAACACCGCAAAACCAGGGCGTCAATCCCGTCACAATCTGAAATACTGGATGGACGGCGAGTGGCTTGGGTTCGGCTGCGGCGCCCATTCCACGCGGCATGGTGTCCGCTGGAAGAACCAGTCGTCGACCGAAGAGTACATCTCGGCGGTGACGACTGGAGGACAACTCGAGACCGAGCGCCGTGTGTTGTCGGCGGAGGAGCGTGTCGAGGAAGCCCTCTTCACGGGTCTGCGGCTCAACGCGGGACTGGATCTCGAGGCAGTGAAAATGCGCTACGGTGTCGACGTCTGGGGGCAGTTTGGCGGCGAGCTTCAGATGTTCGTTGACGAAGGGCTTTTGATCTATGATGGCGGGTCCGTACGGCTGACAAGGGCCGGAATGCTTCTTGCTCACGACATTATGGCCGTTTTCATCCGTTCATCAGTACGGTAGTATCCGCGTTTCCGCAGGAGGCTTGAAGATGCGACGACTGTCCGGAGTAGTACTCGCTGGCGCGCTACTGTTGCTGCCGACGATGTTCTCGCTAGGTCAAGGAAGGGTGCACGCCCAGGCGCAGGCGCTGACGTTCGATGGCGACACCGCGATTTGGTCGGTGACGATTAAGCCGGACAAGACGGCCGATTTCGAAGCGATCATGGGCAGGGTGCGTGACGCGTTGATGAAGTCCGAGAAGCCGGAGCGCAAGCAGCAGGCTGCGGGGTGGAGAGTGGTCAAGGGCAACACGGCGATGAAGGACGGCACCGTCCTCTATACCCACGTGATCAGCCCGGTCGTGAAGGGCGCGGATTACACCATCCTGTCGATCCTCTACGAGGCGAACACAGATCCGATGGAGCAGCGGAAGCTGTTCGAACAGTATCGCGACGCGTTTGCGGGCAACCTCGGCGCCAGCGTCGGGAACACCACCGTCGACCTGTCGAAAGCGCCGTAGTCAGTCGGCAACAGACGACCTCGAGCCACGGACGGCATCCGCCGTTCGTGGCTTTTTTTGTATAGAGTAGTTTTCATGCGAATCGTGCAGACAGCGGCGGCGGTTTTACTGATGGGTCTGGGCCTTCAGGCGCAGGTGCCGTCGCCGGTGACGCCCACCACCCAGCAGCCGGTACCGCCGGTGGCGCAGCCGGCGCCGCCAGCCGGGCAGCCGGCACCGCCGGTCCCCGTGCCAGGCGCACCGCCGGTGCCCACGTCGATCCTGCCGCCCGTTCCTGCAACCCCGGTCCTGACGCGCTCGTTCACCGCCAAGACTGGCCTGCTGTTCAACGCGGTCCGTCCTGAACGCGCTCTCGATTTCGAGACGGTCATCGGGCTGCTGCAGGACGCGCTCGCGAAGTCGACCGACCCTGCCGTCCGCGCGCAGGCCAGCGGCTGGAAGATCTTCAAGGCGACCGAACCCGGCCCCAATGGCACGGTGATGTATGTGTTCGTGGTCGATCCGGCGACTCCAGGCGCGGATTACGGCCTTGGGCGGATCCTCAGCGATGCGTATCCCGACCGCATCCAGGAAATCTGGAAGCTCTACACCGGCGCGCTTGCGGGTGGAGGAAGCCTGCTGAACCTGTCGCCCGTGGTGCCGCCACCGCCGTCGCCGGCGACACCGACGATCACCGATCCGGCAACCACGGCACCTGGTGGCCGCGGTGCACCTGCGGGGCGCGGAGCCGCGCCCGCCGGACGTGGGGCAGCGCCGGCAGGACGTGGCGCGCCGCCCACGCGTCCGGCACCCCCGCAGCCGTAGCGCGCGGGCTTCAGCCTGCGCGTCAGAACGCCAGATTCAAACCCGCGTACACCCGGTGGACCGTCTTGTAGAGCGGTTCACCGCGTAGCTTGAAGACGCGGTAATCGAGCCGCGCCTTGACCGGTCCGAGCAGCGACACCTTCACGCCGCCTCCCGTATTGATGCCGACGTGCGTCTCCTGACGGTCGCCGAGCACCTCGCGGTACGCGCCTGCACCGGAGGTGAAGTAGAACTGCATCCCGGCCACCGCAACCGGCGTCTGGGCGAGGACGTTGCCCATCCCGGTCCTGAGCTGAGGCGCTCCCTCCCCCAGGTTCTCGCTGGTCTCGGCGAACTCGAATTCGAAACCGACCACCAGCAGCCCGACGCCCACCGCAAAACCCTTCGCCGGACGGTTCGTCGGTGTGGTCGTGCTGCCGAGAAACAGCGTCGCATCGGCAAAGGCGGGTGACGAGACAAGCATCAGCAGAAGCGTGGCGCCAATCAGACGAATCAATCGCATACCGAATGATACGATCATGGTGCGATGGTGCGAGGGTGCGAGGGTGCGTAGATGAACTTACGTCTCAGCGACGATCAGGAACTGCTTCGCCGCAGCATCCGCGAGTTTGCCGAGAGCGAGATCCGGCCCCATGTGCGGGAATGGGACGATGCGCAGCACTTCCCGGTAGAGCTCCTTCCGCGTCTCGGGGCTCTGGGGCTGATGGGGATCCAGTGTCCTGAAGCCTACGGCGGCGCGGCGATGTCGTCGGTCGACTACTGCATCTGCATCGAGGAACTGGCCCGGGTCGATCCGTCGGTGTGCTTGTCGGTGGCGGCCCACAACGGCCTCGGCGCGGCGCATATCGCGGCCTTCGGCACCGAGGAGCAGAAGCAGCAGTACCTCGTGCCGCTCGCCAAGGGCGAGAAGCTGGCCGCGTGGGGGTTGACCGAGGCGTCGGCGGGGAGCGACGCCGCTGCAATGCGTACGACGGCCATCCGTGACGGCGACCAGTGGCTGATCAACGGCACCAAGCAGTTCATCACCCACGGGCGCTACGGCGACCTGATTGTCGTCATGGTCGTCACCAACAAGGCGAAGGGCAACCGTGGGATCTCGGCGTTCATCGTCGAGCGCGGCACGCCCGGTTTTCGCCCGGGCAAGAAGGAAGAGAAGCTCGGGATGCGCGCCAGCGAAACGAGCGAGGTCATCTTCGATCATTGCCGGGTGCCGGCGTCGCAGATGCTGGGCGCTGAAGGACAAGGCTTCATCAACGCCCTGCAGGTGCTCGACGCGGGCCGGATCGGCATCGCCGCGCTGGCGGTGGGTCTCGCGCAAGGCGCGTACGAAGCGGCCCGCGGCTACGCATTCGTGCGGACGCAGTTCGGCCGGCCGATCGGCACGTTCCAGGCGATTCGCGCCAAGCTCGTCGAGAACGCCGGACGCATCGAGGCCGCGCGCCTGCTGACGTATCGCGCCGCGTCGATGAAGGATCACGGACGGCGGACGACGCTCGAGGCGGCGATGGCCAAGCTGTACTCCAGCGAGATTGCGGTGCGGGCCGCCGAGGACGGCGTGCAGATCCATGGCGGGTACGGCTTCATCAAGGACTATCCGGCCGAGAAATACTTCCGCGACGTGAAGCTCACGACCATCGGTGAAGGTACCAGCGAAATCCAGCGGCTGGTCATCGCCAGACAACTCCTTGCCAGCTAACGTCGATCTGCCGGGCCGCGACCTGCGATCCCGCATAGCGTCGGGCGATCCGCGCGCCATTGCGCGCGCCATCTCGCTGGTCGAGGACGAAGGCGCCGCCGGCGCCGACCTGATCCGGGAGATTTACGGCAAGACGGGACGCGCCTACCTGGTGGGCATCACCGGTCCGCCCGGTGCCGGCAAGAGCACGCTGGTCGATCGGCTGATCGCGAAGATCCGAAGCGAGGGGCAGTCGGTCGGCGTCATCGCCGTGGATCCGACCAGCCCGTTTACCGGCGGCGCGATTCTCGGCGACCGGGTGCGAATGAGCGCGCACGCCTTTGACGCGGGGGTGTTCATCCGCAGCATGGCGACGCGCGGTCACCTCGGCGGCCTGGCGCGTGCGACCAGCGACGTCGCGCTCGTGCTCGACGCCGCGGGCAAGGACGTGATCATCATCGAGACGGTCGGGGTGGGGCAGGACGAGGTCGACATCATCAGGACCGCCGACGTCTCCGTCGTCATGCTGGTGCCTGGTGCAGGTGACGAGGTGCAGGCGCTCAAGGCCGGCATCATGGAGATCGCCGACATCTTCGTCGTGAACAAGGCCGACCGCGAAGGCGCCGACTCGCTCGCGCAGTCGATTGTCGCCAACCTGTCGCTGCAGACGTTTGCGCCAGGCGAATGGCGTCCGCCGATTGTGAAGACGCAGGCGACCGCCGACGTGGGCATCTCCGAGCTCTGGACCGAGATCGGCAAGTTCCGCCAGCAGTCGTCGGCCACGCGCGCCACACGCCAGCGCGCGCGGCAGGAATACCGCTTTCGCGAGCTCCTGTCTCACCAGTTTCTTCAGCGGGTTGAACGGTCGCTTCCCGCGGGCGACCTGGATCGCGTGTTCGACCGCCTCGCCGCCCGCGAGCTCGATCCTTACAGCGCGGCGGCGGAAGTCATGGAGAAAATCTTCGGGTGAAAGCCGTCCTCGATCACATCGGCATCGCCGTTGGCGACATCGACGCGGCTCTCGCGTTTTATCGCGACGCCCTGGGACTCGAGGTCGAAGCCCCGGAGGAGGTGCAGTCGCAGCGCGTCCGCGCGCACTTTGTTCCTGTCGGGCAGTCCTCGCTCGAGCTTCTCGAGGCGACCGCGCCTGATTCGGCGATCGCGAAGTACATCGACAAACGCGGGCCGGGCATCCATCACATCACGCTCAGGGTGGAGAACATCGCGGCCGCGCTCGCGCAGTTGAAACAGCGCGGCGTCCGGCTCGTGGACGACGAGCCCAGGCCGGGCGCGGAAGGCGCACTGGTCGCCTTCATTCATCCGTCGGCGGCGCACGGCGTCCTCGTCGAATTGAAGGAGCCCGCTCGCATCCGCCCCGATCTGTCGGCAAAGCGGCTGGCGTGGGGCGACCTGCAACTGATCAGCGTCAACGACGGCCTCTTTCGTCTCGACGGCGGCGCGATGTTCGGCGTCGTCCCGCGTCCGCTGTGGGAAAGGAAAACCAGGCCAGACGATCGCAACCGGATCCCGTTAGCCATGCGGCCGCTCGTGGTCGAAGGCGCGTGGGGCCGGATGATCATCGACTGCGGCGCGGGCGACAAGTGGGACGCGAAGCACACCGACATCTACGCATTCGACCGCAGCCGCCATCTCGATCACTCGCTCGCCGACGCCGGCCTGTCCGCCGGCTCAATCGAGTTTGCGCTGGCGACGCACCTGCACTTCGACCATTTCGGCGGTGCCACGCGGCGCGAAGGCGCGGCGATCGTTCCGCGCTTTGGCAACGCGCGGTACCTGATTCGAGCGTCGGAGTGGGATGATGCCACGCATCCGCATGAGCGAAACCGGGCGAGCTATCTCCAGGACGACTTCGTGCCGCTGAAGAGTGCCGGAGTCGTGGACTTCTACCAGGAAGACGGCGTGGTGAAGCCGGGCGTACGCGTGGAGCGGACCGGCGGCCACACCGGACAGCATCAGATTGTCTACCTCGAGTCAGGCGGGAAGACGGCGCTGTTCACGGCGGACCTGATCCCGACGACCGCCCACATCCAGGACGCCTGGATCATGGGCTACGACCTCTTCCCGATGCAGACGCTCGCGGTGAAGAAGCGCGTCATCCGCGAGGCGATCGACCGCGAGCATCTCGTCTTCTTCGAGCACGATCCGTGCATCGCCGCCGGCTACATCCGCGAGAAGGACGGCAGGAGACACGTCGAGCAGGTGTTGTAAACTCACACTTCCCAGTCGATCAAATCCCAGAGCGAACATGGACCACGTAAAGATAGGCATCATTGGCGGGAGCGGCCTGTACGACATGGCCGACGTCACCGGCCGCGAAGAGAAGACGCTCACGACGCCGTTTGGCGATCCGTCGGGACCGTACCTGCTTGGCACGCTGCGCGGCCAGAAGGTCGCGTTTCTGTCGCGTCACGGCGCGGGTCACCGCATCCTGCCGTCGGAGCTGAATTTCCGCGCCAACATCTTCGGCATGAAGATGCTGGGCGTCGAGTACATCCTCTCGGCCAGCGCCGTCGGCAGCCTCAAGGAAGAATACAAACCGCTCGACATCGTCATCCCGGACCAGTTCTTCGATCGCACGAAGGGCCGCGTCAGCACGTTCTTCGGTCGCGGCCTCGCCGCGCATGTCGGGTTCGCGCACCCCTTCTGCAAGATCCTCAGCGGCCTGGCGCACCAGAGCGCGGTGAAGTCGGGCGCCACGGTCCACAAGGGCGGCACCTACGTGTGCATGGAAGGGCCGCAGTTCTCGACTCTCGCAGAGTCGAAGCTCTATCGGTCGTGGGGCATGGAGATCATCGGGATGACCAACCTGCAGGAAGCCAAGCTCGCGCGCGAAGCCGAGATCTGTTACTCGACGATCGCCCTGGTCACCGATTACGACTGCTGGCATCCGGACCACGACTCGGTCACCGTTGAGATGGTGATCGCCAACCTGATGCAGAACGCCAAGACCGCCCAGCAGATCATCGCCGGCGCCGTCGAGCAGCTGCCGTACGAGCGCACCTGCGAATGCGCGTCCGCACTGAAGTTCGCACTGATTACCCGTCCCGACGCGATTCCAGACTCAACCCGCAAGGAGCTGGCGCCGCTGGTCGGCAAGTACCTGCAGGCAATCTAACGGCGTGTTTCAACTGATTGAATAGTAGCCACAACAAGCCATCGACCACGATTTCACGGCCGCGACAACGGCGCGGCCGGCCGTGGTGTGGGAAGGATCGCACCAGAAACCCATGAAACTCATCGTCACCGGATCGATCGCCTACGACTACCTCATGTCGTTTCCCGGCAAGTTCACCGAGCACCTCCTGCCGGAACACATGCAGCGAGTCAGCCTCAGCTTTCTCGTGGATTCCATGGACAAGCGGCGGGGCGGCTGTGCGCCGAACATTGCGTACACGCTGGCGCTGCTCGGCGAGCGCCCCTTTCTCATGGCCACGGCTGGCCAGGACTTCGGCGAGTACCGTCTGTGGCTCGACGCCGCCGGCGTCGACACCTCGCTCGTCCACCAGGTCGGCGATAAATTCACCGCGTCGTTCTTCTGCAGCACCGACGCG
This sequence comes from Candidatus Sulfopaludibacter sp. SbA3, assembly GCA_945876205.1. Classification (GTDB taxonomy): domain Bacteria; phylum Acidobacteriota; class Vicinamibacteria; order Vicinamibacterales; family UBA2999; genus CANNDT01. The sequence goes on from CAMCNL010000069.1 coordinate 14,581, forward strand.
GAGAACAACCAGATCGCGTCGTTTTATACCGGAGCCATGGCCAACGCGGGGGAGCTGTCGTTTCGGACAGTGGCGGATGCGGAGCTCGTCATCATCTCGCCGAACGATCCGGGTGCGATGGTTCAGTACGCGGAGGAATGCCGCACCCTGCGGATTCCCTTCATCTTCGACCCAGGTCAGCAGTGCGCGCGCATGTCGGGTGACGAGCTGCGCGACGGCATCGCGGGTGCGCGCGTGGTGATCGCCAACCACTATGAGTTCGAGCTGATCCGCCAGAAGACCGGGATGGGTGAAGACGAGGTGCTCGGGGTCGCCGAGGTGCTGATCGTGACCCGCGGCGAGGAGGGCTGTTCTCTCTATCAGACCGGCACGCGTACCGATGTCAGCGCTGTGCAACCGCACCGCATCGTCGATCCCACCGGCGTCGGTGACGCGTTCCGCGGCGGGTTGATGAAGGGGATGTCGAGCGGCGCGTCCTACGTGGTGTCAGCTCAGCTCGGGAGCGTCGCGGCCACCTATGCGCTCGAGCATCTCGGCGGCACGAGTCACTCGTACCGCCTTGCTGAATTCAAGACCCGATACGAACAGCATTTCGGCGCGCTCGCGCTCTAGCTCCAGCGCGCTCGCCGCACATCGTCGGTGTTGTCCACCCTCTCGCTTTCATCTGGACGCGTCGGCGGTGCAGCGGGAGGGTGCGAATGCTGTGCGCCGGGCTCTGATGCAAACTGCAGCCACGTCGGCCTTCATACCATCGGCCGGCGTGACGGTACTCCGCGTCCGCTTCGTCCTCAAAGCGAACGCGCTTGGTCACCGCTTGCGCAGTTCAGCTTCGGCGCGGCTCCGAACGTCTTCCCAGGGAATGCCTTCAGACTCACCGGCCATGACACGCCGGGCGCGCCTCTCAATCTCGGCGGCCCACGCGGCTTCGACTTCAGCGCTGTTTTCAGTCCCGGCGTCATCAAGGCTTGCCAGGAGTTCTGCGGCCACGTCCGCTCGTTCGTCGATCGGCAATGTCAGGGCTTCACGAAGAAGGTCTTGCGCTCGGGACGCCATGTGGCCATTCTAGACCCGGCTGCAGCCAACAAGCGGCTGCACCAGACGGCTGCGTGTTTCTTGTGCAGCCGCTGGTGAGCCGCGAACGTTAGGCAGGCGCAACTATGGTCACGCAGCACAAACAAGGGCTTCTATCCATCATCCGGAGGTCGGGTGGGGTGGCGAGGAGTAGCGTGTGGTGCCGTGCCCGCCGACATCAGAAGCTGCGGAGCGGTCCTGTAGGTCAACAACGAGGAACCAATGCCGAGAACTTCATTCATTCTCGCCTGCCTTTTCGCTCTGACGGCAA
>CAMCNL010000070.1 GCA_945876205.1 Candidatus Sulfopaludibacter sp. SbA3
GCACCATGGTGTCGCCGTGTCCGCCCAGCACGAACGAGTGCACGTTCTCGACCGACACCTTGAGCTCCATCGCGATGAAGGTGCTCATGCGCGCCGAGTCGAGCACGCCGGCCATGCCAATCACCCGCTCGCGCGGGAACTTCGTCAAACGAAAGAGCGCCTGCGCCATCGCGTCGAGCGGGTTTGCCACGGGGATGACGATGGCATTCGGGCAGTGCTCGGCCACCTTCGGCGCGATGCTCTGCATGATCGCGAAGTTGTCCTTGACCAGGTCGTCGCGGCTCATGCCGGGCTTGCGCGGCTTGCCCGACGTGATGACGACGATGTCGGAGCCCGCCGCATCCCCCCACGTCCCGCCGCCGATGACGCGGGAGTCGGATCCGATGATCGGACAGGTTTCGTAGATATCCAGGGCCACGCCGGCCGCCTTCTGGTCGGCGATGTCGATAATCACGACGTCGGCCAGTTCTTTTTCCGCGATGGACCGCGCCACCGTCGCGCCGACGTTGCCGGCTCCGCCTACCACTGTCACTTTGCGCTTCATCAATTCCTCATTTCGCGGGGCGCGCACAGGCGCACACCTTAGGTCACCTTCCCACAGCCGAGCCGCGGGTTACGCACAGATTCTGTTGAAAACCCTGTTGAAAAGACCCCGTTTAGACCGCTGTTCGTGCTTGAATCCGAGGATTCTAGCGGTTTGCACTATCGTAGTGCGAACGTCACCTCGAACTCGACGGCAGTCGCAGATTATACTTGCGGAGCACTCACGCTGACTCGCAGACACCATCATCGATGCCCTTGAAAATTGTTGTAGCTGACGACCTCCCCGTTTCCGCCCTCGATCTTCTTCGCAAGGAAGGCTGGGACGTAGACGCCCGCACCGGGCGGGCACCCGACCAACTCTCCGCCGACATGGCGGAGGCCGACGCGCTCGTCGTTCGTAGCGCGACCAAAGTCACCGCCGCCATTATCAATGCCGCTCCGAAGCTTCGCGTGATCGCACGCGCGGGCACCGGCGTCGATAACGTCGACGTTCCCGCCGCAAGCGCACGCGGCATCGTTGTCATGAACGCGCCTGGCGCCAACAGCATCAGCGTCGCTGAACTGGCGGTGGGCCTCATTCTCTCGATGGCGCGCAACGTGCCCGCAGCCGATGCGGCCATGAAGCAGGGCAAATGGGAGAAAAAGAAATTCCTGGGCGAAGAGATCCGGGATAAGACGCTTGGCCTCGCCGGGCTGGGACGGATTGGCCAGGAGGTCGCGCGCCGCGCGGCTGTCTTTGGCATGCGCATCATCGCGCACGATCCGTTCATCTCCGAACAGGTGGCCCGCGACCTCGGCGCCGAGCTCGTCTCGCTCGATGACGTATTTGCGCGCTCCGATTACGTTTCCCTCCACATGCCGTCGAATGACAAGACGCGGCACATCGTCAACGCCGACAGGCTGGCGCGGTCGAAGAAGGGGATCCGGATCATCAACACCGCCCGTGGCGATCTGATTGACGAGAAGGCGCTTGCAGACGCGATCGAGTCTGGCCACGTCGGTGGCGCGGCGCTCGACGTCTTCGAGAAGGAGCCGACCGTCGATCAGCGGCTGCAGATGCTGCCGCAGGTCGTGGCGACGCCGCACATTGCCGCGTCCACGCGCGAGGGACAGGAGCTGGTCGGCGTCGAGACCGCCGCCGCGCTGCGCGACTTCCTCCGCGACGGCATCATTCGCAATGCAGTGAACTTCCCGTCCGTGTCGGCCGAAGAGTTCAGCCGGCTGCGTCCGTACGTCGAGCTCGGCGAGAAGCTGGGTGCGTTTCTGGCACAACTGAATGACGGCCGCGCACACACGCTCGGCGTTCGCTACTACGGCGAGCTGGCCGCAGGCCGCAACGACATGATCGTCAGCGCGGTGCTGGTGGGCTTGTTCAAGCCGATCCTGTCGTCCGGCGTCACGATGGTGAACGCCCGTGCGGTGGCTGCCCAGCGCGGCCTCGAGGTCGTGGAGTCACGCAGCACCCGTCCGCGGAACTACACCAGCCTGATCTCGGCCAAGCTGCACGCGAGCGATGGCGAGAAATGGGTTGAAGGGGCTGTGTTCGAGGGCAACTCGCCCCGCCTCGTGCTCGTCGATGGCATCGGCGTCGAAGCGCCGCTCGGGGGCACGATGATCGTGATTCGCAACAACGATCAGCCGGGCGTGATCGGCGAAGTCGGGACGATCCTCGGGAAGCACGGCGTCAACATCGCGACCTTCGCGCTCGGGCGCGAGGGCAAGAACGCGGTTGGCGTGGTGATCGTCGACGAGACGTCGCCCATACCTGACGCGGTCCTCGCCGACCTTCTCAAGGTCAAGGCGATCCGCGAGGCGCGCATCGTCAGGGTTTAGTTTTTCAGCGTAAGCCGCAGAGCGGTGCCGTCGGAGAGGCGGGTCAACTCGACTGAGTCCTCTCCGATAGCACCGACCCGATACTGACCGAGCACGTCGTCGCCTTCGTGCACGAGGAGCACACCCATCGGCGAGCTGAGAATCGCCGTCCGCACCGTCCGCTGACCGTCGGGGTCGCTGGCGACACCAGACAGCGATACGAACGGAGGCGGCGGCGCCTGCGGAACGATCTCGACCGGCGGCACGGACGCCGCTGACACTGCCCGCTCCGGGCTCGCCGGTCTCACCGGGGCATTCGGTCCAAATCGAAACAGGTTGCGGTTGGAAGAACGGAATTCGACTTCTCGACGCGTCTGCGTCTGGAGACGCTCGGCGAGTTGGCCGATGTCGGAAGCGGCGGCGGCGACTTGCGAGCTCTGCGATGAAGACGGCAACGCGATTCGAGTCGTCGTCGCCGGCGGCGCGGACACCAGCCATCCCGCCAGCAGCGTAGCGCCGGAGACCACCGTCGTCGCCTTCCAATTCATCAGCACGTTCGCCGCCAATTGTACTCCTTCGGCTTTTCGCGCGGCCAGAAACAGGGATCGGCTGTGCTATGATTCGCCGTGCACCCTGTAACGTTCCGAAATCCTTTCGAGAGAACGTCGCAGCCCCTGCACACCGTCGTCGTCATCCCCGCCAGATACCAGTCAACCCGCTTTCCAGGCAAGCCGCTCGCTGAGATCGGCGGACGCTCCATGATCGAGCACGTCTACCGCCGCGCGGCGGCCGCGCCAGGCGTGGACGCCGTCGTGGTGGCGACCGATGATGCGCGAATCGCGATGACGGTCGAAGGGTTTGGCGGCGCGGTCCGCATGACGCGCTCGATCCATCGCACCGGCACCGATCGTATCGCCGAGGTCGCGACCGAGCTTCGCTGCGACATCATCGTCAACGTGCAGGGCGACGAGCCACTCATCGATCCGCGGGCGATTGCCGAGGTGATCGAGCCGCTCGAGCGCGACCCGTCGCTGCAGATGTCGACGCTGCGCCGCTTGATCACCGACCCCGAGGACTGCGCCAACCAGAATGTCGTCAAGGTCGTCGCCGACAAGGACGGCAACGCGCTCTACTTCTCGCGCGCCTCGATCCCGAGCATCCGCGGCAGCATTTTCGAAACGACCGGCGTCAGCCGTCCCGCGCACAAGCATGTCGGGCTCTATGCCTACCGCCGCGACTTCGTGATCGCATTCGCCGGCTTGCCGCAAACCGAGCTCGAGATCGCCGAGTCGCTCGAGCAACTGCGTGCGCTCGAGCACGGCTATCGCATCCGCACCGTTGAAACACAGTACGACTCAGTTGGCGTCGACACGCCCGAGGATCTGGAGCGCGCACGCCGCCAACTTCTGGCGGTAGCCACGCGCGCATGAGGACGCATGATGCAGCGAGCTGACGGACGGCCCGTGAAGTACATCTTCGTGACCGGCGGCGTGGTGTCGTCCCTGGGCAAGGGACTGGCGGCCGCGTCAATCGGGCGACTGCTCGAGGACCACGGCTACACCGTGGCGCTCCAGAAGTTCGACCCGTACATCAACGTCGATCCCGGAACGATGAGCCCGTACCAGCACGGCGAGGTCTACGTCACCGACGACGGCGCCGAGACCGACCTCGACCTGGGCCACTACGAGCGCTTCACGAGCATGATCGCCACGCGTAACAGCAACTGGACGACGGGCAAGATCTACCTGTCGGTCATCCAGAAAGAGCGCCGCGGCGACTACCTCGGGCGCACCGTGCAGGTCATCCCCCACATCACCAACGAGATCAAGGACGCCATCCGCATGGCGGCGCGCGACGTCGATGTCGTGCTGGTCGAGATTGGCGGCACGGTCGGTGACATCGAGAGCATGCCGTTCCTCGAGGCGATCCGCCAGTTCCGTCTCGACGTCGGCCGCGATAACGCGATCTACATTCACCTGACGCTGGTGCCCTACATCGGCACCGCCGGCGAGTTGAAGACCAAGCCGACGCAGCACAGCGTGCGCGACCTGCGGTCCATTGGTATCCAGCCGGACATCCTCCTCTGCCGCACCGACCGCTTTCTCGACGCCGACATCAAGCGCAAGATTGCGCTCTTCTGCGATGTCGCCGAGGAGGCGGTCATCACCGCCAAAGATGTCCCCACCATCTACGAAGTGCCGCTGGTGCTCTCGGAAGAGGGGCTCGACCGGATCGTGCTGAAGCTCCTCCACCTGCCGCTGACCGAGGCGCACACCGAGGCGTGGCAGAAGCTGGTGCACGGCATCAAGAACCCGGCCGACGAGCTCACGATTCACGTCGTCGGCAAGTACACCGGCTACGAGGATTCGTACAAGAGTCTCAACGAGGCGGTGTTTCACGGCGGGTTCGCGAACCATCTCAAGGTGCGGCTCAACTGGGTCGAGGCCGAGGCGCTGGAAAAGGAAGGCGGGGCCGAACTGCTCGAGGACGCGCACGGCATCCTGGTGCCGGGCGGGTTCGGGTCGCGCGGCACGCGCGGGATGATGAAGGCGTCTGAATATGCGCGCGAGCGCGGCATCCCCTTCTTCGGCATCTGCTACGGCTTCCAGTGGGCCACCGTCGAGTTCGCGCGCAACGTGTGCGGCCTCGAGGGCGCCGATTCGACCGAAGTGGACGAGAACGCGCCGCACAAGGTGATCTACAAGCTGCGGGATCTGCTTGGCGTCGACGAGCTGGGCGGCACGATGCGGCTAGGCCGGTATGCCTGCGAGCTCGCGCCCGGCTCCCTCGCCGAAAAGATCTATGGCACGTCGCTCATTCACGAGCGCCACCGCCATCGCTTCGAGTTCAACTGCCTGTACGAGCCGTCGCTGAACGAAAAGGGCATGCACGTGTCCGGCCGCTCACCCGACGGCAAGTTCGTCGAGATCGCCGAGCTGCCGTCGCATCCCTGGTTCATCGCGGTGCAGTTCCACCCCGAGTTCCAGTCCAAGCCGATCAAGCCGCACCCGCTGTTTGCCAGCTTCGTCGAAGCGAGCTACCGGCACAAGACCGGCCGCCTCACGACGGTCCCCGCGGCCGTCGGAAGCCGGCAGTAGGCGGCCAGTTGTCAGTTGCCTTCCGACAACTGACAACCGACAACTGACAACTATAATTACCGAGTGAATCCCGTCCAGGTTGGCTCTTTCCAGATCGGTGGAGGGCACCCGCTCGCCTTGATTGCCGGACCGTGCGTGATCGAGAGCACGCAGCACGCGGTCGACATCGCCGGCGCCATCCGCGAGATCGCCGCCCGGTGCGGCGTGCCGGTGATCTTCAAGGCGTCGTACGACAAGGCCAACCGGACGTCGCGGCGCTCGTTCCGGGGACCCGGCCTGGATGCGGGACTCAAGGCACTCGGCGAGGTTCGGGCGCGCACCGGCCTGCCGATCCTGACCGACATCCACGAGCCCTCACAGGCCGCTGAAGCCGCGGCGGTCGCCGACGTGCTGCAGATTCCCGCGTTCCTCTCCCGACAGACCGACCTCCTCGTCGCCGCCGCGCGCACCGGCAAGGTAGTCAACGTCAAGAAAGGCCAGTTCCTGGCCCCCGCCGACATGCGTCATGTGATCGAGAAGGTGACCGCGGAAGGCAACTACTCGGTGCTCGTCACCGAACGCGGCGTCACCTTTGGCTACAACAACCTCGTCGTCGACATGCGCGCGCTGCCGATGCTTCGCGAGCTCGGCTACCCCGTCGTCTTCGACGTGACGCACAGTCTGCAGTTGCCCGGCGCGGGAGACGGGGTCACCGCCGGACTGGCGCAGTACATCGAGCCGCTCGCGTCGGCCGGCGTGGCGGCAGGCGTGGATGCGGTGTTCATGGAAGTGCACGAAGACCCGTCGCGCGCGAAGAGCGACGCGGCCAACGCGCTGTCACTCGACAAGCTCGAGCCGCTGATGCGCAAGCTCAAACGGATTGACGCCGCCGCGCGCGACCAGGTGCCGGCCGGAGCCGGCCGCTCATGACCCTTCGACCCGCTCAAGGTCAGCCCGAGCACAGTCGAGGGCTGAAAGTGACCGCGGCAGACCTGGCGCTGGCGCGCAAGGTGCTGGAAACCGAGGCTGCCGCCATCCTCGCCCTCGTCGATCGGCTGGACGAGCGCTTCGAACGGGCGGTTCGCCTGCTGCTCGAATGCCGCGGGCGCGTGATCGTGACGGGCATGGGCAAGTCGGGCATCATCTGCCGGAAGATTGCCGCGACGCTCTCGAGCACGGGCACGCCCGCGCTCTTCCTCCATCCAGCCGAGGCCGCGCATGGCGACCTCGGTGTGATCCAGGGCGATGACGTGGTCGTCGCGTTGTCGTACAGCGGCGAGACCGAGGAACTGCTGCGGCTGCTGGAGACCATCAAGCGCCTCGGCGCCAAGCTCATCACGATTACCGGCAACTGCAGGTCGACGCTGGGACAGGCGGCTGACGTCGCGCTCGACTGCCAGGTGTCGGAGGAAGCGTGCCCCCTCAACCTTGTGCCCACGGCCAGCACGACGGCCGCGCTCGCGCTCGGTGATGCGCTGGCAATGACGCTCCTCGTCGCAAAGGGATTCCGCCAGGAAGACTTTGCCAACCTGCATCCAGGCGGCAAGCTCGGCAAGGCGCTGATGCGCGTCGAGCAGCTGATGAAGGGCGGCGAGCTGGCGCCGATTGTCCGTGCGGCGACCGCGATGCACGAGGTGATCTACGAGATGTCCCGGAAGGGGCTCGGCATGACCTGCGTCGTCGATGAGCACGATCGGCTGATCGGCATCATCACCGACGGCGACCTGCGGCGGCACATGAGCGTGTCTCCAAACCTGCTCGAGCGCAGCGCCCAGGACGTCATGACGCGCGGCCCCGTCACCATCCACCACGGCATGCTGGCGGCCGAGGCGCTTCACATCCTCGAGCAGCGTAAGATCACCGCCATCGTCGTCGTGGACGCCCGGCAGAAGGTGGAAGGCGTCGTCCACCTGCACGATCTCTGGCGAACCGGAATGATCTGAGTGCCGTTGGTGACGACCGAGCTGTATCTTCTCGCGTCCCTGATTGCCCTGCTGGTGGGGTTGGCGGTCGGCAAGGCCTGGGAGCGGTACAAGCTGCGGGATGGCCGCTGGATCGACCGCCGGCGGCTGCGTGAGACTCCCCACTACATGCTCGGCCTCAATTTCCTGGTCGACAACCAGGTCGACCAGGCGATCGACGAGCTGACGCAGGCGACCAGCACCGACACCGACGCGCTCGAGATCCAGATGATCCTGGGCAACCTCTACCGCGAGAAGGGGCAGGTGGGCCGGGCGATCAACGTTCACCAGGCGCTGCTCCAGCGGCCCGACCTCACGAAGCTGGAACATGCCTACGTGCTGCTCTGCCTTGGCCTCGACTTTCGGCATGGCGGGTTCGTCGATCGCGCGCTCGAAGCGTTCCAGGAAGTGCTGCAGCTCGATCCACGCAACCGCTACGCCCTGGTGAACCTGCAGAAGCTGCACGAGGATCAACACCAGTGGGCCGAGGCGCTGCAGGTGCGGGAACAGATTGCGAAGATCGACGCGGGGCGCCGCCCCGACGATCAGCAGATCCTGGGATTCCTTCGCAACCAGATCGGCAGCGCGCAGGCGCGTGACGGCGGCGTCATCGCCGCGGCGCGCACGTTCAGCGACGCGATCGACGTCGATGCGCGCACCGTTCCCGCGTACCTGAACCTGGGAGACGTGCGCGAGCAGCAAGGAAACATCGCGGCGGCCGTCGAAGCCTGGGAGCGGCTGATCGACGCCGTCCCGGAGCACGCCTACCTGGCGTTCGAGCGCCTCGAGCGCGCCTACCGGACGATGGGCGCGCCGAAGCGGTTCATCGATTTATGCAACCGCCTGATCGAGCAGAGCCCGCAGGACTGGCGCACCCGCCTCGCGCTTTCGCGGCACCTCTCCAGCGCCGGCGAGCAGCGTCCCGCCTTCGACTTGCTGCTCGACGCGCTGTCACACCACCCTCACGGGCTCGCCATCCACCAGGAAGTCTGGGCCGTGCTGTCGGGCCTTGGTTTCGAGCCGGCGCTGGTCAAGCGCTACATCGCGCTGGCGCGCGACGCGGTGTTCTATCTCGACCCGCACGTCTGCCGGCATTGCCGCTACCGGAGCACGGAGCTGCTCTGGCAATGCCCGCAGTGCCATGAATGGAATACGTTTGTGGAGGAGCGGATCGCCCCGGCGAAGGACACCGCCGTGGCGGACGCCCTGGTCAACGAATCCTGACTACTTCGCTGCCTTCAGCGATTCCCAGACGCGTTTGACCTGCTTGTCGGTGTCGGCGAGTGAATCGTTGGTGCGGATGACGTGATCGGCGCGCCGGATTTTTTCATCAATCGGTAGCTGGGCACTCAGTCGCTTCCGCGCCTCGACTTCCGACAGATCGTTTCGTTGCATGACGCGCTTGACCTGCGTGTCCGGATCGGCGGCCACCACGATCACTTCATCGAAATCCTTCTCGCGATCGACTTCATACAACAGCGGAATGTCGGCGACCGCGAACGGATGCGCCGCCGGATCGAGCGACGCAAACCACGCGTCGGTGGCCCGCTTCACGAGCGGGTGCACGATCGCCTCGAGTGTGCGCCGTGACGCTGGGTCGGAAAACACGATGGCGCCGAGCTTCTGACGATCGAGCTCGCCAGACTTGCTGATCACACCGGGCCCGAACTGGTGCACGATCTCGGTGAATCCAGCCGTCCCCGATGCGACGACCTCGCGCGCGAGCGCGTCGCTGTCGATCGTCGCCACGCCAAGTTTTTCCAGCCGCCCGCGGACGTAGCTCTTTCCCGTGGCGATGCCGCCGGTCAACGCTATGCGGCGTACCCGATTCGCTGCCAACTACCGAGCGACCCGTGCATGAGCTGCGCGAAGTGTGTTCATCATCAACATTGTGATCGTAAGCGGTCCGACCCCTCCAGGAACAGGGGTGAGTGCGCTTGCCAGCTCAGCCACCGCGGGATGCACGTCGCCGACGAGTAGAGAACCGTTCTTCTCGAACACCGCGCGCCGGCGATGTCCTTTGGGGTAGAGAAGCTCGACCGTAGGGCGATCGCTCACTCGATTGACGCCGACGTCGATGACGACCGCGCCCGGCTTGACGAAGTCCGTGGTCACCATCGCCGCGCGGCCGACCGCGGCCACGAGGATGTCGGCCTCGCGGCACACCTCCGCGAGGTTGGGTGTCTTTGAATGACAGATGGTCACCGTCGCATCGCGCTGCAGCAGCAGCAACGCCATCGGCTTTCCGACGATGTCGCTGCGCCCGATCACGACCGCGCGCTGCCCCGCGATTGGAATCCGTTCCCGCTCGAGCAATTCGATGATGCCCGCGGGCGTGCACGAAATGAGCGCGGCGCGATTCTGGACAAGCTTGCCGACGTTGACCGCGGTCAGGCCATCGACGTCCTTGCTCGGATCGATCGCGTCGAACACCGTGATGCCGGCGCCTGCACCCATGCTCTTTGGCAACGGCGACTGCACGAGGATGCCGTCGTAGACCTCCTCACGGTTCAGTCGTTGAACCAGAGCGAGCGTCTCGTCGAGAGTGGCGGTCTCCGGAAGCCGGTTCAAATCGGCCCTGAAGCCAATTTCGGTGCCGGCCTTCAGCTTGTGACCGACATATACCTCCGACGCCGGATCCTGGCCCACCAGCACGATCGCGAGGCCCGGGGGCCGGCCGCGGCGCCTGGTGAACTCGGCGACCTGCGGGCGGATCTCCTGCTGCATCCGGGCGGCGAGCGCCTGGCCGTCCAGCAGCCGCGCGCTCATGCGCCCACCGATTCCTCGAGCGCCTTGACGCTCGAGAGCTGGCCGAGGACGACGAGCTCGTCGCCGGCGCGGATCACCGACTCGGGTTCGGGGTTGAATTCCATCGCGCCGCTGGCGCGCTTGATCGCTACGATGATCACTCCATGTTTCCGGCGGATGCCGGCATCAATCAAGCTCTTGCCGGCGAGCGGGGACTGCTCGGGGACGTGCACCTGCTCCATCGACAGCTCGAGATGCTCCGAGCTGGTGGCTAAATGCACGAAGTCGACGACCGCCGGACGAAGCGCGGTCTGGACGATCTGCGTCGCGCCGATGTGGTACGGGGAAATCACGCGGTCCGCTCCCGCGCGTTTCAGCTTGGGCTCGGCATCATCGGATTCGATGCGCGCGATGATGAAGAGATCGTGCCGCATGCCGCGTGCCGTCAGCACGGCGTAGACGTTTTCCGCGTCGGTGCCAACCGCGGCAATCAACCCACGCGCGCGTTCGATGCCGACTCGTGTCAGCACCTCCTCACGGCTGGCATCCGCTTCCACCGCCAGCCATCCGCGCTCAATCGCTCCCTGGACCCGCTTGGCGTCGCGTTCGATCACGACGAAGGGCACCTGCTGCTGTTGCAGCTCCTCGGCGATGATCGAGCCGATCCGGCCGACGCCGCACACGATGAAATGATCTTTGATGTCTTGCAGCATCCGCGTAAACCGGCGCTGCTCGAACCGCCGATGCAGGCCGCCCTCCACAATCAAGGTTGCGATCAAAGTGGCCGTATAGAAGGCCGTGCCGACGCCGCCGGCAATCAGCGCGAGGGTGAAGACCTGGCCCCGGAAAGTGAGCGGGTGAACCTCGCGGTAGCCCACCGTCGTCACCGTCGTCACGGTCATGAAGAGGGCGTCCCACGGGCTCCAGCCCTCGATGAGCACATAGCCCGCCGTCCCGCCCGCGATGATCATCAGGAGCAGCGACACGGCGAGCCGGGGGCCGCGGGCCCACGACCAGCGCGAGACTGGTTCGTCGCTTGCGCGGCTAGGCACCAGAAGGCGTGCCGAGGCGGCTGTGGTTCCGAGCGTAAGCGAAGTACAGCACCAGCCCGATCAGCAGCCATGCGCCGAGGCGCAGCCAGTTCGTCCAGCCCAGTCCGTAGATCATGGCTCCGCAGACGAGAACGCCGAGGGTCGCCACCAGCGGCAGCGCGGGCACGGTGAAGCCCCGCTCGAGATCGGGTCTCCGGCGCCGCATGATCCAGACGCCGATGCACACGAGGATGAACGCGAACAGCGTGCCGATGCTCGTCATCTCACCGACGATGTCGCCCGGAATGAACGCGGCAAACAACGCCGTGAACACGAAGAACAGCATGTTCGACTTCCAGGGCGTCCGGTAGCGCGGGTGAGTGTCGGAAAAAATCCTCGGGACCAGGCCATCCTTGCTCATCGCAAAGAACACCCGCGACTGCCCCAGCAGCATGACGAGGATGACGGACGAAAATCCTGCCAGGATCGCGATCGTCACCGACTTGGACAGCCATTCGTAGCCGTGCATGTACTTCGTGATGGCAAACGCCACCGACGCCTCCCTGCCCGCCGTCCGGAAGTCCTCGACCGTGGCGATGCCGCTCAGCACGTATGAGAAGAGGACGTAGAGGACGGTGCAGACGACCAGCGAGCCGAGAATGCCAATCGGCATGTCGCGCTTCGGATTCTTCGTCTCCTGCGCCGCGGTGGAGACCGCATCGAAACCGATGAATGCGAAGAAGACAACGCCCGCGGCGCCCAGGATCCCGAGGATGCCGCCGTAGTTGTGCGTGACGCCTTCTGGCGTGACGTAGGTGGTCGCTTCGGGGATAAACGGCGTGTGATTCGCCGGGTTCACGAACCCCCAACCCAGGATGATCACCAGGATCACGATCGTGACCTTGGTGATCACGATCAGGTTGTTGACGAACGCCGACTCGCGCGTACCGCGGATGAGCAGGAGCGACAGCACCGCCAGGATGAAGACCGCCGGCAGGTTCATGATTCCCGACACGCCGTCGGCCATCTCCATCGGCGAATGGCGCCATTGATATGGGATGTCGAGGCCCACGTAGCTCAGCACGCGGTTGAAATACTCGCTCCACGCGATCGCCACCGTCGCAGCGCCGACCGCGTATTCGAGTATCAGATCCCAGCCGATGATCCACGCGACCAGCTCGCCCATCGTCGCGTAGGAATAGGTGTAGGCGCTGCCGGAGATCGGGATCATCGACGCGAACTCGGCGTAGCAGAGTCCCGCGAGGGCGCAGCCGATCCCAGCCACGATGAAGGCGATCACGACCGACGGTCCAGACCGCTCGGCAATCGCTGCCGCGGTGCGGACGAAGATGCCGGCGCCGATGATGCCGCCGATGCCGAGCGCCACGAGCGAGGCGGCGCCGAGCGTGCGCTTCAGCGTGTTGTCGCCGGTGACCTGCGCCTCCGCAAGAAGCCGGTCAATCGACTTGGTGCGAAACAATGAGCCAGCCACAGTGTTCCCTCTGGTTGTTAGGACGGCCAACCGTGCGGCGCGGCCGTCCGGCGACTATACGCGATATTACGCGAGGTTCTGAAGATATGCCTGCGTCCGGCGGGCGACATCCGTGTCGACCAGCAGGTCACTGATGACCGCCACGGCCGCCGCGCCGGCGTCGATGACCGACCTCGCATTCTCCAGCGTGATGCCCCCTATGGCGACGATGGGCAGAGGGGCTGCAAGGCGCGCCGCCATGGCGACGAAGTCCAGGCCAATCGCATCGTGGCCCGTGTCCTTGGTTTGAGTGCCGAATACGGGGCCCACAGCAATGTAGGAGACAGGCTCGAGCATGGCGGCTTGCAACTGCTGAATCGTATGCGTGGAGTAACCGACGATCGCATCGGCTCCCATGAGCCTCCGAGCCGCAGCCGGCGCGAGGTCGTCCTGCCCCACGTGCACACCCGCCGCACCCGCCAGCACCGCCAGGTCGGGCCGGTCGTTGACGATGATGGCCGCGCGGTAAGGCGCCGCTGCTCGCACCGCGCGCTCGCAGAGCGCGAGCAAGGGTCCCGAGGCGAGCTGCTTGGCGCGAATCTGGATGCACAGGGCCCCGCCGTCGAGCAAGGCGGCCAGAAGATCGGGGGCGGCCCAGCCCGCGGCCTGGGCCGCATCGACGTCGAGAATGGCCTGGAGTCGCGGTAGGGACAAATTTCGTGTGGCGCGGACCGTGTCAGGTCCGCGTCATGAGGCTTCGGCGAGCGAACCGGAACCCGCGGGCTTCGGCGCCACGACAAAGCGATCCATGAAGGCGGTGCTGAGCTTGCCGGCGGTGAAATCGGGTTCCGCGAGGATCTTCAGATGCATCGGCACCGTCGTCTTGATGCCTTCGACGACGGTCATCTCGAGCGTGCGGCGCATGCGAGCGATTGCTTCGTGGCGATCGCGGCCGTGGCAGATGATCTTCGCAATCATCGAGTCGTAGTAGGGCGATACCGTGCACTCGGAGTGCGCGAAGGTGTCGATCCGCACTCCGGGACCGCCTGGCACGCTCCACGCGTGGATGACGCCAGGCGACGGCGTAAACGTCTCCGGGTCTTCGGCATTGATGCGGCACTCGATCGAATGCCCGGTAAACGTCACCTCGCTCTGCTTGAACGACAGCCGCTCCCCCGCTGCGATCCGGATCTGTTCCTTGACGATGTCGATGCCGGTGACCATCTCGGTGACCGGATGCTCGACCTGGAGGCGCGTATTCGCCTCCATGAAATAGAACTTGCCGTCGGTATCCATGAGGAACTCGAACGTGCCGGCGTTGGTGTACTGGACGGCCTTCGCCGCGTCCACCACAAGGTGTCCCATCTTGCGGCGCACCTTGTCGCTCAGCGCCGGAGAGGGAGACTCCTCGACGAGCTTCTGGTGCCGGCGTTGGATCGAGCATTCACGCTCGCCCAGATGCACCACGTTGCCGTGATGGTCGCCGAGCACCTGGAACTCGATGTGCCGCGGCGCCACGAGATATTTCTCGATGTAGACGTCGCCCACGCCGAAGGCGGCTTCCGCCTCGCGCTGCGCCGTCCGGAGCGCGTTCCCCATCTCGGCGGGGCTCTTGACGATGCGCATGCCGCGGCCGCCGCCGCCGGCGACGGCCTTGATGATGACGGGATAGCCGATGTCCCAGGCCACCTTGAGCGCCTTCTCCTCGCCGTCAACCGGTCCGTCGCTGCCCGGCAGCATCGGGACGCCCGCCTTCTTCATCGCGCGCTTGGCGCGCGACTTGTCGCCCATCAGCTTGATGACGGCGGGATCGGGCCCGATGAACCGGATGTGGCATGCCTCGCAGACTTCGGCGAGGTAGGCGCTTTCGGAGAGGAAGCCGTAGCCGGGATGGATGGCGTCGGCGCCGGTGATTTCCGCGGCGCTGATGATCGCGGGGACGTTCAGGTAGCTGTCGGCGCTGCGCGGCGGGCCGATGCAGACGTCCTCGTCGGCGAACCGCACGTGCAGCGAGTTCTCGTCGGCCTCGGAGTAGACGGCGACCGTCTTGATGCCGAGCTCGCGACACGCGACGATCACGCGCAGCGCGATCTCCCCGCGGTTGGCGATCAGAATCTTCTTAAACATTGACGGGTTTGATCGCAAACAGCCGCTCGCCGTACTGCACGGGCTGGCCGTTCTCGACGTAAACCTTGATGACCTCACCATCGATCTCGGCGTTGATCTCATTCATCAGCTTCATCGCCTCGATGATGCACATCACCTGCCCTTTCTTCACCAGGTCGCCGACCTCGGCGTAGGGCTTGGCCGCCGGCTCCGACGCCCGGTAGAAGGTCCCGACGATCGGCGACTTGACCATGGCGAGCTCCAGCTCGTCCTCGGCGGCGGTGAGCACCGGGTTGCCCGCTGCGCCTGCCGCCGTCGGCGGAGCGGGGATCGCGACGCCCGGATGCGGCGGTCCCTGGGGAGGCACGGTGCTCACCCAGTGGCCGCTCGAGTGTTTCTTGAGACGCAGCTTGACGTTGTCGCGCTCGAGCTCGAATTCCGCAAGCTCGTGCTCGCGCATCATCTCGAGGATCTGTTTAATGTCGTCGAAATCCATGTGTTGGTTTGTTTATCCGAGCACCAGCAGGTCGCGAGGAACGGACGTCAGCACGTCGCAGCCCGTCTCCGTCACCAGCACGTCGTCCTCGATCCTCACGCCTCCGAAGCCGGGGAGATAGGCACCCGGCTCGATCGTGAAGACCATCCCCGGCTGCAGCGGGAGGCTTGGGACATCGGCCCGCTGTCGTGAAATCCGGGGTTCTTCGTGAATGTCGAGACCCAATCCGTGACCAGTCCCGTGCCCGAACGCCTCGCCCAACCCGTGCTGCCGCAGCACGTCCCGTGCGGCGGTGTCGATCGATGTCGTGTCGACCCCGGGACGCACGGCCGCCACAGCAGCCTGCTGAGCGGCGTAAACGGCAGAGTGGATGCGGCTTGCTTCCAGTGAAGGCGGGCCTACTGCCACCGTTCGGGTCAAGTCCGAGCAGTATCCGTCCAAGACCCCGCCAAAGTCCAGCACGAGAAGGTCGCCACGGGCGAGGACGCGGTCGCCGGCGCGGTGGTGCGGCAGCGCCGCATTCGGGCCGGAGGCGACGATGGTGTCAAAGGCCGGGCGCTCATATCCAGCCGCGCGGAGGGCGGCTTCGAGCACCCCGGCCA
>CAMCNL010000071.1 GCA_945876205.1 Candidatus Sulfopaludibacter sp. SbA3
TCCCCGCCGGGTAGTTCGGTCCCACCAGCAGCAGCGCCGCGCGATTCACGCCGTGGCGCGCCGCCGCGCCGAGGCCGCCGCCAAGACACACCAAGAGATACGACTTCAGCGTGTGCTCCCGCGAAATGATACCGCGGGAGGACGGCGTGAAAGGGCTGAGTGCTCGTGCACGCCTGCGGCACGCACGAGGACCTTCCCCGGCGCCTCCGCGACGATCGGATCGAACTGGCGAGGCGAGGGCGCCTTGCCTCAGCCAAATCGCGCACGCGTGGCTCATCAATGCGATACTGGTGGGATGTCTCCGCTAACGAAGAGCAAGCAGATCGCGAACCCTCTCCGGCGTAATGTCGCGATCGTCGCGCACGTCGACCACGGCAAGACCACGCTCGTCGACGCGCTGCTGCAGCAGAGCGGCGTCTTCCGCGCCAACCAGCAGATGACCGAGCGCGTGATGGACAACACCGACCTCGAGCGCGAGCGCGGCATCACGATTCTGGCGAAGAACACCGCCGTTCACTACGGCGACTTCCTCATCAACATCGTCGACACGCCTGGCCACGCCGACTTCGGCGGCGAGGTCGAGCGCACCTTGTCGATGATCGACGGCATCATGCTGCTGGTGGACGCCTCGGAAGGGCCGCTGCCGCAGACGCGCTTCGTGCTGCGCAAGGCGCTCGAGCGCGGGCTGCCGCCGATCGTCGTGATCAACAAGATCGACCGCCAGGATGCGCGCGTGCAGGAAGTGCTCAACGAGGTCTACGACCTCTTCATCGATCTCGACGCCACCGAGGACCAGATCGACTTTCCGGTGCTGTACACCAACGCGCGGACGGGCACCGCGACCACCGACCTGGCGAAGCCGGGCGATACCCTGCGTCCACTTTTCCAGGCGATCATCGACCACATGCCGCCGCCGCGAGGCAATCCCGAGGCGCCGCTCCAGATGCTGGTCGCGAACCTCGATTCGAGCGACTACCTGGGCCGCATCGCCATCGGGCGCATCTTCAACGGCACCGTGAAGCTGAACGATCCGATCGCCGTGCTGAAGCATGACGGCGAGGCGAAGGACACGAAGGTCACCAAGCTCTTCGCCTTCGACGGACTCAAGCGCGTGGAGATCGAACAGGCGGCCGCCGGCGACATCGTCTGCCTCGCGGGCATCGAAGACATCACCATCGGCGACACGATTTCCGATCCCGAGCATCGCAACGCCATCCCGTTGATCGCGGTTGACGAGCCGACCGTGTCGATGATTTTCGGCGTCAACACCTCGCCGGTGGCCGGCCGCGACGGCCAGTACGTCACGTCACGGAACCTGAGGGAGCGCCTCCAGAAAGAACTGCTGGGCAACGTGTCCGTGCGTGTCGAGGACACCGATACGCCCGAGCAAATGAAGGTGGTGGGCCGCGGCGAGCTTCAGCTCGCGATCCTGATCGAGATGATGCGCCGCGAAGGCTTTGAGCTGCAGGTGTCGCGGCCCGACATCGTCACCAAGGAGATCAACGGCGTCAAGATGGAGCCGATCGAGGACCTGATCATCGACGTGCCGGAAGAGTTCCAGGGGGTGGTCATCGCGCAGGCCGGGCAGCGGCGCGGCATCCTGAGCAAGATGGTCAATCACGGGAGCGGGCGAGTGAGGCTCGAGTTCCGCATTCCCGCCCGCGGCCTGATCGGCTTCCGGTCGCAGTTTCTCACCGACACGAAAGGCACCGGCATCCTGAACCACCTGTTCGCCGGCTGGGAACCGTGGCACGGCGGGATCGCGTCGCGGGTGAACGGCGTGCTGGTGGCCGACCGCACAGGCGTGGCAACGTCGTTTGCCATTTGGAACCTGCAGGAACGGGGCGAGATCTTCATCGACCCGCAAACGCAGGTATACGAGGGCATGATCGTCGGGGAGAACGCCCGTCAGCGCGACATGGACGTCAACGTCTGCAAGGAAAAAAAGCAGACCAACATGCGCGCCTCGAGCGCCGACGAGGCGATCCGCATCATCCCGCCGCGCCTGCTCAGCCTGGAGCAGGCGATCGAGTTCATCAATGACGATGAGCTGGTGGAAATAACGCCGAAGAGCATCCGCTTGCGGAAGCGGATACTCGCGGCGAACGCGCGGCCGAAGCCTGTTGACGATTAGCGCGATGACTTGAACTCGGTACCGCTGCCGCCGGCGCCTGACCGACTCCTTGGGTAATGCCTCCAGCTGCTAAGGCGCAAGGGAGGTGCCAGTTATTCGACACCCATGCCAGAACTCTGACAGGACTGCAACCACCGTGTGCCGATCTGGATCAATTTCCAGCGGAGTCTGAAGCGCAGGGGCGTGCAATAGCGTGGTGTCTCGTGCACGAGCTCGTGTGCCATGTTTGGGCACGGCAATTGCCCTAAGCTCCGGCACCTGCACTCCGCAGGGTGTGAACCAGGAGGTTCCCGTGTTCCTCGGCGCGCTGCAGTTCATGTCCAACGACCTCGCGATCGACTTGGGGACCGCCAACACGTGCGTGTTCGCCCGCGGCCGGGGCATCGTCCTCAGCGAGCCCTCGATCGTGGCCTTCAACAACATCAACGACACCATCGAGGCGGTAGGCAACGAGGCGAAGGAGATGATCGGCCGCACGCCGGGATGCATCACGGCGGTGAAGCCGATGCGCGACGGGGTCATTGCCGACTTCGAAGCCGCCGAGAAGATGCTCGGCTACTTCATCAAGAAATCCCAGAAGAACAGCCGGTTCGTCCGGCCTCGCGTGGTCATCGGCGTGCCATCGCAGATTACCCAGGTGGAACGGCGCGCGGTCAAGGACAGCGCCTACCGGGCCAAGGCGAGCGACGTGCACCTGATCGAGGAGGGCATGGCCGCGGCGATCGGTGCCGGGCTGCCGATCACCGAAGCCTATGGAAACATGATCGTGGACATCGGCGGCGGCACGACCGACATCGCGGTCATCTCGCTGGCCGGCGTGGTCTACAGCCGGTCGGTGCGCGTCGCCGGCAACGCCATGGACGAGGCGATCATCAACTACGTGAAGCGCGAGCACAACCTGCTCATCGGCGAGCGCACGGCCGAGCGCGTGAAGATGGAGCTGGGGTCGGCTTCGCTCCTGCCGCGGCGCAAGGAAATGGAAGTGAAGGGCCGCCACACGCTCGAAGGCAAGCCCGTTACCGTGGTGCTCAACGACGACCAGATTCGGGAGGCGCTCGAGGATCCGATCCGCCAGATCGTGCAGGCGGTGCGCGACGCGCTCGAGCGCACGCCGCCGGAACTCTCGGCCGACATCTGCGATCGCGGCATCGTGCTGAGCGGCGGCGGGGCGCTCCTGCAGAACATGGACGAGCGGCTGCGGCGCGAAACCGGGCTGCCCGTGTCGATTGCCGAAGACCCCCTCTCATCGGTGGTCCTCGGCGCCGGCAAGATGTTGTCGGACTTTAACCTGCTGAAGAAGATCTCACTGGACTAGACCCATTCTGGGGGCGGCTGAATCGTCGGTTCCGGTGTCTTGCCGGGATCGGCTCTGCCGCTTCCTTCCAACCTGCTGATCGCGCGGACCGTCATATCGTGGTCGCAGACGATCTGGCAGGACAGCCGGACCCCGGTCAGCCCGCGCTCTTCCATCTTCATCTTTTCGGCCCTGGTCATCCTCGCCGGCTCGCCGGCAATGAACTCCACCCGGCACGTCGTGCAGCGGGCGTTGCCGCCGCAGGCGTGCAGGACGTCCACGTGCGCATCCTGCTCGATTGCCAGCACCAGGCGCTTTCCCTCTTCCACATCTACGGTGTCAAACCCTTCAACGGTCAGCTTCGGCATGGCCGCTATGTTAACGTATCGAACTGATCATGTCGGATACCTCAACCGTCCCCGCCGTCCCGCGTCCTTCCGAGTTGTGGAAACAGCTGTCGCCCGAGCGCAAGCAGCAGGCGGCCGAAGCCTTCTGGCACGACGAGAACGGCGGCGTCGAGCAGGCCGAGGCGCTGATGGCGATCGCGCAGCGGATCAAGTTCCGCGTCAAGAGCGTCGTCGGCATGCCGGTGGAGAAGAAGGCGAAGCAGTTGATCGCCCTCCCCGTGGTGTCGGAGATGGTTGCCGCGCGCCTGCTGGTGGCGTATCACCTCGTGCACCAGCGGCCGATGATGGGCGCGTTTCTCGACGCGCTGGGCATCAAGCACGAAGAGGGGCTGATTTCCGAAGAGGATATCCAGCCGCCTGACGCCGAGAAGCTCAAGGCCGCCGCCGAGACGCTCTCGGCGGCCTATCCCCCCGAAGATGTGAAGGTCTACCTCACGACGCTGACGTGGCAGGACCCCGACACCTGGGGTGGCCTCGCGGAAAGCCTCTAACCGTGGAGTGGATGAACGGCGCCGAGGGGTGGATCGCCCTTCTCACGCTGACGGCTCTCGAGATCGTCCTCGGCATCGACAACATCGTCTTCATCTCGATCCTGGCGGGGAAGCTGCCCGCCGCGGACCGCGATCGAGCGCGCAAGACCGGCCTCTTCCTGGCGATGTTCATCCGCATCGCGCTGCTGTTCTCGATCACCTGGGTCATGCGATTGACGGCGCCGATCTTCACCATGTTCTCGCAGGCGATCTCCGGCCGCGATCTGATCCTGATTGGCGGCGGTCTCTTCCTGATCGCCAAGAGCACCCACGAGATTCACGACAAGCTCGAAGGTGAAGAGGGACATGGATCGGCGAAGGCGGCGGCGTCGTTCGGCGGCGTGATCGTCCAGATCCTGCTGCTCGACATCGTGTTCTCGCTCGACTCGGTGATTACCGCCGTCGGCATGGCGGAGGACATCGCGGTGATGGTCCTGGCGGTGGTGATTGCGGTCGGCGTGATGCTCTTCTCGGCGAGCGCGATCAGCGATTTCGTCGAGCGGCATCCGACGGTGAAGATGCTGGCGCTCAGCTTCCTGCTGCTGATCGGCGTGTCGCTCATCGGCGAAGGGCTCGACCAGCATATTCCCAAGGGCTACATCTATTTCGCGATGGCCTTCTCCGTCTTCGTGGAGATGATCAACCTGCGGGTGCGGGCGAAGTCGGCGCCGGTGCACCTGCACCAGCCGTACAAAAGCGAATGATCAACTCGAAGAGCGGCTCGTAAATCTCCGCGCTCTGGCGGCCGCGCACCTTCAACGAGTGATCGCCGCCTCGCACGATGTGCAGCGTCACCGGCGCCTGCATCGTGGCGATGATCGGTTGCAGCTCTGACGGCGTGCCGAACACGTCGTGCTCTCCCTGGATAATCAGCACCGGCGAGGTGATCGCGGGCAGATGCGCGGTCCGCGGCTGGTCCGGCTTGCCCGGAGGATGCAGCGGATAGCCGAGCGCGATGACGCCTTCGAGACCATCGATGTCGCCGTGCGCGGCCAGGTGTGTCGCCATCCGCCCGCCCATCGACTTGCCGCCGATGAACAGCCGCCGGCCGGCTCGCTTGCCCTGACGCGCGGTCTCGATGACCTCACGGAAACGTCCCTCGAGTACCGGCGCTTTGTCCGGCACGCGACGCTTCTGATCGATGTAGGGAAAGTTGAAGGTGACGACATCGATGCCGAGAGCGGCGAGGCTTTTGCCGAAGGCGATCATGAACGGATGCCGTTCGCCGGCGCCCGCGCCGTGGGCGAGGACCAGCAGGGCGTTGAGCGACCGTTCGGCGTTTGCCGGATACTCCAACACCTAACCGGCGCGCAGCTTGTCGAGATAGCGGCGGATGCGCCGCGCGTTGGTACCGGCGTCGTTGCGGCCGATGCGCGAGACCGAACGGACATCGACGCGCGTGCCCGAGCCCCATGTCGTCAGCCGGACGACGATGTCGTCCTTGAAGCCGAACCATCTGGTGGTGTCGGTGGCTTCAATCCGGCCCGTCGACTTGTCGGCGGTGACGATCTGCCAGCCTTCCGACTGGGCCGCGACGAGCGCCTTGTCGAAGGTCTGTTCGCGAGGAGTCGGTAGCGTGATCGGCTCGAGATCCGGATAGCCCTCACGCTGCTGCTTGATCAGCTCCGGCGGCCGCTCGAGCGAGTTGGCCGCATCCACGCGCAGCGGCACGACGGCTTCGAACGCGGGCGGGTTTTCCAGGTCGGTCGTGATGTCGTGGATCGGCGGTGAGTTGCGGGCCGAGCGCTGCCACTGATAGGGAAGGGCAAAGGCGACGAGCCCGAGGACCAGCGCCAGCCCGGCCACGAGCGGGATCCGCCGTCCGCCGCGGAAGTACGCAAAGGCACCCGCGCCGAGCGCAGCGACCATTCCTCCCGCGCCGAGATACGCCGCCCATCGCAGCACGCTGAAGGCGGATTGCAGCTCGATCAGTCCCATTCGATAGAGCGGCCCCGACAATGCCAGCAGGATCACGCCCAGGACTGAAACCAGGCACGCGGCAAGAGCAATAGGCACGAGGCGATTGTAGCGCCATAGACTAGGTGTGATGCGATTGGACGAGCTGGGTTGGAACGAGAGCTTCGCGCGCCACTTCGACGCGTTGGCGTCGAAAGGGGACGTCGAGCCCGCGCGCGTGGCGATCGAGTTCAACCACATCTATCGCGTCTACGTCGAAGGCGGGGAGTTCGACGCGACGCTGTCGGGCCGAATGAAGCATCAGGCCGCGAGTCGCAGTGAGCTGCCCGCGGTGGGCGATTGGGTAGCGGTCCGCAAGAGGCCCGATGAAGCGCAAGGCGCGATCGTCGCCGTGCTTCCGCGGCGCAGTCGCTTCTCCCGGAAGATGGCGGGCAACGTCACCGGCGAGCAGGTCGTGGCCGCCAACATCGACGTCGTCTTCAGCGTGATGGCGCTCGACGCCGACTTCAGCGTCCGTCGTCTCGAGCGCTACCTGCTGATGGCCCGGGAGAGCGGGGCCGATCCCGTCGTCCTCCTCACCAAGCCGGACGTCTGCGACGACGTGCCCGCGCGCGTGGCCGAGGTCGAGGCGATGGCCAGCGGCGTGCCCGTGCACGTGCTCAGCCCGAAGTTCAATCAGGGCATCGACGTCGTGGCCGCGTACCTGCCGCCGGGCCGAACCGGCGCGCTGCTCGGATCGTCAGGCGTTGGCAAGACGACGATCATCAATCGGTTGGCCGGGGACGAGGCGCGCAAGACACGCGAGGTGCGCGGCGCCGACTCGAAGGGACGCCATACGACGACCCATCGCGAGCTCGTCGTGCTGCCGAACGGCGGCCTGATTATCGATACACCAGGCATGCGGGAGCTGCAACTGTGGGAAGCCGGCGATGCGGTGCAGGAGACCTTCGAGGATGTCGATGCGCTGGCGGCGAACTGTCATTTCACCGATTGCCGTCATCGCGACGAACCACGATGCGCGGTGAAGGCCGCTGTCGCCGGGGGAACCCTACTGCCCGACCGGCTCGCCAGTTACCGGCGGCTGCAGGACGAACTGGATCTGCTCAGGCGGAATCGGCGTGAACGGGACTGGGAGCCGCGTGGCCGGTGAGCGCGGCCGCGGCGGCGGAACTGTGTCGATGAGACGGTAGAGCGGCGCAAAAAACAGCACGGCGGCGAGGGCCAGGGCAGCGGCCGTGCCGACGATACCCCAGCCGCGGGCGCGCGCGACGCGCGCCTTGTTGGCGACCGCTGGTGAGGTGACTCCCAGCTTGATCGCGCCCTGTTCGACGATCTCCGAGGTGATGACGTTGACCTTCATCTCGGCGCCGACCATCAACGACCGGTCGCAGAGCAGGTTGATGACGCGCGGCACGCCGCTCGTGATCGCGTGCACCGTCGCCACCGCACCAGAATCGAACCGCACGGCATCGGCGCCCTTGGCGACCCACAGCCGGTGCGCGATATAGGCCTCGACTTCTTCGCGGTTGAGTGGCTTCAGCACGGCGCGAAGCGAGATGCGCTGATCGAGCTGGCGCATGTCGGCGGCCGCGAGCACGTCGAGCAGGTTCAACTGGCCGACCAGCACGATCTGCAGGAGCTTGGAGTCGTTGGTCTCGAGGTTGGAGATGACGCGAATCTGCTCGAGCACCTCGGGCGACAGGTGCTGGGCCTCGTCGATGATCAGGACGCCGCTTCCGCGGATCGCCATCAACGACATCAGAAATTCCTGGAGCGTGGTGATCAGCTCGTGCTTGCTCGCGCGCGACAGCCGTCCGCTGCGAACTGCCTCGCGCGACACCACGCCGAAGTCGAGCAGGATCTCGCGGAGCAGTTCCTCGACCGAGAGAAACGGATTCAGGATCAGCGACGTGAAGGTATTGACGTCGAGCTGCTGCAGCAAGGTCCGGCAGACGGTGGTCTTGCCCGTGCCGATGTCGCCGGTGAGGAGGATGAAGCCTTCCTTGCGGCGGATCGACTGCTGCAGGCGGTTGATCGCCTCATCGTGCGATTCGCTGCGGTAGAGGAAGCGGGGGTCGGGCGCGAGCGTGAACGGCGGCTGCCCGAAGCGATAGAACTCCTCATACATCGCCGCCTGGATCGGCATTAACGGTGTGGGAGCTCTCAATCTGCGCAAAGAATATCATCCGCCTTCGCCAAAGGCTACGGCGGACTGCGTCGCATCACTGTTTATAATCCTCCGATGCTGGTCTTTCTGATGCTCTTCGGGCTGCTCCAGGCCCAGACGTTGTTCACCTCCACGATTCCGCCCGCCGACCTGCAGAACAAGCAGGCCGTGCTCGAGACGTCCGGCGGCACGATCGTGCTCGACCTGCTCGCCGACGCCGCACCGAACCACGTGGCGCTCTTCATCACCCGCGCCCGGGAGGGGGCCTTCGACGGCACGACCTTCCACCGCGTGATTGCGATGGGGATCATCCAGGGCGGGGATCCGATCTCGAAGGACCCGGCGCAGAAAGAGAAGTACGGCACCGGCGGCCTCGGCGTGCTCCGCTTCGAGCCCAACGATCAGAAGATGACCCGCGGCGCGGTTGCGGCCGTGCTCGTGCCGGGAAGGCGAGACAGCGGCGGCAACCAGTTCTTCATCTGCATCACCGACCAGAACGCGCTCACCGGCCAGTACACGGTGTTCGCGCGCGTCGCCGAGGGGATCAACATCGCGCAGAAGATCTCGATGGCGCCGGCCGAGATGACGGTGCCGACCGAGCGCATCGAGATCACGAAGGTCACGATCCGCGATAAACCTGCGCCCGTGCCAGAGCCTTTCCTCACGGAGACGAACGACGGGCTGTCGAAGTATCGCGCCGTCATCGAAACCTCGCTGGGCAACATGACCGCGCAGTTCTATCCAGATCGCGCGCCGACGACCGTTCGCCAGTTCCTGCGGCTGGCGCAGTCCGGCGCGTTTGACGGCACCGTGATCCACCGCGTGGTCAAGGGCTTCGTGGCGCAGGGCGGCGTGATGTCGATGCGCAGGGAACTGCTCGACGAGAAACAGGAGTCCTACGTGAGGCGACTGCCGCCCGAGTTCAACGCGACGCCGCACGAGAAGGGCACTCTGTCGATGGCGCACGGCGACGATCCCGGCAGCGGGACCAGTTCGTTCTTCATCGTCCTTGCGCGCACGCCGGCGCTCGACAAGGCGTACGCCGCGTTCGGGAAAGTCACTGAAGGTCTCGACGTGCTCGAGAAGATCGAGGCAGCGCCGGTGAATGGAGAAGCGCCGGTGACGCGCATCGAGGTGATCCGCGTCCGGGTGATCAAGCCCTGAGCCTGCGTCCTGACTGCACGTACGTCCTGGCTAAGCGTTACGCCCCTTCAGACATCTCGAACGGAAGTGTCGGCTGCGGGTCGATTTCCACGGGCGAGAGCTCCGTGCACAGATTGTGGACGCTCACGCCAAGCAGGCGAACGGCCCGTGCGCCCGCCTCGGTCTTGTCGAGCAGCATCACCGCGCGGCGAACGATGTTGTCTTCCTCGCGCGTCGGTTCTTCGCTGTGACTCCGCGTGATCGTCGTGAAGTCGTGGTACCGCACCTTGATGGTGACCGTGCGCGCGTAGAGCTCACGCTTCACCAGCCACGCGGCCGCATCGCAGGCCATCGCCTCGACCTCGCGGCGAATCTCGTCGCGGTCGGTCAGGTCGCGGGCGAACGTATTCTCGCTGCCGGAGGATTTCGCCTCGTGCTCCGAGACGACGGGGCGATCGTCGATGCCGTTGGCGAGCTGCTGTAACCATGCGGCGAGTGACCCCACCGTCTCTCGCAGCCCGTCGAGATCCGTCGTCCTGACGTCGACCAGCTTCTCGATGCCGCGCGCGCGCAGCTTGCGCGCCGTCACAGGGCCTACACCCCAGAGCGCGTCGACCGGGAGGCCCTGGAGAAACGACTCCATGCGCTCCGGCGCGATGACGGTCAGCCCATCGGGCTTCTGCCATCCAGAGGCGATCTTCGCGAGGAACTTATTGGGCGCGACGCCAGCGGATGCGGTCAGGCCGGTCGCCTCGCGAATCGCATCCTTCAGGCGGCGGGCGACGGTCATCCCCAGCCGCTCGCCCCAGGCGTTTTCGGTGACGTCGAGATACGCTTCGTCCAGCGACAACGGCTCGACCAGCGGCGTGACGCTGCGGAAGAGCTCGAACACCTGCTGCGACACCGCCTTGTATTTCGCGAAGTCAGGACGCACGATCACCAGCGAAGGGCAGAGCCGCACCGCCTTCGCCATTGAGAGCGCCGATCGCACGCCAAACGTCCGCGCCTCGTAGCTTGCCGCCGCCACGACCCCGCGCTTGTCGGCATCTCCACCCACGGCAACCGGCAGTCCCCGAAGCGACGGGTTGTCGCGCTGCTCGACAGATGCGTAAAACGCATCCATATCGACATGGACGATGCGGCGGACGACTGAATGGTCGGTCACGACGTCTTAGTTTCCAGTGGCTCCGAAGCCGCCGCGTGTCACGCCGCGGATCTCCTCGACCTCGTTCCAGGTGATCCGGGGAGCAGCCAGGACGATGGCCTGGGCGAGGCGATCGCCGCGGCGTACGACGACATCCGCTTTTGTAAAATTCAACACCTGTATCATCACCTCGTCATTTGGCCCTGAATAGTCCGGGTCGATGACGCCGACGCCGTTGGCGACCGCCAGTCCGCGCTTGAGCGGGGTGCTGCTTCGGGCAAAAATGGCAAGAAAGTGACCGGTTGGCACCTCGATAATGAGGCCGGTCCGGACGAGCGCGATTTGCCCCGGCCCGATGGTGATATCGGAGGCGGCCGCCAGATCGAACCCGGCCGCTTCGTCAGTGCCGTAGGTGGGGAGGGGAATCGTGGGGTCCAGCCGTTTGATCTTGAGGCGCATACGGGCAGCATACTGCCTGTTCGTCCTGCTGCTGCTCGCGCCGGCGGCGCAGGCGCAGGATCTCTCCGCGCCCCTGCCTCTGAACACCGCGATTCGCACCGGCACGCTGCCGAATGGCCTGACCTTTTTCATCCGCCGCAACGCCCAGCCCGAGAAGCGCGCCGCACTGCGGCTCGTCGTCAAGGCCGGCTCGATTGACGAAGCCGACGACCAGCGCGGCCTCGCGCACCTGCTCGAGCACATGGCGTTCAACGGCTCGACGCACTTCAAGTCGGGCGAGCTGGTCACCTATCTCGAGACCATCGGCGCGCGGTTCGGCCCTGACGTCAACGCCTACACCAGCTACGACGAAACGGTCTACATGCTCGAAGTGCCCACCGACCGTCCCGACATCGTCGGCCGCGGCTTCGAGGCGCTGAGCGATTTCGCGGGCGGCATCTCGCTCGACACCGCGGAGATCGACCGCGAGCGCGGCGTCGTCATCGAGGAATGGCGGTTGCGGCAGGGCGCCGGGTCGCGCATGGAGTCGGCGCAGATGTCCGCGCTCTTCGGCGAGTCGCGTTACGTCAATCGCACGCCGATCGGACTTCCCGACCTGATCAAGTCGTTTCCGGCGGAGCGGCTGCGCGACTTTTATCGCGATCAATACCATCCCGACCGCATGGCGGTGATTGCCGTCGGCGATCTCGATCCGGATGCGACCGAGGCGCTGATCCGCGAGCACTTCAGCGGCATGCCTGCGTCGCCTCGCGTCGATCGGCCGGCGGCGCCGATCCCGTCCCACCAGGAGACGCGCTACGTCTCGCTTTCGGACAAAGAGGCGCAGGGTTCGTCGGTGTCGATCGTGTTCAAGCAGCCGCTGCAGCCGTATCGCACGGTTGGCGACTATCGCCGGTCGCTGGTGCGGGCGCTGATTCACTCGATGCTGAACTCCCGATTTGCCGAGATGTCACGGCAACCGGACGCACCCTACCTCCGCGCAGGATCGAACGACGAGACGCTCGGCCGCACCGTTGAGGCGGTGAGCGTGTCGGCGCGAGTGAACGACGGCTCGATGGAGAAGGGCCTCAATGCGCTCGCGCAGGAGCTTGCGCGCGTGCGGCAGTACGGCTTTGGTGAAGGCGAGCTCGACCGCTCGAAGCGCACCGCCATCGCCACCTACGAGCGCGCCTACAACGAGCGTGACAAGTCGCAGAGCGGCGGCTACGCGTCCGAGCTGGTCCGGTATTTCCTCGAGGGCGAGCCCGCGCCGGGGATCGAAGCGGAGCTCGATCTCGTGCGCAAGCTGCTTCCGACGATCACCGCCGCGGAGCTTGGCGCGGTCGCCAAGACGATGATCGCCGACGACAACCGCGTCGTCCTGGCGATCGCTCCGGAGAAGCCGGGGGTGCCGGTCGCAACACAGGCCAGCCTCAGCGAGGCGCTGCGCTCGGGCACGGCCGCGGCGACGACGGCGTGGAAGGACGAGTTTGCCAACCGCGAGCTGATGTCCAGGAAGCCGACGCCCGGCACCGTGAAGTCGCGCCGCGAGATTCCCGCGGTTGGCGTGACGGTGCTCACCCTGTCGAACGGCGTCGAGGTGTGGTTGAAGCCGACCGACTTCCGGAACGATCAGATCAGCTTCACGTCGTATGCGCGCGGCGGCACGTCACTGGCGTCGTGCGGCGAGCACCTGGATGCGTCGCTGAGTACGTCGTTTGTCGGCATCGCCGGCGTGGGCGGCTACAACCCGGTGGAGCTCGGCAAGCTCCTGGCCGGCACCGTGGCCAATGCCTCGGCCTACATGTCGAGCTACACGCACGGCGTCTCCGCCGGCAGCACGCCGAAGGATCTCGAGACGGCGCTGCAGCTCGTGTATCTCCATTTCACCGCGCCGAACCATGACGCCGCGGCGTTCGATTTGATGAAGCGCCGCCTCGAAGCCGGCATCGCGAACCAGGCGCAGAATCCCGGATCGGTCTTCGGCGAGCGCGTGCGGCGGGTCAACACCAACGATCACTGCACTGCGCGGGCGACGACGTCGCAGGAGATTCAGCGTCTGAGTCCCGAGCGGATGATGGCGTATTACACCGCCAGGTTCAGTAATGCCGCGGACTTCACGTTCTTCTTCGTCGGCGCGTTCAACGTCGACGCGATCACGCCGCTCCTGAATACCTACCTTGGCTCGCTCCCGTCGAGGGGCAGGAAGACGTCGAAGGTGGGCGACATGCACCTCGAGTTCCCGAAGATGATCCTGAAGGAGACGGTGAACAAGGGGCAGGAGCCGCGCAGCCAGACGGTGATGACCTTCTTCGCCGACACCAAGCTCGACGAGCTCGAGACCCATCGCCTGCGTGCGGCGGCCACCGTTTTCGAGATGCACCTGCGTGAGCTGCTCCGCGAGGAGCTGGGCGGCACCTACTCCGTCGGCGTCGGCTACTCGGACACGTCGCCCCGCCAGGGGTACGGCACCACGAGCGTGCAGTTTGGAAGCTCACCCGACAACGCCGACAAGCTCGAGAAGGCGGTGATGACCGAGCTCGAGCGGTTGAAGAAGGAGGGTCCGTCGGATTCGGATCTGCAGATCGTCAAAGAGACGGAGAAGCGCGAGCTCGAGACGTCGCTCAAGCAGAACGGCTACTGGCTGAACTCGCTCCAGGCCGTGCACATCCTCGGCCGCGACGCCCGCCGTATCCCGCTCCGCGCCGAGCGCACCGACGGGCTGACGAAGGAAAACGTGCACGCGATGCTGAAGAAATACTTCCCGGAGAATCGCTACACGGTAATGACGCTGATGCCCGAGACGGCCACCGCCTCGAAGTAGCGTCTCCACGGGCCACGGAGACACAGAGACACAGAGTCTTCTACGGCCCTTTCGCGGACGGCAGACCGACGTCCTGACCCCACATATGGGGCGAGCCTTGCTAGGCTCGCCTTCGTACGTAGTGTCCGCCTTCCCTGGCCTGAGCGAAGTCGAAGGCAGGCGGACCGTGATCGCAAACGCCGCCGCGACGACGCCGGCCCGCGAACCGCCGACTCCGCATGCCGGGAAATCGCCTCCGCTCGCTGTCCTTCCGCTGCCGCGTTGACTAAGAGCTAATTCGAGCGGCGTCTGTCAGGCGCAATCGGACCTTCGGTGGTGATTCGGGGGCCGGCGTGCACACGGACCGAAGTCAACGCGGAAACCTCGCTCCGCGCGATTTCCGGATCTCGAAGCGGCATGCTCCGACGGCGGTTCGCAGTCCGGCATCGCCGCGGCGTCGCTCTGATGTCGACGGTCGCTCGCTGAAGTTCTCGAACACCGGTGTCGCTTCAGCCTCGATTAAGAACCCAGGATCGGCGAGGGACGTTACGCCAATCCACGTCGTCGCGGGTTTGGCGCGACCAGACGATGGAACGGACAGGCCGGTGTTGCATCACCGTGCGTGGTGACGTTCTTATCCTTGCTGCTGGGTATCTTGTGCGTCGGTTGGAATGTGGCCGAGGGCGCCGTCGAATCGGCTAAACGTCCACATAGGCATACTGATCGCGTCCTCACCGCCGACGCACAAGCATCCAAATCGTTGTTCTCTTGCGTCTCCAAAGGCGTCGACGAAGGACATCTTGCCGACCACGGTGATGCGGAGCCGTGCGTTCATGAAGGCTTCGAGTTCATCCTTGTTGTCGATGCGATACATCGGACAGCTGCCGGGGTAATCGGTTCGCGGCGGAAGGCGATGGGCGCTCGCGCGTCAGTTCCATCGGCGTCTTGTTCACGATGTCGAAAGTGATGTCGAGCAAGAGCAGGATCGTGCCTTGGATTTGTCCTGGGACCATTCCGGCCGACGCAACCCGCCAGTTCTCAAAATCAAGCCACTGCTGGTGAACGAGCCGCAGGGCTTTTGTCGGCGGTGTCCGCGCTAAGCTTGGCCGCGTCGGCGGATTTTCGCGTTTCGATAAGCCCTTCTCGCATGTAGGCGGATTGACGTCGCATCGCTCGGGACTGCAGGTAGCCGAGCAAGAACAGTCCACCGGTAAACCACGTCACTGGATCGACGAAGCGCTCGACAAGAAACATCCGCAGATCGTCGGCGCGTCCGGATTGGTTGGTGGCGGCTAGTTGTTGCGGGTTGCCGGTGGTGGGTTGATTGATATCTGCCGGCGTGGCGGGTGGCTGTGGGCCGCGATCGGGATTGTCGCGTTCTGCGGCCGGCTGGCCCTGGTGGGAGTCCAGTAACGCCGGGCATGACACAAGAATCAGCATCAGCGTTGCCATGGAGGCGCAATGGGACGCCCGACGAAGGAATACCAAGCCTTCACCTCTCGTCGACAAATTGTTAGTAGTGCCGAAGGATGAGATTGTACGGCGACTCGAGGTAGCGCGCCGCGGGCATGCCGGCTTGCGCTGCCGTCGGAGCATGCCGTGCCGAGATCCGGAAATCGCGTGGAGCGAGGATTCCGCGTCGACTTTGGTCCGTGTGCACTCTGGCGCTCGGATCACCACCGAAGGTCCGATTGCGCCTGACATACGCCGCCTCGAGTTAGCTCCTAGACCATATGGAAAGACCGACCCCGGCTTTGCAGAGGTCGCGGATTACCCTTCACCTGCGAAGCTCAGAGCAGAGCCGCATGCAAAGGAGGTCGGTC
>CAMCNL010000072.1 GCA_945876205.1 Candidatus Sulfopaludibacter sp. SbA3
CTTTCTCTTCGAGCGTCGCGATCGCGCGCTCGAGCCGCTCGGCGGCCACGGCGTTGGCCGATGCGTGCTCGCGGAGCACGTCGGCGTCGCGGCGCAGTCCGCGCCATCGGGCGATGACTTCTTCGAGCGGCTGTTCGGATACGACCAGCTGCTCGAGCTCGGTGGCCAGCGTCTCGAGACGAGCGGAGGCGGCCTGCGCGAGGACGCGGCGCCGCTCGCGATCCTCAAATGCGCGCGAGGCATCCTGGAAGCGGCGGTTGAGCGACGCCGCGTAATCGGACGGCATCGGCGGCAGGCTGTCCCAGCGCACCTTCAGTTCGGCCACGCGGTCGACATCGTCGCCACCCGACAGGCGCTCGAGCTCTTCGCAGATGGTGACGCGATCGGCCTGCTCCCGGGCGATCGCCTGCTGGCGTTCTTCCTCCGCGGCGCGCTCCTGCCGGCGTTCGGCAATGGCCTCGCGCACCGCATCGCTCGCCGACTCGAACTGCTGAACGAGGACCGGCTCGACGTCGACGTCGGCCTGCATCTCGGCCCACGCCATCCGCGTCGCGGCAAGCGTGGCCGTCGCTTCATCCGGGTCCGCGATGGCGACGAGCGCCTCGGCTTGGTGCAGGAGTCCGACCGCGCGCTGGCGATCCTCTGCGCTCATGCGTATCGCCGACTCGTCCTGCGCGGGCGGCGCTGGCTCTTCGAGCAACCGGAGCCTGGCACGGCCGCGGCGGGCGGCCACCTTGTTACGAGCGCGTTGTGCGATGGCGGCAAGCGCATCGTGATCGGTGACGCGCTCGAGCGCGGCGACGGCGGCGTCGGTGTGCTCACTCTTCAGCGCGACGTTGAGGATTTCATCGGCCTCATTCAGGCGCGCCAGGGCGCGGAGGCGCGTGGAGCTGTCCTGCGCGTGGCGGCTCACCGAGCCAAGCGCCTTCGGATCCTCGATCAGGTCGATGATCGCGGCGCGCACGGCGGCAGACGAGCTGTCGCGCGCGACCAGCACGATCTCTTTGGTGCGCCCGAGCGCGAGGAGCTGACGCGAGGCCTCAATCGCCTGCTCGACCTCATCGGCTTCCGCGGCCACACCGGCAAGCCCGCGCACCGCTTCGGCGCGGACGTCTTCGTCGGGATCCGTTCGCGCGATCTCGCCGAGGATGGCGACATCGTCGATGCGCGTCACCGCGGCGCGCCGCACGCGCGGCTCGGCGTCTTCGCGGGCGAGCGCGTGGAGCGCCTCGCCTTCGTCGCCGCCGAGCTCGTAGACGGCCGCGACGCGCACGGACGGATCAGTGTGTTTCCAGCGAGGTGTGGGACGAAGTTTTTCGAGGATACTCATGTCGTCTATCGGGAAAGCGATCCGGCGAGAGCCGGATCATTTAGTCTACAGCTCACGGTGCAAGCCGTGCGCCCTGCCGGTTTGAGGGGTCGAAACCCGTAAGTTGTTACATGTCGCGTCATACCGGTTACCCCCATCTGCCGTGACATCCCGGACGCCCGCCGGGTGGCTGTTCGCGCGGGCGACCCGGCTTACCCGCGAGATCCGTTCAAAGAAGGCATCCGAGATATCGAGCACGACCTTGGGGTCTATGCACTAGGCGGCAAGGGGAGCGGCATCGCGCAAGACGCCAACCGAAATTTTGGATCGGTGCAAACGGTTGGCCGTAGATCCGGGGCCGCTTCTCTACGCCAGTCGCATGGCAGCCAAGGCTGACAGTGCAGCTTTGCAGGATGGGTACCAGCTCGACCGCCATTCGTTCTTTTTTTTGGGTTCGGGCCAGGTCCTGCCCAGCTGCCCCAAACGAGGTCGACTGATCCGACAAAGTGGAGACGCTCAGCGGAGAGTCTTCACAATCCCCCTTACTTCTGCGAGGATCGCGCATGATCTTCGGCGTGAGCGCCACCAAGAACGCGGTCGTCATCGCCCAGGCCACTGGTTCGGGCAAGGCATTCGCGATCAAGTCAATCAGGTCGATTCAGTTCCAGGCGCGGTCGGGAGACGGCCTGGCCGAGCTCCTACAGCGTCTTCTCGTCCTATTCGGCCGCGGTCCCAAGAGCCGACGCTCGACGATTGCACTCCTGGCATCGTCGTCGGGTCGCTTCAAGTCTTCCGTCGAAGCAATCAAGGCAGAAGCGATCGCCGAACTCGCGGCGGCTGAGAGTGGTCACCCCGTCGTGACAGTTACAGCCTCGAGTCTCAAGAAGGCCCTCGGTTCTGCGACCGGTCAGAAGTGGCAAGCCCGAGCGAAAGAGCGTTTCAATCCTACGGACCGCTATAAGAACTGGTCGAAAGGCGCGGCCGGCGCCGCGGCCGCGGCCCTCAAAGTCGCTGGGGAAGACTGAGGCGTTGGTTGGGATGCCGTTTGATCTTCAACCCGTCCTGAAAGGGACGCTCCTCGAGATCAGGCCGCTGCGAGAGGATGACTTTCCTGCGCTCTACGCAGTCGCGTCGGATCCGCTGATCTGGGAAGTGCACCCCAGCTCGGATCGATACAAGCCGGACGTCTTTCAGGAGTTCTTCCGCGAGGCGATGGAGTCAGGCGGTGCGCTGATTGTCCTCGACTCGCGCGATGGCCGCGTCATTGGCTCGTCGAGATTCCACGGATACGACGAGGCGACCAGCGAAGTGGAAATCGGCTGGACGTTTCTCGCGCGATCTCATTGGGGCGGCGTCTACAACCGCGAGATGAAGCAACTCATGCTGGCCCACGCCTTCCAATTCGTCAGCAGCGTCGTCTTTCTCGTGGGTCCGGACAACTGGCGGTCGCAGCGGGCGATGGAGAAGATCGGCGGCGTGCGCCTGCCGACGCGCCGCAACTGGAAGGGACGCGAGTCGGTCGTCTATCAAATCAAACGGGCCGGCGTGCCTGGCTAGTCGCCGCCGCTGCCCTTGAACTGATCGCCTTCGTCCGCGAACAGCACGTTGAAGCTCGTCAGCGATCCGTAACAGCCGCTCACATATCCCTGCAACTTGACCTTCACATCATCCGGGAGATCTGACGCGTTCACCTGCTGCTCGAGCGTACGCAGGCGATTCCGAAGCATCACCACCTTGTGAAAGAAGGTCTCGATCGGCCAGCTCTTCTCCTGCTGTCCAGCGGCGGCCGGCCGAAGCACGAGCGTGCCGCCGCGCCATTTCTCGGCCGGCACCGCCGCGGTGATGCCGGCTTCCTCGCGGATGATGCGCCGCAGCAGCAGTTCAAGGTCGTCCGGGGTCGCAGTCATGGCAGGAGCAATCCTCTCTCGGTCGCTGACGATGGGAAACGGCTCGCCCGAGAAGCGGCGCGGGCGCGGCGCGGAAGACGATGTCGAGGTCGACGTCGATGTTGGCGTGCGAGACGACGTTACTGGCGCAGCCGCGCCGAAGACCGCCGACCTGGGACCGCCACGATAGTTGTGCTCGCTGCGACACGTGTCACACGCGACGCGCACGGGCGTTCCGTCGCCGTCGACGACGATCACGGTGTGATGACGGTCGATCTTGCAGGCGCGGCAGTAGTCCTCGATCGACACCCCCGCGCGATATCTCTGTTCGGTCACTGCTAGATAGTCTCACGGGGTACAAAAGAAAAGGACCGGCTGTGAAGCCGGCCCTTTTCAACTGCCTACTGCCTACTGCTTACTTCACAAACAGCATCTCCCGGTACGTCGGCAGCGGCCAGATCGCGTGCGGCGTCAGCACTTCGATCTCGTCGCCGAGCTCGCGCAGCTTGTTCATCGCCGGGATGACCTTGTCGCGCATGTACTTCGCATGCTTTTCGGCCGACCCGCCGCTGTGATCGAGCACGCCTTCAAGGGCATCGGTTTGCGACTTGAACTTGTCGACCAGCTTGGTGTAGCGGCCGAGCAGCTTCTTCGCCTGCGGAGCCGAGGCGCCGCCTGCCTTCACGGCCGCGACGCTCTGGCCGATCTGCGTCTGGTACTCGAGCGCCGCCGGCAAGATGTAGCGGTTGGCCATCAGCACCATCAGCTGGCCTTCGACGTTGACCGTCTTGTTGTAGTTCTCGAGGAAGATCTCGTAGCGCGCGTGCATCTCGCGATCGTTGAGGACCTTGTACTTGTCCATCATCTTGAGCACGGCCGGCGTGACCAGCTCCGGCAACGCGTCGACGGTGTTCTTGAGGTTGAGCAGCTTGCGCTTGCCCGCTTCCTTCTCCCACTCCGCCGAATAGCCGTTGCCGTTGAAGATGATCCGCTTGTGTTCCTTGATCAGCTTGGTGAGCAGCGTCGCAACCGCCTTGTTCAGCTCCTGGCCCTTGGCGACGGCGCCCTCGAGCTCGGTGGCGACCGAGTCGAGCGCGTCGGCCATGGCTGCGTTCAGCGCCGTGTTCGGCCACGCGATGTTCTGTCCCGACGACACCGCGCGGAACTCGAACTTGTTGCCGGTGAACGCGAACGGGCTGGTGCGGTTGCGGTCGCCCGCATCGCGCGGCAGCTTGGGCAGGACGCTGACGCCGACGTCGAGCGTGCCGCCCTGCTTGGTCGACTTCGCCGAGCCCTTTTCGATCTGCTCGAAGATGTCGGTCAACTGGTCGCCGAGGAAGATCGACAGGATCGCCGGCGGCGCTTCGTTCGCGCCGAGGCGATGGTCGTTACCCGCGCTGGCAATCGTGGCGCGGAGCAGGCCCTGCCAGCGATCGACGCCGCGCAGCACCGCTGCCGCGAACACCAGGAACTGCATGTTGTCGTGCGGCGTGTCACCCGGGCCGAGCAGGTTGTTGCCGAACTCGTCCGACAGCGACCAGTTGTTGTGCTTGCCCGATCCGTTGACGCCGGCGAACGGCTTCTCGTGCATCAGCGCCTCGAGGCCGTACTTCGCCGCGACCCGCTTGATCGTCCCCATCGTCATCATCTGATGGTCGGCGGCGACGTTGGCGTTCTCGAAGATCGGGGCGATTTCGTACTGGCTGGGCGCGACTTCGTTATGGCGCGTCTTGACGGGGACGCCGACCTTGAAGAGCTCGAGCTCCGCTTCGGCCATGCACGCGAGCACGCGCTCGGGGATCGAGCCGAAGTACTGGTCTTCCATTTCCTGGCCCTTGGGCGGCTTGGCGCCGAAGAGCGTGCGGCCGGCGTTGATCAGGTCGGGGCGCGCGAAATAGAAGTTGCGGTCGATGAGGAAGTATTCCTGCTCGGGGCCGCAGGTCGAGAAGACGCGCTCGGCGGTCGAGCCGAACAGCTTGAGCACGCGGACCGCCTGCTTCGACACCGCTTCCATCGAGCGCAGGAGCGGGGTCTTCTTGTCGAGCGCCTCACCCGTCCAGCTCACGAACGCGGTCGGGATGACGAGGGTGACGTTGTTGCTGGCGACGTGCAGCCACGGCGGGCTGGTGGGATCCCACGCCGTATAGCCGCGCGCCTCGAAGGTCGAGCGCATGCCGCCTGACGGGAAGCTCGAGGCGTCGGGCTCGCCCTTGATCAATTCCTTGCCGCGGAACTCCGCGAGGGCGGTGCCGTCGCTGGCGGGCGTGAGAAACGAGTCGTGCTTCTCCGCGGTGATACCGGTCAGCGGCGAGAACCAGTGCGTGTAGTGCGTGGCGCCGTGCTCGACGGCCCAATCCTTCAGCGCGGTCGCGACCGCGTCGGCGGTCGAGAGGTCGAGCGCTTCACCGCGAGTGATGGTGGCGCGAAGCGCGCGGTACGCCGGCTTGGGCAGCCGCTCCTGCTGCACCTTGTCGTTGAACACGAGGCTGCCGAACGAGTCGGTGACCTTGGCGGGCAATGTATTGGTGCGCCCCTCGGTCACCGACCAATCGCGGATGCTCTTGGCGGCGGCGGATAGTGCTGCAGATCCCATGGATAACGGGTGTCCTTTCTCTCTGATGTGAGGTCGCGAGGGCCTCGGCGGACGTACGGCGTGGATGAGAAATTATGCGTGAGGCTGTGCTGGTTTTGCAAATCACGCGGCGATTGACTTCGCCGAAGACTCATTTTCTGCATAGGCGTCACAGTTTTCGTGCATCTAGTGCACAAATCAGTACGCACCACCGCGGTCGGAGCGCGAAAAAGTGGCCCAACTTCACCGATTTTCGCCACAGGCGCTTGAACTACACATATCGATATATGTAGATTAATGGATACGCATGCAGCAGACTTCTACCCTCTTTCGGCTGCTCGGCGACACCACGCGGCTTCGGCTGCTCCGCGTGCTCGCGCAGGATCGCTTCAACGTCAGCGAGCTCACCGGCATCCTCGGCGTCGCGCAATCGGGCGTGTCGCGTCATCTCGGCCTGCTGAAAGACGCGGGACTGGTCGCCGAGGAGCGCGACGCCGGCTTCGTCTACTACCGGCTCGCCGAAGAAGGCCGCATCAACGGCCACGCGTCGCTCTGGGCGCTGCTCGAGACGCAGTTCGCGACCGCGGCCGATGATCGCGCGGTGAAAGAAGACGAGTCGCGGCTGCAGGAGGTGCTGCGACATCGCAAGGAACACTTCGATACCCACGGCGACGCGCGGCAATTGGTCCCCGGCCGCAGCTGGGCGGCGTGGGCCCGCGCCCTCGGACACCTGCTGCCCCCGCTGGACGTGGCCGACGTGGGGTGCGGAGAAGGCTACCTGACGCTGGAAGCGGCGCGGTGGGCCCGCAGCGTCATCGGCATCGATCGATCGGACGAAGTGCTCGAGCGGGCACGGGCGCTCGCCGCGAGGCGCCGCGTCACCAACGTCCAGTGGAAGAAGGGCGACCTGGCGCGGTTGCCGCTGCGCGATGCCTCAATCGACGTCACGCTCCTCTCGCAGTCGCTCCACCACGCCGCCGACCCCGAGGACGCGCTCGCTGAAGCAGTGCGCGTGCTCAGGCCCGGTGGACGCGTGCTGCTGCTCGACCTTCGCGAACACGATCAAGCGTGGGTGCGCAACCGTTTCGGAGACCAGCGCCTCGGCTTCGCCGACGCCGACCTCGAAGCCTTGATGCGCCGCGCCGGACTCACCGACGTGAAGGTGAACGTCGGCGCGCGTCACACTGGCGATCCATTCACGCTCCTCATTGCCTCGGGTGTTGCTCATGGCCGTTGACCGTCTCCGCCGGCTGCTCGCGCAGCGCATTCTCATCCTCGATGGCGCCATGGGCACGATGATCCAGCGCCGCGGGTTGACCGAGCAGGACTTCCGCGGCGAGCGGCTCCGCGCGCACCGGTCGGACCTCAAGGGCAACAACGACCTGCTGATCCTGACGCGTCCCGACGTGGTGGGCGATATCCACCGTGAATATCTCGCCGCGGGCGCCGACATCATCGAAACCAATACCTTCAGCAGCACGCGCATCGCGCAGGCCGATTACGGCCTCGAGGCGCTGGCCTACGAGCTGAACCTGGAAGGAGCGAGGCTCGCACGCGCCGCGGCCGACGAGTGGACGGCGAAGACGCCCGACCGCCCGCGCTTTGTCGCCGGCGCCATCGGCCCGACCAACCGGACGCTGTCGCTGTCGCCGGATGTGAACAATCCCGCCTTCCGCGCAGCCACCTTCGACGGGGTGCGCGAGGCCTACCGCGAGCAGGTCAAGGGCCTGATCGACGGCGGCGCCGACCTGCTGCTGATCGAGACCATCTTCGACACGCTCAATGCCAAGGCCGCGATCGCCGCCGTCCTGGACATCTTCGATCAACGCGGCGTCGAGCTGCCGCTGATGATTTCGGTCACCGTGACCGATCGCAGCGGCCGCACGCTCTCCGGTCAGACGCTCGACGCCTTTTACGCCTCGATCCGTCACGCGCGGCCATTCACCATCGGCCTCAACTGCGCGCTCGGCGCCAGCGAGATGCGTCCCTATCTCGCCGAGCTCGCCCGGATCGCCGAATGCTACGTCACCTGCTATCCCAACGCCGGCCTGCCGAACGCGTTTGGCGAGTACGACGAGCTGCCCGCCGACACCGCGAGCCTGCTCAAGGAATTCGCCGAGTCGGGATTCGTCAACGTGCTCGGCGGCTGTTGCGGCACGACGCCCGACCACATCCGCGCAGTCGCCGCGGCGGTCAAGGATCTTCCGCCGCGCCCAGAGCCTGGAGCCCAGAGCCACCAGCCTCGTTTCACGCAATACGCAGGCCTGGAACCGTTGACCCTCAGGCCCGACAGCAACTTCACGATGATCGGCGAGCGCACCAACATCACCGGCTCGAAGCGCTTCGCACGCCTGATCACCAGCGGCAACTTCACGGAAGCGGCCAACGTGGCGCTCGACCAGGTGCGCGGCGGCGCCAACATCATCGACGTCAACATGGACGAGGGGATGCTCGACTCGGAAGCCGCGATGACGACGTTCCTGAATTTGATTCAGACGGAGCCGGAGATCGCGCGGCTGCCGACCATGATCGACAGCTCCAAGTGGACGGTGCTCGAAGCCGGGCTCAAGTGCGTTCAGGGCAAGTCGATCGTCAACTCGATCAGCCTCAAGGAAGGCGAAGAAGACTTCCTCCGCAAGGCGAAGCTCGTGCACCAGTACGGCGCCGCCGTGGTCGTCATGGCGTTCGACGAGACCGGACAGGCCGACACGGTCGCGCGAAAGGTCGACATCTGCCGGCGCGCCTACACACTCCTCACCGAACAGGCGGGATTCGACCCGCTCGACATCATCTTCGACCCGAACATCCTGGCGATTGCCACCGGGCTCGAGGAGCACAACGAGTACGCCATCAACTTCATCGAGGCGACCAGGCAGATCAAAGCCACCTGCCCGGGCGTCAAGATCAGCGGTGGGGTCAGCAACCTCTCCTTCTCCTTCCGCGGCAACGACGTCGTCCGCGAAGCCTTCCATTCGGCATTCCTCTTTCACGCCATCAAGGCCGGCCTCGACATGGGCATCGTCAACGCCGGCCAGCTGGTGGTCTACGAAGACATCCCGAAGGATCTGCTCGAGCACGTCGAGGACGTGATCTTCAACCGCCGCCCGGACGCGACCGAGCGAATGGTGCAGTTCGCCAGCACCGTCAAGGGCACGAGCGAGAAGAAGGAACAGGACCTGGCGTGGCGGTCGGCCAGCGTCGGAGAGCGCCTCGCCTACGCGCTCGTCCACGGCTTCGTCGACTTCATCGAGCTCGACGTCGAGGAAGCGCGCCAGACGCTGCCCAAGCCGCTGGACGTCATTGAAGGTCCCTTGATGGACGGCATGAAGCGGGTCGGCGATCTCTTCGGCGCCGGCAAGATGTTTCTGCCGCAGGTCGTCAAGAGCGCCCGCGCGATGAAGAAGGCGGTCGCCTACCTGCTGCCGTTCATGGAGGAAGAGAAGCGCAAGTCGGGCGAGGTGCACCGCGCACAGGGCACGGTCGTGATGGCCACCGTCAAGGGTGACGTACACGACATCGGCAAGAACATCGTCGGCGTCGTGCTCGGCTGCAACAACTACGAAGTGATCGACCTGGGAGTCATGGTGCCGGTCGACAAGATCCTGCAGACGGCCGCGGACCAGAAAGCCGACCTGATCGGACTGAGCGGCCTCATCACACCGTCCCTGGATGAAATGGTGTTCGTCGCGCGAGAGATGAAGCGCCGCGGCTTGACCACTCCCCTGCTGATCGGCGGCGCGACGACCAGCCGGCAGCATACGGCGGTGAAGATCGCACCCGAATACGACCAGCCGGTCGTGCACGTGATCGACGCATCGCGCGCGGTCGACGTCGTATCGAGCCTGCTCAGTCCAACGCAGCGCGCCGCATTCGACACGGCGACGCGGGCCGACCAGGATCACATTCGCGAGCAGCACAGCGCGCTCAAGCGCCGGCCGCTGATGCCGTGGCCGGCGGCGCAGCAACACCGGCTTCGTCTTCCCTGGTCCTCAGACGCGATCGCGACGCCCGCGTTCACCGGCGCGCGGATGCTCGATGAGGTGACGCTCGAGGACCTGGTCCCGTATATCGACTGGACGTTCTTCTTCGCGACCTGGGAGCTGAAGGGGCGCTTCCCCGCCATCCTGCAGCATCCGCAGTACGGCTCGGCCGCGCGTGAGCTCTACGACCATGCCAGGACGCTCCTCGATCGCATCGTCCAGGATCGGCTCCTGACGCCGCGAGGTGTCTATGGATTCTGGCCGGCGAACAGCGACGGTGATGACATCGTTGTCGGCGACGAACTGCTGCGCTTCAACATGCTGCGCCAGCAGGAGGAGATGGCCGACGGAAAGCCAACCCTGTCGCTGACAGACTTCATCGCGCCGCGCGAGAGCGGCGTGGGCGATTACATCGGTGCGTTCGCGGTGACCGCGGGCATCGGCGCGGCGGAGCTCGCGGCGTCGTTCGAGCGCGATCACGACGACTACAACTCGATCATCGTCAAAGCGCTCGCGGATCGCCTCGCGGAGGCGTTTGCCGAGTATCTGCATGCGAGGGCACGGAAAGAGTGGGGATACGGGTCGCAGGAGCAGATGACGCCCGACGATCTGATCGCGGAAAAATACCGCGGCATCCGGCCGGCGTTCGGTTACCCTGCCTGTCCCGACCACAGCGAGAAGGGCAAGCTGTTTTCGCTCCTGGGCGCCGAGCGTGCCGGGCTCGAGCTGACGGAAAGCTTCATGATGGCGCCGGCCGCCTCGGTGAGCGGCCTCTACTTCGCGCATCCGGAGGCGAGGTATTTCACCGTCGGCCGCATCGGCCTCGACCAGGTGGAGGACTACGCGCGGCGCAAGGGGATGGATCTCGCCGACGTCGAACGCTGGCTCGCGCCCAACCTCGCCTACGACCCGGTCGCCGTGTCGTGAATCTGCGGGCGGAAGATGAATCAGTCACGCGGTATGCTCTACCATTGACGCCAACGGAGAAGCATTGGAGTACCTGATCAAGCAATATCCACTGGAGACCGGCGCGCTCGAAATCCAGTACATCGAAGAATTCTTCGGCGAATTTCCTCGAAAGAAGACGGCGCACGAGATCGCGAAGCGGCTCCAGGGCCGCGAGTATCTGATCCTGATTGCCGAGGCGCCGCTGCCCGACGATCCTGGGATGGTCGCCCCCGTGTCCTTCAAGGTCGTGCACGAACTGCGCGAGTTCGAGGATGACCCGAGGCTGCAGGATCTGGTGTCGCGGCTCCGCGACTCGATCAAATTCGAGGGACGCAATGTGCTCTACAGCTGGATTGGCGGCACGCGGCGTGACTGGCGCGGACAGGGCCACTTCCGCGCGCTCACCGAGGAAACGGAAGCCTGGGCACACACCTCCGGCTTCCATGAGGTCGTGGTGAAGACCAAGAACCGGTTCTACGACATGCGCGGCACGCTCGATCAGCTCGAGTTCAACGTGATCAAGTACGAGGTGCATCCGACCGACAACCGCGAGTCGAAGGTGTATCTGAGCAAGCAGCTGACATCAGACGTGCTCAACGCCCACACCAGCACGCGCACGGTGGTCTATGCGGACTAACGAGGTCGTCAACATCGGAGACCTGCGCCGGATCGCCAAGCGGCGTCTCCCCCGCGTCGTGTTCGATTACATCGACGGCGCCGCCGACGGCGAGGTGACGCTCCGCG
Organism: Candidatus Sulfopaludibacter sp. SbA3; assembly: GCA_945876205.1. Lineage (GTDB taxonomy): Bacteria > Acidobacteriota > Vicinamibacteria > Vicinamibacterales > UBA2999 > CANNDT01. The sequence goes on from CAMCNL010000072.1 coordinate 11,440, forward strand.
AGAACTGCCGCGCGTTCGAGATGCTCACCTTCCGGCCGCGGCACGCGGTCGCCGTCTCCAACTGCCAGCTCGGGACGACGGTGCTCGGCCAGAAGATCGACCTGCCGTTCATCCTCGCCCCCGTTGGCAGCAGCCGCATGTTCTGGCCGAAGGGCGAGGAAGTCGCGGCACGCGAGGCGGCCCGCGCGGGCACGACCTACACGCTGTCGACGTTATCCGGATGCCGGATGGAAGACGTCGCCAAGGCCTCCGACCGCCACGTCTGGTATCAGTTGTATCTCCTCGGCGGTCACGACGCCGCGCGCGCATCGATCGCGCGCGCCAAGGCGGCGGGTTTCTCCGCCCTGGTCGTCACCATCGACACGCCGGTCGCGGGACTGCGCGAACGCGACGTCCGCAACGGCTCGAAGGAACTGCTCGGCGACAGCCTGCCGATGAAGCTGCGCTACCTCCCGCAGTTTTTCGCCCGCCCGAAGTGGCTGATGGATTTTCTCGCCGACGGCGGCCTGATGTCCTTCCCCAACGTCGTCGTGCCCGGCCAGGGACCGATGCCCTACGCCGACATCAGCGTCGCGCTCGAGCAGACGATGGTGACGTGGAAGGATCTGGATTGGATCCGGGAGGCCTGGGGCGGACCGATCGTGATCAAGGGCGTGCTCACCGCCGAGGATGCGCGCCGCTCGGTCGACTGCGGCGCCCAGGCGATCGTCGTCTCCAATCACGGCGCCCGTCAGCTTGATGGCGTGTCCGCGACGCTGCGTGCGCTGCCCGAGGTAGTGGACGCGGTGAGAGGACAGGCGGAGGTGCTGCTCGATGGCGGCATCCGCCGCGGCACCGATGTCGTCAAGGCGCTGTGCCTGGGTGCGAGAGCGGTGTTGATCGGCCGCGCGTATGCGTATGGTCTCGGTGCGGCCGGCGGCCCGGGAGTCGCGCGCGCGATCGAGATTCTCCGGACCGATACGGCCCGCGCGATGAAGCTGCTTGGCGTGTCGTCGGTCGCGGAGCTGGATCAGTCCTACGTCGACACCAGGACGATCTTGCCGACGTGGTCGCTCGATTCCATGAGCCGGTGGGCCTCCGATGCCTCGGCCAGCGGAAACGTGCGATAGACGACGGGCTTCACGATCCCCTGTTCGAGTAGCGGCCAGACCTCCTGCCGCAGCGCGCGCGCAATCTCGCCCTTCTCTTCGATCGAGCGCGGCCGCAGGGTCGATCCCGTGATCGTCAGGCGCCTGCCGAGAATGCGGCGCAGGTCCACGGTCGCGGTCTCACCGCCCATCAATCCAATCTGCACCAGCCGGCCATCCATGGCGAGCGCCGTCAGGTTGCGGCCAACGTAGTCACCGCCGACGATGTCCAGGATCAGGTCGACGCCGCGCTTGCCGGTCATCTCGGCGATCACGGCCACGAAGTCTTCGGTCTTGTAGTTGATTCCGCGGACGGCGCCAAGCTGTTCGCACGCGCGACACTTGTCGTCCGAGCCGGCGGTGGCGAACACGCGAGCGCCGCGCGCCGCCGCAAGCTGGATGGCCGTGGTGCCGATCCCGCTGGTCCCGCCATGAAAGAGCACGTCTTCACCGAGCGTCAGCCGGCCGCGCTCGAAGACGTTGGTCCACACCGTGAAAAAGGTTTCCGGCACCGCGGCTGCGCTGATGAAATCAAGCGACGCGGGTATCGGCAGGCATTGGGGCGCGGGCGCGACGCAGCGTGTCGCATAGCCGCCGCCTGACACCAGCGCGCAGACGCGATCGCCAATATGCCAGTCACGCACGCCCTCCCCGAGGGCGGCCACCGTTCCTGACACTTCGAGGCCGGGAATGTCCGACGCACCAGGCGGTGGCGGATAGCGTCCTCGGCGCTGCATCACGTCTGGCCGGTTGACGCCCGACGCCGCCACATCGATCAGGACCTCGCCCGGGCCCGGAATGGGGTCAGGCCGTTCGACAGGCACGAGCACCTCGGGACCGCCGGGCGTGGAGATCTCGATCGCAATCATTTGCGGGAAAGCCCCGACGGAAGACGCGGCGACGAGATCAGGCGCGCGAACTCCTCCCATCGCGTGTCTGGATTGTCCGGCGTGCCGCCTCGGGCTTCGATGTGCTCCGCCACCATGTCCTTGCCGAGGTTGTAGTTGATGACGTAGCTGCGGTACTGCTCGGTGAAGCGGACGCGCTGCTCGGCGCGCGGCCTCGAGTAGAGCCCGTACTGTTCCAGCCAGTCGATCGCCGCGTTCTTGTCGATCTCGCCGTCGAGATAACGACGCGCGGCTTCATTGCCGGCGTACGACAGCTTGTCCACCAGCGCCAGCACGTCGTAGTACTGCGACACCATCCCGGCATCGAGCTGCGCCGCGGGAAACAGGACGCGCCGCTCGAACTCCATCCGCTCGGCGCGCGGAAATGCGACATCGATCCCGTAGTTCGCCGTGCCTTCCGCAATCAGCGATTGCGGCGAGAACAGCGGATAGACCGCGAATTCCATCCAGCCACGATCGCGCACGAGATTCTTCTCGAGCAGCACGTTGTAGACGTGATGGCCCGGATACCCCTCGTGGCACGCAAGGTCGATGGCGCGATCGATGAAAATCGGGAGGTCGGTGTTGACCTGGATGAGGCTCCGGTAATTGCCCTGGTACCAGTTGTAGCCGCTCCAGCTCTTGCCGGTCACGTACTCAACCGTGAAGCTCTCGCCCGGCGGCAGCGCGATGTGTTGCAGGGTGCGGCTGCGGCAGCCGTCGATCGCCGCCTTGAACGTCGCGTCGAGACGTTCTTTCGGGATGATGAAGTGGCTGCGGAACTCGTCCAGCCGCTGCACGAGCGGTCCCTGGCCGGGCAGCTTCTTCTCGAGCTCGCCGAGCACCTGCGCGAATTCAGCGGCGCTGTGCATGGGCGCGACGGCGTCGTACAGCGCCTTCGACTCCTCATCGAACTTCAGCCTCGTGGTGAGCAGGGTGCCTTGCAGCATCGACGCGCGCGCGCGCAGTGCTTCGAGCTGGCGCGACACGTAGGCGTGCCTCAGCCGAAGCATCTCTTCGGCAGACGGCGCGGGCGCCGCGGCCGCCAGCTCCCGGGCCAGCGCCGCGGCGCGCGTCGCGATCTCGGCGAGCGGGAGCTTGGCCGCCTCCGCCTCCTTCCGCCACTCCGGCGGCCCGTAATAGGCATCCACGTAATCCGGGTCGTGCGGCCCCATCGCCAGCACCAGCCGCGCGTATCGCTCTCCAAGTGTGTTCATGCTGCTGCTCTGCGCGCCGAGCGTCACCACAACGAGACCGATCGCGGCCACAACCAGGATCCCTGTGGGGCGGGTAAGGTTCGTCTTCATAGTCGGTACCGCTCTCGAATGGTCGGAATCAGGTACTGGTCGAACGCGCGTGAGAAATCGTAGCGCGGCGCGAAGCCCCAGTCGCGGCGCGCCGCCGTGTCATCCACGTCGGCCGGCCAGGAGTCGAGGATGCGCTGGCGCTTCTGATCGACGTTCCAGGTAATCTTCGCGCCGGGAAATTCGCGCATGACGATGTTGCAGATCTCTTCGGCGGTGGGGCTGAACGCGGTGAGGTTGTAGGCGGTTCTCGTCAGCCGCGCACGCTCCACCGAGGCCAGCAGCAGCAACGCCTCGATCGCATCCGGCATCGCCATGAACGGAATGCGGGTATCGGGCCGAACGAAGGAGGTATACGCCACGCCGCGTGCGGCCGAGTGAATCATCTCCGACGCATAGTCGGAGGTACCGCCCGAGGGACTCGTGAGCGCGGAGATGAGCCCCGGAAAGCGGACGCAGCGGAAATCGACGCGCCCGGCCGTAGGCCCGGCAGCGAGCTGTTTGTAGTGGCGCGCGTAATACCGGCCCAGGTGCTCGCAGTACAGCTTGTTGCAGCCGTACATCGTGATCGGCACGTTCCACTCGTCTTCGCGGACGCGCTGCGCACGCGTTTTCGCGTCGAGATCCGGAAGACCGTAGGCGGCAATGGACGAGGGATACATGAACACGACCGGCCGGCCGTGCGACTCGCCTTCGTGGTGCGCGAACTCGAGGAGATTGAGGGTGCCCTCGACGTTCACGTCGTGGGCGGTGACGGGCGTGAACTCGGAGCGCGTGGACAGGAGCGCGGCGAGATGAAAGACGAGGTCGATCTCGAACTCGGAGAGGACGCGCTCGAGGAGGCCGGTGTCGGTGATCGAGCCGGTGCACTCGCGCCGCACGAGCTTCCCCAGCGAGGGATCGAGCGGCGCGATATCGATGGTGACGATCGACCGGCCGGCCGTGCGACTCGCCTTCGTGGTGCGCGAACTCGAGGAG
>CAMCNL010000073.1 GCA_945876205.1 Candidatus Sulfopaludibacter sp. SbA3
GACGTCTTCAGGGTGCGCGGCGCTCAACGTGGAATAAACCGCTGCACGCGCTCGCCGTTGAAGACTTCGCCCGTGTAGATGTTGCCCTTCGAGTCGACGGCGATCATGTGGAGGCCGAACCACTGCCCGCCGTTCTGGCCCATGCTGCCCATCTGTCCGAGGACCTTGCCGTCTTCGCGGTTGAGGAACCAGATGTGGTTGTTCACGAGGTCGGAAATGAACAGGTACCGCTGCTGCCGGTCGGTGGAGAAGGCGACGCCGCCCGTCGAGCCGCCGCCGCCTGTCGTCGGCGCAAGGATGAACTCTTTCTTGAAGTTGCCCTGCTTGTCGGTGACGTGGATGCGGTTGGCGTTGCGGTCCGCGGCGTACACGAGTCCGTCGTTGGAGAAGTTCAGCGTCAGGTGGCCGCGGAACTCTTTCGGCATCGGGCCGCCGGGCTTGTACTCACGGTCCGCGGGATTGGTGCTGATCTCCGACAGCTTGTGGCCGTACGCGCCCCAGCCGCGCTTGAACGCCAGTGTCTTGAAGTCGAAGACCATGACGCGTCCGCCGAACGCGGCGTCGGCCACGTAGATTTCGCCCGCCGGTTCGTCGAGACGAATCTCCTCGATCTGTCCGACGATCATCGGCGAGGTGGGCGGATACTTCGCCTGCCAGGCGGTCATCGCGGCGGCCTGTGCGGCCTGCGCCGCGGGGTCGGCGTTGCCGCGTCCGCGGCCGCCCGGCTGCTGCGGGACGGTGCCCACGGGTCCGGCGCTGCCGCGACCCGGTACGCGCGCGGCCGGTGCCACATCGCGATTGCCGCCAGGTGCCGGGTCGGCGCGCATGATCTCGGCGACCATCTTGCCGCTCTTGGGATCGTACTTCCGCACCGTGTCCGAGCCGATGTAGACGAAGCCCTGGCTGTCGACGTCCATGCCGTGGCCTTCGGGCGGATCGAACGATCCGATGACGTTGCCGTTCTTGTCGATGTGGATCATCGACGGCGGGCGCGTGCAGCATGCGGCGATGCCGGTCTCCGCCTGCAGCTCGAGATCCCTCAGATCATTCGGACGATTCAAGACCCAGACGTTGTCGTCCTTGTCGACGGCGAGACCCGTCACGCCGCCAAGCTTCCACTTGTTCGGCAGGGGCTTGGGCCAGTCGGAATCGAACTTGTAGCGCGGCGCCGTCTGCGCCTGCGCCGAGATCACGCCGTACAGGAATAAGGAGGCGACGCTGACCAGGAGTGCAAGCGCGCCGAGACGTATCGAACGTGTAATGTTTTTCATAAGAGGCCTCAGTGTGCGCGGAGTCTAGTGCCCGGCGGATACCGGCGTCAACAAACTAGGCGAGAAGGTCGGGCAGGACAAACGTGCGGCGGCACGACGCCGACAATTCGGCTGCCGCCGAGGCATCACTCCCGCCTGCGTGACCGGCGGCTGTAAACGAGGAGTCCGACGATGAGAAGAGGCGCGTGGCTCGTAGCAGGAGTGGTCGCGATGTCTGCCATTCCCTCGGGAGTGCGGACGCAGGGGACCGGGTACACGGCAGGCGACACCATCGTGCGTTTCGGACGTGGACCGAACGCTGCTGCGGGAGAACCTCCGCCTCACGCCGCCGCAGCGCATCGAAAAGCTGCTGGCCTTCATCAGAGTCCTCGCTGACGCCGCAGTCGACTACGTGATCGTTGGTGGCGTAGCCGCCAACATTCACGGTGCCCTCCGCGTGCGCGGTCTCGACGACGAGGCTGAGAAGCGCTTCGCGGTTCGCAAAGAACGGGGAGAGGGACGCGGTCATGTCGTCGGTCCATCGTACAATGTGAACGGCTGTGTCGTCTTGGCTGAATGCCCGGCGACACACACGGGGGCGCATACACCTGCCCGACGTTGCCCCGACAACAACCCAAGCATGCACACCGTCCAGCGTTCACGGAAACTTTGTGTCTGAACAGGAATCTGCCGATCTCGCCAGTCAGTTGCAGGCGGTCATCGACACTGTCGTCGACGGGATCATCACGGCCGACTCGACGGGCGCGATTCGGTCGTTCAACCCCGCGGCCGAACGCCTTTTCGGCTACCGGGCGGCGGAGGTCCTGGGCCGGAACATCCGCGTGCTCATGCCCGAGCCCTATCGCTCGCGCCACGAGGATGCCTTCGCACGCTACCTGGCCGAGGGGACGCATCGCATCGTCGGCCTCAGCATCGGCCTGGAGGCCGAGGGGCTTCGCAAGGACGGTTCGCGGATCCCGGTCGAACTCACCGTAAGCGAGACACCCGTTCGCGGCGAGCGCTGGTTTACCGGGATCGCGCGCGACATCACCGAACGGAAGCGCGTCGAGGCCGAGTTGCTCGCGCTGAACACCAACCTTGACGCCCTCGTCTACGAGCGAACCCGCCAGCTTCAGGCCAGCGAGCGCCGCTTCGAGAGCCTCGTCGAGTTCGCCCCGGATGCCCTGGTGATGACGAACCAGCAGGGCGCGATCATCCTGGTGAATCGCCAGGCAGAGGCCATGTTCGGGTGGTCTCGGACCGAGCTCGTCGGCCAGTTGGTGGAGGTGCTCATGCCTGGGGCGTCTCGGCCCAACCACCCCCGGCTGCGCGAAAGCTATTTGAAGGGCGCTGTGCCTCGTGCGATGGGAGGAGCGCGTTCCAACCTGCGCGGCAAGCGGAAGGACGGCACCGAGTTCCCCGTGGACATCAGCCTCAGCCCGATTGCGTCGGCCGACGGTCCGCTGGTCGCCGCGGCGGTGCGCGACATGACCGAGCACCGCCAACTGGAAGCTCAGTTGCAGCAGGGCCGGCGGATGGAGAGCGTCGGCCGGCTGGCGGGCGGCATCGCCCACGACTTCAACAACCTGCTCACGGTGATCATCGGGATGGTCGATCTGGCGCTGATGGGTCTGAGGGAGCAAGATCCGCTGCATGCGGACCTGGAGAGGGTTCGCAAGGCCGGCGAGCGGGCGGCCGGACTCACCCGGCAGCTGCTGGCCTTCAGCCGCAAGCAGGTCCTGCAGCCCAAGGACCTGAGCCTGGACAGGGTCGTCGAACAGATGCTCGGCATGCTCGAGCGCGTGCTCGGCGAGCACATCAAGATAGTGCTTCTGCCCGCGAAGACCCCGGGCATCGTGAAGGCCGATCCAGGACAGATCGAGCAGGTGATCATGAATCTCGCCGTCAATGCCCGCGATGCGATGCCGGAGGGCGGCACGCTCACGATCGAGACAAGGGACGTCGTGCTCGACGAGGAGTATGCCGCGGAGCACCCATCCGTACGGCCAGGGCCGCATGTGATGCTGGCGTTCAGCGACACGGGCGTCGGCATGGACGAGGCCACCCGGCGGCAGATCTTTGAGCCGTTCTTCACGACGAAGGCACCGGGAAATGGCACCGGGCTCGGCCTCTCCACGGTACACGGCATCGTCAACCAGAGCGGCGGCAGCGTCTCCGTGTACAGCGAGGTCGGCCGGGGAAGTACCTTCAGGGTCTACCTTCCACTGGCCGAGGGAACCATGTCGGTGGACGACCGCCACGCTGGGGCCGCGGTCGTCGCACGTGGCGGAGAGAAAGTCCTGGTCGTTGAGGACGATGACGCCGTGCGCCATCTCGCTGTTCGATTTCTCGAGTCGGCGGGCTACGCGGTACGGGCCGCGCCGAACGGTGAGGAGGCCCTGCGGCTGCTCGAACGCGACGGACCCGTGGATGTCGTGGTGACCGACGTCATCATGCCCGGGCTGAACGGTCGGAACCTGTCCCATCGCGTGCTGGCCCTCCATCCGCAGACCGCGATTGTCTTCACATCGGGCTATACCGACGACGCCATCGCGCACCACGGCGTGCTCGACGAGGGCACGCACTTCCTGACCAAGCCGTACACGGCGTCGGAGCTGACGCGCAAGGTGCGTACCGCCATGCCAGAGCTTTGACGCGAGGGCCGCGCCGGCGCTGTTCGACGATCGCGCGCCGATCTACTCGACGATCGCCAGTTGAGATAAACGGTTGGGGAACGGGTTGAATGTCGCCGTCCGGCCGAACTTGGCGTTGGCGGTCACCGTGTAGCTGGCGGTGCCGAGCGGGGCGTCGGCCGGCACTTCCCAGACCCCCGTCCACATCTCCACCGGGGCATGGAGGTACTCGTCGGCCGGGTACGGCTGAGTGCCTCGCCACCGCATCGGCAGGTCAATCGTCTTGCCGGCATGGGTGACATGGACCACCATTTCGGTCGAATTTTCGACCTCGCCCGTGCCGCCGTCGATCGCGGTCATGCGGAAGCCAGCGCGCTGGCCGCGCTTGAAGCGGCTGGTCGAGTAGCAGCGGAGCACCGGGCCGGGCCGCGTGAAGTCGGCCATGTCGCCCCAGATCACCAGCTTCCCTGACGGAGGGCCCACCTGCACGGCTGGCGGTGTCGGCGGGTCGAGCCGACGGCCTCCGGGAGGCGCACCTGCGCCACGTCCTGGCGCCTGACCCTGACCGATGACGGTGGACGCCGCAGCGATCGTGACGACGATCGTGAGCGCGAGGACCGGGAGTGCCTTGAAAGATGAAGCCATGATGACGGCATCGTAGCGGACTTCAGGGGGCGTTTCCAGTGCAACGGCACCCATCCTCGTGGACTATTTTGGGTGCATGGGCATATTGCAGATCGGCGCGAGCGGCACTCGAGTCAGGGCGCTTCAGGATGCGCTGCTGGCGAGTGGCTTCAATCCAGGGCGGCTCGATGGGTCATTCGGGCCTGGCACAGAGGCGGCGGTCATGGCGTTTCAGCAAAGCGAGGGCTTGCTGGCCGACGGCGTAGTCGGTCCGCGCACGGCGACCGCGCTGGGCCTGCTGGAGGCGCCGCCGATCCCCACCGTCGTCCCCGGTGTGACCGTGCAGATGGTCTCGCACATGTTTCCGGGCACGCCGGTCCGAAACATCGAGCGGCACCTGCCGGCGGTGCTCGAGGCGCTGGTGCAGCCGAAGCTCACCGAAAAATCGATGGTGCTGATGGCGCTGGCGACGATCAGGGCCGAGACGGCGGCGTTTCTCCCGATCGACGAAGGACGCAGCCGCTTCAACACGTCGCCTCACGGGCATCCCTTCGATCTCTATGACAATCGCCGCGATCTCGGGAACACGGGTGCACCTGACGGAGAGCGCTACCGCGGACGAGGGTTCATCCAGTTGACCGGCCGCTCGAACTACCGCCAGCACGGCGCTGCGATCGGCGAGCCCGGCCTTGTCGACACTCCAGAGCGCGCGAACGCACCCGGCATCGCCGCGCGGCTGCTGGCGAGCTTCATCAAGTCGCACGAGCTGCGGATCAAGGGCGCGTTGCTGGTTGGTGATCTGCCGGCCGCCCGGAAGCTCGTCAACGGCGGCAGCCACGGCGCCGCCGAATTTGCCGCGGCCTACCGCACCGGAGAGCGGCTCATTCCCGAAGCGATCGAAGCCGGCGTGTGATCGGTCGGCCGCTGCGTGCGCTGACTACTTGATGCCGCCGCCGGTGCCGGGCTTGAAGGCGCCGGCGGAGCCGTACTGGTTGTCCTCGTTGCAGATGAACTCCAGCAGGTCGCCCACGCCCGTCGTCTTGTCCGGGCGGAGCAGGCGGGCGGTGAACTTCAACTTCGCCGGGCGCTCGAGTAGCCCCGGGTCTTCGAGCGTCACCTCGTTGACGATCGTCCCCCAGTTGGGCCGGCTGTAACGCTCGACGACGTGCATCTGCTCGGTGTGCGGCGTGCCGCGCCGGTCGAACCAGAACCTGTCGTTGAAGCCGATGGTGTCGACGACCAGCGTGTCGCCCTCCCACCACCCGATCGAGTGCCCTTCCCACGACGGAATCAGACCATCGGGGTGCTTGCGGCCATCCATGTAGACCACGCGGTGCGCGCCCGCGTCGCCCAGCTCGTGAAGGATGTACATGTGGGTCAGCCCCTTGGACGTGTAGGCCATCCCGAACTTCCACGGATAAGGATTGCTGCGCAGGATCGGCATCGGCAGGCAGGCCGTATAGGGATCGTCCTGCGACTTCCGCGTGTTTCTCAACTGCTGCGCCCAGGGGAGGAAGGTCATCTCGCCAGGCTTGAGCCCGCCGTCGCGTTCGATGTCAGCGATGGTGCCGCCGCCCACCCACGGACCCGTGAGGTCGATCTTGCCGTCGGGCAGCCTTGGCACCGGCTGGCTATTGGCCTCGGCGGCCGGCACCGTCGGACTCCCCGGGTTGATGAACGCGATCCCGGCTTCGACCGTCTGGCTGTTGGGATTATTGCCCTGTAGCGCGAGCTGTGCTGCGGCCGGGCGCGAGAGGGAGGCGACGGCGATCGAGATGAACAGCAGTCGTTTCACCCGGAAATTCTAGATCGGGACGAGCGCCTTCACGTTTGCCGCGGAAACCGTCCGAACATCATCCGACACGCGAGCATCGTCACTCGCCAGTTGCCAGAATTCACGCGCTGCCGCGCGGGCGTCGTCCCAGACGTCCAGCGTGTCGGCGGTCGCGTGCGGCGGTGCAAAGGTTCGCGGCGCCACCTGGCCATCGGCCGTCGGCGCGTACAGCATCGAGACCTGATCGAACGCCGGCGCAAGCCGCAGCGCTGCGCCGCCGGTAAGGAAGACGACGTTGTGCGGATGCCGGTCCGTATTGGCGATCAGTGCGCCGAACGCATCCAGCCACTGAAGGCGGCGGGCGTCTTCATGAGACAGGCGCCCGGCGTCTCTCAGGAGAACGGCCGCTCGAGCCCATGGGTCCGCGGGATCGTCGTGAACCGCCGCCATGCTCGAGACGGCCACGCGGCCTCTGATGCCGACGCGATCGAATCGGTCGCTCTCGAGGAAGTAGTGCGAGTCGGTGTCGACAATGGTCGTGTGGGCCGCTGGCACGCCGCGAGTTGACACGACCTTCAGCGCCAGCGCTTCGAGCACGAGGAGATCGCACCAGCGCCTGGCGACGGCATCACCGGCGCCGCCACGAGCGGCGAACTTAACCAGCACGTGATGCCCCTCAACAAAGGCTCCGAACTTCGGACGCTCACCGCCCGCCGATGATCCTGGAGGATGTCCGGCGATCGTGGCCTCAGCCAAGGCAGGGTAGTCGCCACGCGTCCTGACCGGAATGTCGAGCGCCTGCCAGCGAGCAAACGATTCATCCCCAACAATGAGATTGCCGGGCAGGTCCTCACCACGCCGCGACATCGCCAGCAGCGTGTGGTGATCGGACCAATCGGTCAGGCGCGCCGGGAGGCGCAGATCCGGGTGCATCGCCGCAAAATGTCGTCCGAGGAATCCGGATGGACGCGCATCTGCGAGCTCGATCGGAAGCCCGTCCGACACGGTGCCTCTGGGCGTCCACACCGTCTGTCGCGCCGTCAGTGTGAAGAGTTCGCCGTCCGACCGAGCGGTTCCGGCTTCCAGAATTCGAAAGAGAGGGAAGCGCGACGTGTCCAAGGGCGGCCACGTCTGCCGCCAGCCATAACGCGTGGCGCGGCCTCGGCCGATCGCCACAACATCAGCCCCTGCCTGCCGGATGGCGCGCATCAGCGTCGCTGGGGAGACGTCGAGTCTTTGCCGGAGGTCAGCCGCGTGAAGCACTCCTCGGCCAAGTTCGGTTGAAACCGCATTCATTACGAAACGATTTTATACGATAATAATCGTATAATTAAAGTGATAATTCACGATATGCGACAATAATAGAAACAATACATGAAACGATTTTAAGCACGAGATCGTTCCCATGGAAATGAAAAAGGCCAGCTCTGGTGAGCTGGCCTTCTTGAACGTGGTTGCGGGGGGGGGATTTGAACCCCCGACCTTTGGGTTATGAGCCCAACGAGCTACCGGACTGCTCCACCCCGCGTCATGTATCGAACTTGGAACTTGGAACCTGGAACTTGAAACCGAGCGCCTAGAAAGGCTCTCACCTCGCCCCAGGACTTACCAATGTAACACGTGGATGAGCAGGCGTAAAGGCGCGAGACGATGTGTTCAGCGCTTTTGATCGGCTGGACCGATGTCTTTGACGATGAACAGCTTCTCGCCGGGCTTCATGAGTCCGAGCTCCCGGCGGGCAATCTCTTCAATCGCGTCCGGATCTTCACGCAGCCGGCGGGCCTGTTCGCGGAGCTGCGCGTTGGCCGATTTCGCGTCGGTGAGCGACTGCTCGAGCGCCTGGTACTCCTGGCGCACCTTCATCATTGCCAGCAGCCCCTTGTCGCCGACCAGGGCGTCGACGACGAGCACGCAGCCGACGAAGATGAGCAGGTACTGGACGGCATGCCGCCCGCGCCCGCGCGGCGTCGTAGAGGAGCCCGAATCCGAGGAAGATGCCTTTTTTTTCAACGCAAACCGCCGCCAACGACGTGGGAGAATAGCGCGTTTCGATCCCGAGTACAAGCGCTCGTAGCACCCACCACGATCCCTTGTACCGGAGTGTCGACCGAAGTACAAGTCTTAAATAGCGCACCCCGGAAAAAAGTACAAGGGGAATCGTGAGCTCAGCCGCAGACACCTCCGCCGTCATCGTCCTCACCACGGTCGGCGCCGACGCCGACGCCGTAGAACTGGCGCGCGCCCTCGTCGAGCAGCGGCTCGTCGCCTGCGTCAACGTCATCGCCGGGGTGACCTCGATCTATCGCTGGAAGGACGGGGTCGAACAGGACGACGAGCAGTTGCTCGTGATGAAGACGACCAAGGAGCTGGTCGTGGCCCTGCAGGCGCGGCTCCGCGAGCTCCATCCCTACGAGCTGCCCGAGTTCGTGGTGATACCGGTCAGCGGCGGATCGGAGGCCTATCTGGGCTGGCTCTGCGGCTCGGTCGGCTGACGTCGATGCCGGAGATACTCGAACAGGATCGGTAGCAGCGACACGAAGACGATCCCGAGCGCCACCAGCGAGAAGTTGTTCTTCACGACCGGCACGTTCCCGAAGACATATCCCGCCCCGAGACAGATCCCGACCCACGCGATCGCACCCGTGACGTTGTAGAGCGCAAAGGTGCGATACGACATCTCCGCGACCCCCGCCACAAACGGCACGAACGTGCGCACGATCGGCACGAACCGGGCGAGCACAATCGCCTTGCCGCCATGCCGCTCGAAGAACTCGTGCGCGCGCGCGACATAGGCCGGATTGACCCATCGGGCCCACGTCGGATTCGTCTGCGCCTTGTGAATGATGCCGAGTCCCGCCGAGCGTCCGATCGCGTAGTTCACCGCGTCACCGGCGATCGCGGCCACGGCGAGCAGCAGGAACGCGAGCCGGACGTCGAACGCCCCCACGACCGACAGCGCCCCAATCGCGAAGATCAGCGAATCGCCGGGAAGAAAGGGCGTGACGATCAGGCCGGTCTCGGCGAAGACGATGGCGAAGAGGATGACGTAGGTGAGCGCGCCGTAGGTGTTGACGAGCTCTACGAGGTAGACGTCGACGTGAAGGAGCAGATCGATGAGATGGGCCACGCGGTTCCTGGTTCCTGGTTCCTAGTTCTGGACCTTGTCCAGCGCCTGCGCGAGATCTTCCTTCAGGTCGTCGATGTCCTCGATGCCAACCGAGACGCGGACGAGGTCATCGGTCACGCCGATCGCCGCGCGCCGCTCTGCCGGCACCGAGGCGTGGGTCATCGTCGCCGGATGACTGATCAGCGTTTCGACGCCGCCAAGGCTTTCGGCCAGCGCCATCAGCCGGACGCTATTGAGCAGCGTCTCGGCCCGCCTGAAGGTGCCGAGCTCGAACGAAATCAGGCCGCCGAAGCCCCGCATCTGCCGTGTCGCGAGCGCATGCTGTGGATGCGACGCCAGGCCGGGGTAGTGCACGCGCTTCACCTTCGGATGCGAGGCGAGATACTCGGCCAGCACTTCCGCGTTGGCATTGTGACGCTCCATCCGGATCGGCAGCGTCTTGGTGCCGCGCAGCACCAGCCAGGCGTCCATCGGGCCGAGGATCGCGCCCTCGGCGTTCTGCACGAACTTCAGCCACTCGATGTGCTCGTCGCGCACCGCCACGACGATCCCGCCGACGCTGTCGGAGTGGCCGTTCAGGAACTTCGTCGTGCTGTGGACGACGATGTCGGCGCCGAAATCGAGCGGCCGCTGGACGAACGGGCTCGCGAAGGTGTTGTCGACGACGACGAACACGCCGCGCTCGTGCGCAATCTGCGACGCGACCGCGATGTCGGTGATGCGCAGTACCGGATTGGTCGGCGTCTCCAGGAACAGCATCTTCGTGTTCGGCTGAATGGCGTTGCGGATCTGATCGGGCTGCGACGTATCGACGTAGGAAAAATCGAGCTGGTACTTCCGCAGCACGCGTTCGAACAACCGGTAGGTGCCGCCGTAGGTGTTGTCGGTGACGACCACGTGGTCGCCCGACTGCAGCAGCGTCATGATCGCGCCCTCGGCGGCCATGCCCGAGGCAAACGCGAAGCCGGCCTTGCCGTTCTCGATCGCGGCGACGTTGGCCTCGAGGGCCGCTCTCGTCGGGTTCTGCGTGCGCGCGTACTCGTAGCCCTTGTGCACGCCCAGGGCGTCCTGCACGTAGGTCGAGGTCTGGTAGATCGGGGTGATGATGGCGCCGGTCGAGGGGTCCGGCGTCTGTCCCGCGTGGATGCAGATGGTGCTGAAGCGCGCGTTGTCTCGCAGTTTCACGTGAGCAAAAGAGTACTCTGTTATCATCGTCGGCGACAACCGCGTGCCCGCCATCCGCGACTGGCTCACCGGCTCTCTTGCCGGCCGCGCGCTCCTCGTCGGCACGTTCGTCAAGAGCGCCACGCTGGCGCTTGCCGCGCTTACAGGTCCGCTCTCCGCTCTGCCCGCCGCGATCGACACGATCGGCGGCCTCATCCTGCTCGCCGGCGCCTCGGTCCTCGTCTACCGCCTCTTCGTCGTCGTCAAGCGGCGCATGCTGTGGCGCGTTCGCCGCAAGCTGACGCTCTCCTACATCTTCATCGGCCTGGTGCCGGCGGCGCTGATCATCGTCTTCTTCCTGTTGTGCGGCCTGCTGCTGTTCTTCAACATCAGCTCGTATCTCGTGCAGTCGCGTCTCGCGGCGCTCGGCGATCAGACGCGGTTTCTCGCCGACACCGCCGTGCTCGAGCTGCAGCGATCGCAGGGGGCCGCCGAGTTTGCCGAAACCCTTCAACGCCGCCAGGCTGGCGCGTCCGCGAAATACCCGAGTGCGTCGTATTCGTTAGCCCTGGCGCGGAGAAGCTGCGACGGCGGGGCAGCCGCGGAGCCACGCCCGTCCGCTGTCACCGCGCCGATGGTGGCTGGGCCGTGGTCCCACGCTGAACCGCCGACGGGGTTGCCGGCCTGGATCGGATGTGCGGGCTACTCGGGCCTCGTCAACTATGGCGGGCCGCGCACGCAGCTCGCCGTCCGCGCCGTGGCATTCGAGGATGCGCCGATGCCCACCTATGCGGTCATCGTCGACGTGCCGCTCGGTGCCGACATCGAGCAGCAGTTGAAGGACGACACCGGCATCGAGATCGGTCCGGTGGTCGGCATCGGCGCCGTCGGGCAGAACTTCGAGGACGTCGACGTGCCGGAGAGCCGCCCGCTCGACCGTCCGCGCGAGTGGGTCGCATTTCTCGACTACACCGATTGGGCGACGGGAGAGCCGAGTACCGCGACCATGGCGATCCGCACCAGCATCGGCAATATTTACGATCGCCTCTCGGCCGCTCCGGTCGCGCGGCTTCGCAGCTTCAATTTTGGCCAGGTGCTGCTGATCCTGCTGGGCGTCATTGGCACGCTGTTCCTGGTGATCCAGATCGTGGCGCTCGGCATGGGCCTGGCGCTGGCGCGATCGATCACCGGGTCGGTGCACGAGCTCTTCGCCGGCACCGAACGGGTGCGCGAGGGAGACTTCACGCAGAAGATCGCGATTCACACGCGCGACCAGCTTGGAGAGCTGGCCGAGTCATTCAACTCGATGACCGCCAGCATCGAAGACCTGCTCGAGCAGAAGGCGGAAAAGGAGCGGCTCGAACAGGAGCTGCGGATCGCGCGCACGATCCAGATGTCGCTCCTGCCGCAGGGTGAGATGCGGATGCGCGGCCTCGCGCTGTCCGGGCATTGCGAACCGGCCCGCGAGGTTGGCGGCGATTACTACGACTTCCTGCCAATCGACGAGCACCGCGTGGGAATCCTGATTGCCGACGTGGCGGGGAAGGGCGCCTCGGCGGCGCTCTACATGGCCGAGTTGAAGGGATTGATTCTCGCCCTCAGCCAATCGCACCGGTCGCCGAAGGCGTTGCTGATCGAAGCCAACCGCATCATCTCTCAGCATCTCGACACGCGAAGCTTCATTACCATCACCTACGCCGTGGTGGACGTCGAGGCCCGGACGCTGACGCATGCCCGGGCGGGGCACTGTCCGCTGATGTACCTGCCTGGTCCGGGCACCGAGCCGCGCCAGGTGCAGGTCATCCTGCCGGATGGCCTGGTGCTTGGCCTGAAGATCGACAATGGGGAGAGGTTCAACGGGCTGCTCGAGGAAGTGACGTTGCCGCTGGACCCGGGCGATCTCTTCGTCCTCTATACCGATGGGATCACCGAAGCGATGAACAGTGAAGGAGACTGGTTTGGCGATGTCCGGCTGGCGACGCTCCTCGAAGACCAGGCCGACCTGCCATTCGACGAGTTACGCGAGCGCATCCTGCGGGAGATCGCCGTATTTGTCGGCGACGCGCCGCAGCAGGACGATATGACGATGCTGCTGCTGAAAGTGGATGATTAGGCCATGCCGCCCGTCACCGTCTTCACCACCCCCTCCGACATCGAAGCCAGCGTCGTCACGGCGCTGCTCGACAGCCATGGGATCGCGAGCTTCCGGATCTCCGGCAATCCGCAGGCGATCTGGCCGATGACCGTGAACTCGCTGGGGCAGATCCGGATTGCCGTGCCCGAAAGCGTGGCCGACGAGGCGAGGCGCATCATCGACAGCCATCGCGAGGACGTCGGCACGAAGGTCGTGAGGCTGCGCGACGAGTTCGAGGGCTTGCAGCGCCGCATCAACTACCGGTTCAAGGACCGAGGGCTGCTCGAGCACGCGCTGACGCACAAGTCGCGCGCCGCGGAAGACGCGTCGGGCGGGGTCGCCGACAACGAGTCGCTCGAGTTTCTCGGCGATGCGGTGCTCGGCCTGGTCGTGGCCGACGTGCTCTTCAGGCGCTTTCCCGACTACGACGAAGGACAGAAGTCGAAGGTGAAGGCGTCGGTCGTCTCGACGGCGTCGCTGGCTCGCCACGCCGAGCAGATGGGCCTCGGCGATCACCTGCTGCTGGGCCGCGGCGAAGAGAAGACCGGCGGCCGCTTCAAGCAGGCGCTGCTGGCCGATGCCTACGAAGCGCTGATCGCCGCGGTGTATCTCGACGGCGGCTTTGACGCCGCGACCGAGTTCCTGCAGCGCGAGCTGCTCGAGGCGATCGACCTCGGCGCCTCGCAGACGATCGTCGGTCAGGACTACAAGTCAGCGCTGCAGGAGCGGCTCCAGGCGCTCGGGCATGCGCTGCCCGAATACCGGGTTGCCGGCGAGACCGGCCCCGATCACCGCAAGGTGTTCAGGGTGGAAGTGGTGGTGCACGGCGAAGTGCTCGGCGCCGCCAGCGGCAATGCGAAGAAGGAAGCGGAGCAGGAAGCGGCGCGGCTCGCGCTCGACAAGCTCGGTTAGGTGTCTTCCGGCATGATCCACTTCGGCTCGGGCTCTTCGATCGGCGTCGCGAGCCGATCGAGCAGCGCCGCCGGGTCATCGTCTGCCACGACCATGTCGCGGTTGGACGCTTTCAGGAATTCGTCCGCAACCGCGCGATCGAAGAGCGCCAGCAACGGATCGTAAAAGCCGAGCACGTTGAGCAGGCCGCAGCGCTTGCGGTGCAGGCCGAGCTGCGTCCAGGTCACGACCTCGCAGAACTCCTCGAAGGTACCAAATCCACCCGGCATGGCGATGAAGGCATCCGACAGCTCCGCCATCATCGCCTTGCGCTCGTGCATGGAGTTGACGATCCGAAGGTCTGGCAGGGTCTTGTGGCCGACTTCGCGGGCGACCAGCGCGTGGGGGATGACGCCGATGACGTGTCCGCCGGCGGCTTGCACCGCATCCGCAATCACGCCCATGAGGCCGACGCAGCCGCCCCCGTAGACCAGCCCGATGTTGCGGCGGGTCAGTTCCTGCGCGAGCCGCACGGCGGCGTCGCGATATTCCGGCCGGTTGCCGGTACTCGAGCCGCAGAAGACACAGACGCGCGTCATGTCGAACTCGGAACGTGGAACTCGGAATCGTTTTGATCAGTCGATCTCGATAATTCCCCAGCTCTTACGTTCCTCGGGGGTCGCTTCGACACCCGCATAGGCGAGCGCGGGGGCGGCCTCCGCTTGCGGCAGGCGGGCGAGCGCGTAGTGCTGCACTTCGCGCGCGACCTCCTCTTCGGTGGGTGGCGTCGGACGGCAGTGGAGCCGCACCCAGAGCCGCAGCAGCGGGTCGGTGAAGCTGTACTTCTTCTGCCGGGACGTGACCAGGTCGACGTCCTCGAGCCAGGAGAGATAGTCCTTGGTCGATCCCGGCGTGCGATGGAGGCGCAGCGAGATCTCCGTGAGCGTGAGCGGTTCGTGGTCGGCGAGGATGTCGAGGATCGCCTTGAGCGCGCCGTAGCCGCGCGCGCGATGCAGGCGGAGCTCGTAGCAGAAGCGGCACCAGTGATTGAGCGCGCCCTCGACCGAGAGCAGCGCCGTCAGGGCGCTAATCGGGTCGGCGCTACGGCCCATCTGCGTGACGGTGTCGCCGATCGCGCGGATGTAGGTCGCGCGGCCGTCGGTGAGCGCCTCTACCGTGCGCCCCAGCTCGTCCCGGTCGTCGGTCGGCATCTGCTCGTAGCCGTTGTAGGCCGGGGCGAGGAGATCGGTGACGTCGGCCGCGCCAAGCGCGGGGATGTGCATCACCTCGAAGCGCGACGTGGCGTCGCGCAGCAGCCGGTGCGCGCGGGCGACGTAGCGGGTGGTGAGGACGAAGCGGTTGGGGCTGGCGGAGAGCGCCTGGAGCAAGTCGCGCAGCACGTGGCGGAGGCCCGGAAAGCTTTCGAACGTGCGGAGCTCGAGCACTTCGTCCAGGAGAAAGGTGCAGGGCTCGCCGCCCGGGGCGCGGGCGGTGTCGAAGAACACCAGCAGGGTGTCGAACGCTTCGCGCGCGTTCGCGGGCGGGTGGTTCGCGTGGAAGGGGAACGGAGACGAGGAGACCACGGCCTGCAGAAACCGTTCCGGCGTGGTCGCGCACCGCTCGACATCTATGTACTGTGCCGCGCCGCGGCCGAGGCGATCGCGCAGACGGTGCAGCATCCACGTCCGGCCCGTTCCGCAGCCTCCCAGCACCACCGGGATCCGCGATGGAGACGCATCGAGCGCTCCCTGAACCCGCCGTTCGAACCCCAACTGAGCACCGGTCATTAAGTTTTCCCCCGCTCGCGGACGCCTGAAGGCCTCCGGCTGCCGCTGTCGTCGCTACCGCTGTGGCGCATTGGAATTCTGACGCCGCGTTCTGCCGCCGTCGCGAGCGCCTCCGGGTATCCGGCATCCGCATGCCGCGCCACCCCTATCCCTGGATCGCAGGTGAGCACGCGTTCGAGCCGCTCGGCGGCGTCCGCAGTGCCATCCGCGACGATCACCATCCCGGCGTGGAGCGAGTAGCCGATGCCGACGCCCCCACCATGGTGCACCGCCACCCAGGTCGCGCCCGCCGATGCGTTGAGCAAGGCGTTCAAGA
>CAMCNL010000074.1 GCA_945876205.1 Candidatus Sulfopaludibacter sp. SbA3
GGCGTTCGAGTGAAGCGGATTCGCCGACGACTGCGGCTGGCCTGAGCATGGTGGCAAGCGACAAGTTCACTCGGCCTGCGTCCTCGGTGTTCCATGTGATCACCGTGGTGTGGGGGGCCAAGTACCTGGACTTGTTCCTCAACTGGAGCATTCCCACCCAGCTCGGTGAGGGGAACATCGATGCGCTGCCGCGCGGTTCGCGTTACCGCGTCCTGACGCGTGAGCGGCACGTCGACGAGGTGCGGAACCATCCGATGATGCAGGCGATTGCCCGCATCATGCCGGTCGACGTCGTGGCGGTGTCCGCGCTCGAAGCCGTCGACAACCCCGACCCCAATCGACGAGGCGACCCTCGATTCGAGTTGATGACCATCTGTCATCGTCAGTCGATCTCCGACGCATACGCCGCCGGTGCCGCACTGATCTTCCTGTCGCCCGACTTGTTGATGTCGGCTGGTACGTTCGCGGCGGTCGTCCGCCTGCACGCCGCCGGCATCCGAGGCGTCGCCTGCACAGGCGTCAAGATCGACACGCCCTCTTTCGTGAAGGCGCTCGACGGTGCACGACTCGAAGGCGCGCCCTCGCCCCGAGAGCTCGTGCGAATGGCGCTTCCGCACCTGCATGAGTATGCGCAGTCGATGCTGATCGACGCCAAGTCATTCAACGCGTTTCCGATCGGGGTGTATTGGCCTGTTGGCGCCGGCGGTCTTCTCGTCCGGTGCCTGCACCTGCATCCGCTGATGATCGACCCGATGCGCATGAATGTGTTTCCCAAGGGCACGATCGATACTGACTTTCTCACCCGTGCCTGTCCCGACACCGCTCGCATTCACGTCGTGACGGATTCCGACGAGTTCGTGATCTTCGAGATCTCCGACGAAGATCCAACGGGCCGTCGATGCGACACCACTGAGGACAAGAAGAACCGCAAGGCGCTCGTGGACGTTGGCGCCGTGCGATCAACCGGCGCAGGCGTTGCGCTCTGGTGCGCGGCGGCAGAGGCGGCGCGGTGCGATGCGATCCAGATCCATCACTGGCGCAACCGGCCCGTCCGCCTGCACAGCGAAGACCTCGACGCGCAATGGGACACGATCGGCGCCGAGGCAGACGCGTTTGTGCGCGCCGTCATGCGGCGGTGCTACCCGTTCGGCAGACGCGCACCCCGGTGGTTCCGGTTGCTCGAGCAAACTCGACGATTTCGGCAGCAGTACCGGCGGGCCTGGAGGCAGCACGTACCGCGGGTTCGCGTGAAGCAACTGCTGCGGCCGTTGCGGATTGCCAGCAGCCGCGCCGGCAAGACCTTGCGAAAGAGCACCCGTCAGTTCCTCCGCCGGGTCGGCGTCTACTGACAAGAAACGTCTACTGACAAGAAACACTGAGACAAACCTCCTGATGAACCCTCGCGTTGGATTTGCCGGCCTGTCCCATCTGGGCCTCGTGTCCGCGGCGGCGCTCGCGTCACGCGGGGTACCGGTGGTGGCGTTTGATCCCGATCCCGCTGCGGTGGCCGCGATTTCGAGAGGCGACCTGCCGGTGGTCGAGCCTGGACTGCCCGAGCTCGTCGCGTCGCCGACGCGCCCTGTGTTCACGGCGGACGCGGCCGACCTTCGCGCCTGCGACGTCGTCTATCTGTCGCTCGACGTGGCAACCGACGACGCGGGGCAGAGCGATCTCGAGCCTTTCAGGCGCCTGATCGACATCGTCTGGCCACAGGTGGGTGCCGACGCCACGCTCGTCGTGCTCAGCCAGGTTCCGCCCGGATTCACTCGCGAGCTGGCGCGCGCGCGGATGACGGCATCGCCTCGTCCGGGCGCCTTGTATGGTCAGGTTGAGACGCTGATTTTTGGTCGCGCGGTGGAGCGCGCCCTGCATCCCGAGCGATACATGGTCGGATGCGCCGATCCGTCGCGGCCGCTGCCGCCGGCCTACGCGCACCTGCTCGAACTGTTTGGATGCCCCGTCCTGCGGATGCGTTACGAGAGCGCCGAGCTCGCGAAGATTTCGATCAACTTCTTTCTCGTGTCGTCGCTGTCGACGACGAACATGCTTGCCGAGGTATGCGAGCACGTCGGCGCGGACTGGGACGAAATTGCGCCGGCCCTGCGGCTCGACGCTCGCATCGGACCGAAGGCCTACCTCGGTCCGGGTCTCGGCTTCGGCGGCGGCAATCTTGGTCGCGATCTCGAGACGATCAAGCGAATGTCGGACGAGCGAGGCACCGATACGCGCATCATCGATGCGTGGCGCATCAATAGCACCTATCGGCGAGACTGGGCGCTGCGGCTGCTGCGATCGGATGTCTTCGAGCGCATCCCCGACGCGAGCCTCGCCGTGTGGGGACTCGCGTACAAGCAGCACACCGCCTCGACCAAGAACTCACCCTCGGTGGCTCTGCTCGATGCCATGGGTGAGCGTTCGATCTCCGCGTACGATCCCGCGGCGGAGCTCCCGGCGCGGCTTCGCGCCCGCGTAACCATAGCTTCGGATCCGCTGTCGGCGTGCAAGGACGCCGACGTGCTGCTGGTGATGACGCCGTGGCCGGATTTTCGCGACATCGCCCTGGACCGCGTCGCGGCGGCGATGCGAGGCCGGACCATCATCGATCCCAACGGCGTACTCGATGCCGGACGCGCCGCGGCCGTTGGATTCGCTCACTACCGGCTCGGCGCGTCATCCGTCAACTGAACATGCTGACGCATCAACTTCCTCCGGCGGCTCCATCTCGCGTCGTGCTGCTCGGCGCGCACGGTTTTCTCGCCGCGCGCCTTCGCACCGCGCTGCAGGACGCGCGCATGTCCGTGCATGCCATCGGCGCGCGCGATATCGACCTGGCGGCAGCGGGCGCCGCCGACGCTCTTCAGGCCCAGTTGAAGGAAGGCGACTCCATCGTGTTCCTGTCGGCGATCACGCCGGACAAAGGCAAGGGCATCGACACGCTGATGACGAATCTCCGCATGGCGGAGCAGGTGTGTGCCGCGCTCGCGCGCGTCCGGCCAGGCCACGTGGTCTATATCAGCTCCGACGCCGTCTACCGCGACACCGAGCCATTCATCGATGAACTCGGTCCGGCAGATTCGCCCAGTCTGTACGGCACGATGCACGCGCTTCGCGAACGGATGATGATGGCAACCCTTGGTTCGGGGACGCCGCTGGCCATCCTGCGCCCCACGCTCATCTTCGGGCCTGGCGACACGCACAATTCCTACGGCGCGAATCGCTTCATGCGCGCGGCCGTTACCGACCGGCGCATCTCGCTGTTCGGCGAAGGCGAGGAACAGCGTGATCACGTGTTCGTCGATGACATGATTCGCCTGCTCCAGGCCGTAGTGGAGCGGCGGTCGGCCGGCGTGCTCAACGTCGTGACCGGCCAGTCGATCAGCTTTGGCGACCTGGCGCGCAAGGTCGCGGCGATCGCCGGCGATGTCGCTGTTGAAGGCAAGCCGCGCGCAGCAGGGCCGATCCTGCATCGGCACTACGACGCGACGGCGCTGTTCCGGTCGTTTCCCGATTTTCAGTTCACGCCGCGCGACGAAGCCCTCGCACGCGCGTGGCGAGGCTACGCGCAGCCGGCGTGACGATCACCCGAAAGCGCGTCTCGGGAATCGTCCTGCTTCGCGAGCCGGATGGTGCCGCCTTGCTGCAACACCGCGACGACAAGCCGGGTCTTCCGCACGCGAACCTGTGGGTGCCGCCCGGCGGACATTGCGACGGCGATGAGACCTGGCTGGCGTGCGCCGATCGGGAGTTCTTTGAAGAGACGGGTTACCGTTGCCACAATCTCCGGCTCCTCGCCGACCTGGACGTTGACGATGTGCCGGATTCCCCGCCGCTGCACTTGAAGGTGTTCTGGGACGTGTACGACGGCATCCAGGCGGTGACATGTCACGAAGGCCAGGCTCTTGAATTCGTCGATCGCAGCCGCGCGCTGGATCTCGCGATGCCCGAGTATCTCGTCAAGCTGTGGGACCAGGCGTTGAGCGCCTGGTATGCGGGCCAGTCAACACGTTGAAAGCCAACCTCAAGCTGCCGATCGTCGAGTCGCGCGCGAACGCGTTTGACGTCGTCATTGCTGTATGGGGCAGCACGTTCACGCGGGTGTTCCTCGACGTCTGCGTCCCGAATCAGCTGACGCCGGGCAATATCGGCGCGCTGCCGGTTGGTTCGCGGTATCGAGTGTTTACCTCGCGAGAAGATGTGTCCGCGTTGGAGGCCAGTCCAGCGTTGCAGCGGGTCAACGAGACGATCCCCGTCGACATTGTCGTGATGCGGGAGCTCTCTTCGGAATCGCGTAACCGTTTCAATCGTCTGACCGCGTGCCATCGTCGCGCGCTGACCGAGGCGGCCGAATCGCACGCGGGGCTCATCTTCCTGATGGCCGACCACTTGATCAGCGAGGGCGCGTTTGCCGCGGCGCTGCGGCGGCATGCTCAGGGGAGCCGCGCGATCATGTGCAGCGGCATCCGCGTCAATCGCGAGGCATTCGTCGAGTCACTCGAGGCACGCGGCGGCGTGCGCGGAGTGCCCTCGCGGGAGCTGGTAGCCGCGGCGATGCCGAACCTGCATGCGTTCACGCACACGCACATGATTCACAGCGAGCGGACATCCGTGCTGCCGATCGGTGTGTGCTGGCCTGTCGGCACCGAGGGTATCCTCGCGCGCTTCTGCTATTTGCACCCGCTGCTGGTGGATCCGCCGCACCGCGAAGTGCTCCCGGACGGGACGCTGGACGAGCACTACATCAAGCGTGCGTGTCCCTCCCGCGACCAGGTCCATGTCGTCGATAATTCGGACGAACTCCAGATCTTCGAAATGTCCCAGGCCGAAGCGGCGTTTACCGAAACGCGTCCCGGACGAATGTCACGCTGGCGTGCAGCGCAGATGATCAGCCGCTGCGACACCCATCAGCAGTCGTACTGGACGCAGCCGATTCGCATCCATTCTGGAGACCTTGGGCCATCGTGGAGTAGCGTTGAGGCGCAGTCCGCGCGTTTTGCGGATCATTCGATGAAACTC
This sequence comes from Candidatus Sulfopaludibacter sp. SbA3, assembly GCA_945876205.1. Lineage (GTDB taxonomy): Bacteria > Acidobacteriota > Vicinamibacteria > Vicinamibacterales > UBA2999 > CANNDT01. Next base: position 5,014 of record CAMCNL010000074.1, read on the forward strand.
TGGGAGGCGAGTCGTTGGCTGACAATTCGCTATCTCAAGGTGCGGGCCCGGCGTATGGCGAAGCGGTACTCGCAGCGGCGGATGCGGCGCTCCCTTGACCTGTTGACCCACGCCGTGGGTCGGCGGATACACAAGTTCCGGAAGCAGGCGACACGGGCAGGCCGTCGCGTGCTGGTGCGATGAACGATACAGGGAGCAAGGCGTTCCATGTCATCACCGTCGTCTGGGGTGTCGAGTATCGGCAACTGTTCGTCGATGTGTGCGTGCCGAATCAGCTGACGCCAGGGAATCTAGGCGCGCTGCCGGCTGGATCGCGATATCGCGTGTTCACCTCAGCCGCCGACGTGGATTCCCTGAGGTCCAGCTCCGTACTTCGCGACGCGAACGATGTCATTCCGATCGACATCGTCATCGAGCCGGCCGCCGCTGCACAGGCTCCCGATCGCTTCACAAGGATGACGGCCTGCCACGAGGTGGCGCTGCGCGACGCCGCGGATGCAGGCGCGGCCCTTATTTTTCTGTCGCCGGACATCGTGATGAGCGAAGGAACGCTCGGCGCTGTCGCACGGCGGCATGCGTCCGGCAGCCGCGCAGTCGTGTGCGCCGGGCTCCGCCTGGATCGCGAGCGGTTCGTCACGACGCTCGAACGGCGGCAGGGTCCTCACGCGATCCCTGCGCGCGAGCTCGTTTCGATGGCGCTCAAAGAGTTGCACCCGTTCACGCGCCTGCACATGGTCGACGGCACGCACGGTCCCCGCCGGCCGGTCAGCGCTTACTGGAACGTGTCAGGCGAAGGCATTCTCGCCCGATGCTTCTACATGCACCCGTTGATGGTCGATCCGGTCCGCCGCGACGTGATGCCTGATGGAACGATCGACCAGCACTTCGTCGTGCACGCCTGTCCCGCGCGCGAACAGATTCACGTCGTCACCGACTCGGACGAACTCGCGGTGTTCGAGATGTCACACGTCAACGCCGCCGACACCGAGATCGATGACGGACCGCTGTCACGGTGGCGGGCCGCCACGACGCTCAGCCGCTGCGACGTTCACCAGCGGTCGTACTGGAACGTTCCCATTCGCCTGCACGCCGGCGACATCGGGTCTGCATGGGAGCCGGTGGAGCGACGGTCAGCGCGTTTTGCCAGCCAGGTCAGGGCGCTGCGCGTTCCGGCGTTGTGGATGCATCATGGGTCTCGCCGCGTCAGGCCGTTTCGGAGGCGTGCGGGCGACATCAGAAAACGCCTCCGAGCCGCGGCCAAACCGCTGGCGGCACAACGCGTCAGGCGCGCGGCGCTCGAAGCCGCGCGGCCGGTGCAGAAGCTGCCCGAGCGCGCGGCACGGGCAAGCCGGCGTGCGCTGCTGCGCACGCGTCGTTCGATTACGCTCCTGATGCATTCGGCAGCGCGACCGCTGCAGAAATTTCGAAAACGGGCCGCCAAAGCGGGCCGCCGCGTGTTGCGGCGGGCGCGCGCAGCACATTGACTGGGACGACAGGTATGGCGAACTCTCTAACCCACGTGGAAACCGCGCTCGAACGTTGCCGGCGGTATCGCCGCCGGATTCTGGACATCTCGCAGCGGGGAGTGGTGCTCCACATCGCGCCGGCGTTCTCCTGCCTTGAGCTCGTCGATGCCGTGTATCACGATCTCATGAAACGCGACGGTCCTCTTCCGGACACCTTCGTGATGTCGAAAGGGCACGGCTGTCTGACGCAGTACATCATCCTGGAGGATCTCGGCGTTCTCAGCGAGGAGGACATGGACCTCTATTGCAAGCCGGGCGGGAAGCTGGGATCTCACCCCGATTACGGCGTACCGGGTGTCGAGGCGTCCACCGGATCGCTCGGCCATGGACTCGGCATCGCGGCCGGGATGGCCCTGGCCGACCGCGTCCGTGGCGACAACCGGACGGTCTTCCTGGTCATGAGCGACGGCGAATTGCAGGAAGGATCCGTCTGGGAAGTGATGATGCTGGCGCCTTCGCTCGGGCTCACCAATCTCGTGGCCTTTGTCGATCTCAATGACTTCCAGTCGCTCGGCCGAACCAGCGAGACACTGCCGAATTTCTACCCGATGAAGGCCAAGGTCGAAGCGTTCGGGTGGGACTGCCGTGAAGTCGACGGCCACGACAACGCGGCCATTCTCGCTGCTGTCCGCGGCCGCGACCGCAGCAAGCCGATGATGGTGCTCGGCCGCACCACCAAGGGCAAGGGCGTCAGCTACATGGAAAACGTACCAATCTGGCATTACCGCACACCGTCGCCCGAGGAATATCAGCAGGCGATCCGCGAGATCGAGGGTGGACGATGAGAGACAGCTTCGCGCGCACCCTGCACGACATCGGTCACAAGACGAAGGACGTCTTCATCGTCGTCGCCGACATCTCGCCGGCGGGTAGCATGGCGCCGTTCCGCAACGACTTTCCCGACCGCTTCATCAACGTCGGCGTCGCCGAGCAGAGCATGATTGGCCTCTGTGCGGGCCTGGCGCTGCGCGGCTGCCGGCCGTTTGCGTACACGATCGCGACGTTCGCAATTTATCGTCCGTTCGAGCAGGTACGCGTTGACGTCTGCTACCAGAACCTGCCGGTCACGATCGTTGGCATCGGCGGCGGCATCGCCTATTCGACGCTGGGCGGCACGCACCACGCCCAGGAAGACGTGGCCGTGATGTCCGCGCTCCCGAACATGACGGTACTGGCACCGTGCGATGCAGCCGAAACAGCCGCGGCCACCTGGGCGGCCGTCGAGCGTAATGGTCCGGTATACCTGCGGCTGGGCAAGGCCGGCGAGCCCGACCTGACATCGAAGGCCATCGACCCTTACGTGTTCGGCAAGATTCGCCGGCTCCGCCAGGGACGCGATATCTGCTTCCTGTCGTACGGCCCGATCACGAAGATGGCGTTCGATGCGGCCGAGGTGATCGAGAAGCAAAGTGGTGCGACGGTCGCCGTGACATCGGTGCACACCCTCAAGCCGCTCGATCGCGAGGGCATCGCCAAGGTGCTTCAGGAGTTCTCCACGGTGGTGGTGCTCGAAGAGCATTCCCCGCAGGGAGGCCTGGGTGGCAAGGTCAAGGAGATTGCCTGGGAGTCTGGCGCCAAGTGCCGGCTCGCGACGTTCAGCCTGCAGGACGAATTCATTCACGCCTTCGGGTCGCACGCGTATCTTCAGGAGCGGCACGGCCTCAGTATCGACGCGCTGACGCGCGCGGTGCTCACGCCGATCGCGCGATAGGCATGGCGCATATCGATTTCCTCCAGACCGTTCACACGCGGACTCCGCGCAACTACGTGCAGCGCGTGGTCGAGTACGACAAGGCCGAATGCGCCACGGTCTCGCGCCGCTTCGACAAGGACTACTGGGACGGTGACCGCAAGTACGGGTACGGCGGATACAACTACGACGGACGCTGGGTGGCGGTCGCCCAACGCCTGGTCGAGCACTACGGGCTGCAGCCCGGCGCCCGCATCCTCGACGTGGGATGCGGCAAGGGGTTTCTGCTGAAGGATCTGAAGAACGTGGTGCCTGACTCCTCGGTCACCGGTCTCGACATCTCGCGGTATGCCCTCGAGCACGCGGTCGAGGAGGTGCGCGGGCATCTCGTCGAGGGCACCGCCGCGCAGTTGCCGTTTGCGGATAACAGCTTCGACCTGGTTGTCTCGGTCAACACGCTCCACAACCTCCGCGTGTCCGAGCTGGAGTCGGCGCTGCGCGATATCGAACGCGTCGGCCGCGGAGCGAAGTACGTCGTCGTCGACTCATTTCGCAATGAGCGCGAGAAGGTCAACCTGCTCTACTGGCAGCTCACGTGCCAGTGCTTCTACACCCCCGAGGACTGGCAGTGGTGGTTCGAGAGAACCGGCTACTCGGGAGACCATTCCTTCGTCTGCTTTGAGTAACCGCGATGTCAAATTCACCGACCGCCAAACCCGTCGCTGACCTGTACCGCGAGACCGTCGAGCCGTTTTTCGACACGCCCGAGATCCAATTGGGTCCTTGGACGTCGTACAGCGTCATCCACGACCCGAAACACGTGGCGTTCGTGCTGGCGCGCTACAAGTTCGTCGCCAAGATGCTCCAGGGCCGTGAACAGGTGATGGAAATCGGCTCCGGCGACGGGATCGGCCTCTCGCTCGTCGCCCAGTCGGTCAAGCACGTGCATGCGATCGATTGGGATCGCCGCCTGCTCGACGGCAACGCGCGGCGGCTCGCGCACCTGAAGAACGTCAGCTATCACCTCGCGGATCTCAATACGGAGTCGCCGAATCTGAAGGTGGAGGCGGCCTACTGGGTGGACGTGCTGGAGCACCTGGACTCGGCCACTGAATCAACCGTGCTCGACAATATCGTCCGCTGCCTGCCCGACGATGGCGTGCTGCTGACCGGGACGCCGAACAAGGCGGCCCACCAGTACGCGAGCCCGCAGTCTCAAGCACTACATATCAATCAGAAGTCGATGGAGGACCTGCGGACGCTCATGGAGCGCTATTTCCGCAACGTCTTCATGTTCGGAATGAACGACGAAGTACTGCACACCGGATACGCGCCGATGTGTCACTACATCTGGTCCCTCGCCGTCGGCGTGAGGAGATAAGGATAACGATGAAAACGTACGTGGTTCTTGGGGGCGGAGGCGTCTTCGGCGTGCATACCGCCGCTTACCTGCTCGAGCACGCGAATCCGAAGAAGGTGATCAGCGTCGGCCGCAACCCGGAGAAGGCGGAGCCGTTCTCGCTGAACGTCGGCAAGGGCGATCCGCGCTACGAGTATCACCAGATCCACATCGTCCATGAGCAGGACCGGCTGTTCGAGCTCTTCGATCGCGAGCGGCCCGAGGTGATCGTCTCGTACGCGGCGCAGGGCGAAGGCGCGGTCTCATGGAAGAAGTCGTGGAAGTTCTTCGAGACCAATGGCACCGCGCTGGTCAAGATGTCCGAGGAGCTGATGTCCCGCCCGTACCTCGAGCGGTTCATTCAGATTGGCACCTCCGAGCTGTACGGCTCCGTGGCGCATCCCACCAAGGAAGACGATCCGATCCGGCCCACCAGTCCGTACGCCGCATCGAAGGCTGCCTACGACTTGTACCTGATGTCGGTGTCGAACGTGTTGAAGTTCCCGATGAACATCATCAGGCCGTCCAACGCCTATGCCCCTGGCCAGCAGCTCCACCGTGTGATTCCGCGCGCCGTGTTGTGCGGGCTGACGGGCACGAAACTGCCCCTGCAGGGCGGCGGCCGCGCCGAGAAGTCGTATATCCACGCGCGCGATCTCGCACGGGCCGTGCTCCTCGTGGCGGAAAAGGCACCGCTGGGCCGCGTCTACAACGCCGGTCCGGCCAAGCCGATTTCCATCCGGCAGGTGGTGGAGAAGACGGCCGACGCACTTGGGATGCCGTTCGACCAGTTGTGCGAGGTGACGCCCGATCGGCTTGGGCAGGATTCGCGATACTGGCTCGACAGCAGCGCCATCAAGGCGGACGTCGGGTGGGAGCCGGAGATCTCGCTCGAGGAAGGTCTTCGCGAAATGGTCGAGTGGGGCAGGAAGTATCTGCCGCAACTCGCGGGCATGTCGACCGACTACGTGCTTCGAACCTGATTCAACGCCCTCGAATGAATGAGCTTTAAGACCATCACGATGCGGTTCGGCCGCAGGCGTGTGCTGGTTGCGCGCCCGAATGGCCGGCAGTACGGGCACTTGGGCCTCGAGATCGTGATGTCGCTGGCGTCGGCGAGAAAGAACGGCGCCGACGTCTATCTGGTCAGATCTGACACGCCCCTGGGGGGCGGACTTTTCGAGCTCGAGAGTCCGGACGTTCGAGTGTTGCGGCCGACGCCTCTCGTTCGTGAGCTGTTTCGTACGTGCATCTCGCTGCGCAAATTTCGCGAGCGCGTCGACGACTGGCGCGAGGAATTCCGCGAGCACGTCGAACAGGAATTCGTTCGCGAAGCCACCCGCTACGTCACCGACCCCGGGATGCCGCAGGAAATCCGCGAGCGGATGCGTGGCGTTCGCGGCCGGCTTCGGGCGTCGCTCGAGCGGGCCATGCGCGACAAGAAGCGCCGGCCCACGTATTACATGCGGCGCCTGCTGCGGGAACCCGTGCCGGTGCACCTCCATCCCGCGGCACACGAGGACGCCGCGCGGCAGGCGATCGCCCACGGCATTCCGCCTGACGCAAAGCTGGTGTGCATTCACGCCCGCGAAGCCGGCTACAAGAGCGGCGCTGAAATTCAGGACACCAAGCCGGACGACGGCCGGGACGACACCGCACGCAACGCGCGGATAGAGTCGTACCTCGAGGCCGCGGACGAGCTCGTTCGGCGCGGCTACACGGTGATTCGTCTCGGCGACCCGAGCATGACGCCGGTCAACCGGCCAGGCGTGATCGACCTCGCCACCTCGCCGGCGCGAACGAATCTCCTCGAGGTCTACTGCCTGCTGCGGTGCGCCTTCATCATCGCGGGCGAGTCAGCCTACGTAAATCTCGTCTACCTGACCAACACGCCCATTCTCCTCGTCAACGCGACTGAGCCGATCAGCGCCTACCCGATTCGTGGCCCCGGCCTGTTTCTGCCGAAGACCGTCATCGACAAGCGCGACGGGCGGCGCCTGACCAATACCGACCTCGTGTCCTTCGAATATCACCGGCAACTTCGAGACCGGCGCCGCTATCTCTACGTCGACAACACTCCGGAAGAGATCCGCGCCGCCACCGAAGAGATGCTCGACTGGATCGACGGCCGCTGGACCGAGTCGCCGGGCCAGCGCACCTATCACGACGTCATCATGACCGCCACCAAGGCGTTGTGGCCGCGCTCCGGCTACGTGCGCAAGTGGGGACTCGATGAGGGCTTCCTCGGAGACGGCCGCATCGCGAGGGTGGCGCTGGGGACGCAATGAAGATCCTGTTCGTGATGCGTCACGGCGGATACGTTCGCAACTACGAGGGCGTGCTCCGGCAGCTTGCGGCGGAAGGACATCGCGTCCACATCGCGGTGGAGCTCGATCGCAACAAGATGGGCGAGGACATCGTCGGACAGAATCTCGCTCGCGAGGTCCCGGCGGTGACGATGGGCCGCGCGCCTGTCCCCGAGGACGGCGTCTGGTCGCGTGCGGCCCGGGTCGACCGGCTGCTGATCGACTTCCTTCGCTATACGCATCCGCAGTACAAGGCGGCGACCGGCCTGCGCACACGCGCCGAGCGTACGGTGCCCCGCACGTTTCGTCCGTTTCTTCATCTGGTCCAGCGATTTGGCGCCGCGGGCGGCGCGTTGGTCACCGGCGTCTTACGCGACCTGGAATCGGTAATCCCTCTCAGCGTCGACGTCACGGAATTTCTGCGCAGCCAGGCGCCGGATGTGGTGCTCGTCACGCCGCTGGTGGATCCGGGCTCGATCCAGGTCGACTACATCAAGTCGGCCCGGGCGCTCGGCATTCCGGTGGCCCTCGCGGTGGCGAGCTGGGACAACCTGACCAACAAGGGCGCGATTCGCGTCGTGCCCGACAAGGTCTTCGTCTGGAACGCGGCGCAGATCGAAGAAGCGGTGACGCTGCACGGCGTGCCGCGCGACCGGGTCGTCGCCACCGGCGCGCAGATTTTCGATCACTGGTTTTCGTGGAAGCCAAGCCGCACCCGCGAACAGTTCTGCGAGACGATGGGCCTCGACCCCAGCCGGCCGATCATCCTGTATCTCGGCTCCTCGTCATTCATCGCGCCCAACGAGGCAGGCTTCGGACTGAGATGGCTCTCCGCGCTTCGATCGTCGGCCGACGAAGTGGTGGCCGGCGCCAACATCCTGATTCGTCCTCATCCGAGCAATGCGACGCAGTGGGCGGGACTGGATCTCGAGCAGTGGCCTCGCACGTCGCTGTGGCCGCCGGCAGGCGCCGACTTTTTCGCGCCCGAATTCAAGCACGACTTCTTTGACTCGCTTTACTTCAGCACGGCGGTTGTCGGCGTCAATACCAGCGCGCAGATCGAGGCGGCCATCGTCGGCCGCATCGTGTGCACGGTGACGTCGTCGGACTTCACGCATTCGCAGGGCGGCACGCTGCACTTCCATCACCTGGTGAACGGCGGCCTCGTCGAGATCGCTCGCGACCTCAACGAGCATGCGGCGCACCTCGGAGTGATGCTCCGTGGCGGCGGCGAGCAGGCCGAGCGGAGCCGCCGGTTCGTCGAGTACTTCGTGCGCCCGTTCGGAATCGACCAGCCGGCCACGCCGCGGCTTGCGGCGGCGATCGTGGATCTCGGATCGCATCCGGTAGCGAAGGACAACCCGGATACCGCGGTCACGCGCCTGGCCCGTCAGCTCCTCTATCCGCTCGCCTGGTTCGTCGCCGACATGCCGGATCGACGTCCGTGGTGGGTCTACGTCCTGATGCGTCCGCCGCTGTTCCTGTTCGTGCAGGCCTGGGCGTTGCCGTATCGCCTGCGGAATGCGGCGCTGGCGGTGCCGCGGCTATCCAAGTCCTGGGCCCGGGAAGCCGAAAAGTCGACGCGACGCTTCGTGCTCGACCCGTGGAAGGAAGGCGTCAAGCGCGTCCGTAACCGGTCGAGATATCTCGTGCACAGGGTTCGCGTGAACACCCGAGTCATCGGTGCTCGCGTCTTGCGTCTGCTGACACGATGAACTTTCCCAGGACGACGGTCCGGCTCGGGGCGAAACGAGTGCTCGTCGCCCGTCCGGATCCTCAGCACTACGGGCATCTGGGACTTGAAGTCGTGATGTCACTTGCGCACGCCCGTGAGAAGGGCGCCGACGTCTATTTCGTACGGCCGTCCAACCCGCTTGGGAGCGGTGTCTTCGAACTGGAGAGCTCGCAAGTGCGGGTCCTGCGGCCGCCGCGGATGTTTCGGGAGCTGTTTCGCACCTGCATCTCGTGGCGGAACCTTCGCGAACGCGTCGACGGATGGCGCGAAGACCTCCGCGAGGAGTTCGAGCGGGAACTGCTGCTCGAGGCGTCGCGATACGTTGAGGACCCGACAATCCCGGACGAGGTTCGCACCCGGCTGCGCGACACGCGCCGGCGCCTGCGCGTCGCGGTCGAGCACGTCGCAGAGGGGAAGCGCCAGCCGCCTCCGTATTACGAACGGCGGCTGCTCCGCACGCCGGTACCGGTGCAGTTGCATGCCGCCGCTCGTGAGAAGGCTGAACGCGAGGCGCAGGCTCTCGGGATTGCGCCGGACGCGCGGCTGGTATGCATTCACGCCCGCGAGCCTGGCTACAAGCGTGGCGCCGAGATCCACGAGACCAAGCCGGGGGCGCGGCGCGACGACAGCACCCGCAACGCGCGGATCGAGACCTACCTCGACGCGGTGGACGCGCTCGTTCAGCGCGGCTACACCGTGGTTCGCCTCGGCGATCCGACAATGACCCCGCTATCGCATCCGGGTGTTGTGGACCTCGCCACGTCTCCGGCGCGTACGAACCTCCTCGAGATTTACTGCCTGCTGCGCAGCGATCTGCTGATCGGAGGGGAGTCCGGCCTGATCGGGATTACCTGCGTGACGAACACACCGTTTCTTCTCGCGAACGCGACGGAACCGATCAGCAGCTACCCCATTCGCGCGCCGGGTCTCATCCTGCCGAAGACGGTCGTGGACGAACAGGAGGGGCGCCAGTTGTCGAACCTCGACCTGATCGGCTTCGACTACCAGAGCCAGCTCCGCGACACGCGCCGTTATCGCTACGTCGACAACACCCCTGAGCAGATTCGGCAAGCCACCGAAGAAATGCTCGAATGGATCGGCGGACGCTGGACCGAATCGCCGGCCCAGCGCGCCTACCACGACGCCATCGTCTCGGCCGCCAATGACCTGGGACGACGTCTTTATTACATCCGTAAGTGGGGACTCCACGAAGGGTTCCTCGGCGACGGCCGCATTGCGCGCGCGGCGCTCGCGACACAGTGACCCGACGCCCTTAATCGCATGAACAATCTCACGTTCGAGAGTCTCGGCAAGTGCTACTACGTGTCGAGTTCCAGTCCCGCTCCCGAAGAGGAACCCGGACGGGTCAGTGCGTTTTTCAAGAATCTGCGCGGACGGCTTCGGCGCTCACCGCCTGATGCGGATGCGCCGCCTGCCACGGTGTCCAGCGTGAAAGAGTTCTGGGCGCTCCGCAATGTCACGCTGCAGGTCGCTCCGGGCACCATTCTCGGGGTCATCGGCGCCAACGGTGCCGGCAAGACGACGCTGCTGAAGCTGATTGCTCGCGTGACGGCACCGACCGTTGGACGTGTCGTCGGCGTGGGACGTGTTGTCTCGCTTCTCGAACTGGGAGCCGGATTCGATGACGAACAACCCGCGCTCGAAAACATCCTGATGAATGCGGCGCTCAACGGCTTTTCAAAGCGCGAAGCGCTCGCGTGCTATGACCAGATCCTCGACTGGGCCGAGCTTCGCGAGTTTGCCGACCGGCCGTTGAAGTTCTATTCGAGCGGCATGTACCTGCGGCTGGCCTTTTCAGTGGCGGTCAATATGCAACCGCGCATCCTGCTGGCCGAC
>CAMCNL010000075.1 GCA_945876205.1 Candidatus Sulfopaludibacter sp. SbA3
AGAACGCCCGAAATGACGATGCCGATGGATGCGGCCTGGAGCATCAATTTCTTGATCATGCGGAGAGAGTAGCCTAGTCGCCGCACCGGGAACAAATAGATGATAAAAGGCTCACAGCCATGAAAAAAGCGGTCTCGCGGGCGTGTCTCTGGTTTGCCGCGGTGTGGTGGGGAATCTGGTTCGGCGGCCAATTGTTCAATGCGTTGATGGTCGTGCCCTATTTCAGCGCCAACCCACCGCAATCGCTGGCTGAGTGGGCGCAACTGTCATCCACGTCGCTGGTGGATTTTGTTCTCATCTTCAACCCGCTCTGGATGGTGATCGCCCTCGCGGTGTCGCTCGCCCTGGGATGGGCGTCGTACGGTGACGGCCGGCGCTGGGCGCTCGGTTCGCTGGTCGCGGGCGTCATCTCGTTGCTCATCCTGGCGGCGTGGATGTCGCCCACGTTTGCGCGGTTGATGGACCCGCAGGATGTCACTATCTCCATGATTGAAGTGCAGACGACGCTCTACCGGTGGACGGTGGCAAACTGGGCGCGCATCCTGATCGAGTTCGATGGCTTCGTGTGCGCGGTGCTCGCCGTATCCAGACCATGAAAGTCACCATGAAAAGAGCAATCGCAGCGCTCGGCGTGTTGTCAGCCCTCGTGAGCGGGATGATCGTCGCCGCCGCGATCGACGTCCCGGCATTCCGCGTCGACCCGTCCTGGCCGAAGATCCCGAACAACTGGCAGTTCGGGCAGGTCGCCAGCGTGTCGATCGACGCGCAGGATCACGTGTGGGTGCTGCAGCGTCCTGGCACGCTGAGCCCTGAGGAGAAGCCGCGCGCGGCGCCGCCGCTGGTCGAGTTCGACGCCGCGGGCAACTTCATCCAGGCCTGGGGCGGGCCGGGGCCGGGCTATGACTGGCCCAGTTCGGAGCACGGCGTCTACGTCGATCCCAAGGGCTTCGTCTGGATCGGTGGCAACGGCGAGAAGGACAACCAGATCATCAAGTTCACGAAAGCCGGCAAGTTCGTGATGCAGATCGGGCGCGCCGGGCAGAGCAAGGGCAACGCCGACACGCAGAACCTGAGTCAGCCGGCCGACACCTTCGTCTACGCGAAGACCAACGAGCTGTTCGTCGCCGACGGCTACGGCAACCGCCGGGTCATCGTCTTCGATGCCGACACCGGCACGTTCAAGCGGATGTGGGGTGCCTTCGGCAACCTACCGACCGATGCCGCGCCGAACCCGGAGAATGCCGACGCCGATCCGCAGGGCGCGCCGCAGTTCGTGCAGCCGGTGCACGCCGCGCGCGTCTCCAATGACGGCCTCGTCTATGTCTCAGACCGCGGCGGCAAGCGCGTGCAGGTCTTCACGCTCGCCGGCACGTTTGTCAGGCAGGTGTTCATCGGCCGCGAGTGCAAGGCGCCCGAGTGCGGCAACGGCTCGACCGCCGCGAGCACGGCGTTCTCTGCCGATTCGGCGCAGCGCTTTCTCTACGTCGGCAACCGCAGCCAGGCCAAGGTCATGATCTTCGATCGCACGTCGATGGAGCTGCTCGATTCGTTCGGCCAGTGGGGTTCCGCCCCCGGCGACTTCGGGACCCTCCACCACATGGCGGCCGACTCGAAGGGAAACCTGTACGTCACGGAAGTGACGCCGCTCAAGCCCGAGAACCGGCGAATACAGAAATTCGTGTTCACGGGATTGTCGTCAACCGGCAAGTGAGGACTCGCATGATTCGTCGCGCAACGTTGTTCTCTCTGCTGCTGGCGGTCGTCTCCGCGGTCTCGGCGCTCGGCGCGCAGTCGCCGCCGGTGCGTTCGGAGCAGGAGATTCTCATTCAGCTCGAACAGGACTGGGACGAGGCCTTTCATCGGAATGATGCGCGTTTCATCGAGCCGATCCTCGCCGACGAATTCATGGTCACCTACCCGGACGGCACGCGCGGTGACAAGGCGAAGGAGCTGGAAATGGCCATCGTCGAGCAGCCGATCGAGTCGTCCCGGCTCGACGAGTTCACGGTGAAGGTGTATCGCGACACCGCGGTCGTCTGGTTCACGCAACACCTCGTCGGCCAGAGCCAGGGACAGCAGGTGGCACTGACGTTCCGCTACGTGGACGTCTTCGTCTTTCGCAACGGCCGGTGGCAATGCGTCGCGAGCCAGAGCACGAGGGTGAGTTAGGATGGCGCTGATGAAGAGACAGACGATGCCCTGCGGACACGATCACCATGCGCCCTCGCGGCGCCGTTTCATCGGCGCGATGGCCGCCGCCGGAGCCGGCGCGCTGCTGCCATCGGCAACGCTCCTGTCGCAGACGCCCGCGGCCACCCGCGGATTGATCGACGTGCATCACCACCTGCTGCCGCCGTCGTTCGTCACGGCGACGCAGGGCCGCTTCGTCAACCCCGCGCAGATCACATCGTGGTCGCTCGATAAAGCGCTTGGCGAGATGGATGCCAATGGCGTCGCCGTCGCTTTTTCTTCTGTCACGCAGCCCGGTGTCTGGCTTGGCAAGGGCGTCCAGGCGGCGCGCACGTTGTCGCGCGAGTGCAACGAATACCAGGCGCGCGTCGTCCAGGATCATCCCACCCGTTTCGGCGCCTTTGCCGTGCTGCCGTTGCCGGATACGGAAGGGAGCCTTCGCGAGCTCGAGTACGCGCTCGACACGTTGAAGGCCGACGGCATCGGGTTGTTGACCAGCTACGAAGACAAGTGGCTCGGCGACCCGTTGTTCATGCCGGTGCTCGAGGAGCTGAATCGCCGCCGCGCTGTCGTCTACGTCCATCCCAACGCCGCCGATTGCTGCCGGATGCTGATGCCGTCGGTGTCGCCGAACATGGTGGAGTATCCGCACGACACGACGCGCGCGATCACGAACCTGCTGTTCACCGGCGCGTTGAACCGCCTGCGCGACATTCGCTTCATCTTTTCGCACGGCGGCGGCACGCTGCCGATGCTCGCGGGCCGCATCGCGCAGCTGGCGACCCCTCGCGATCTCGAGAAGATTCCCAACGGCGTCGAGGCCGAGCTGCGGCGCCTCTATTACGAGATCGCCAACACGGCGCATCGCCCCGCGATCGCCGCGCTGAAAGAAGTCGCGCCGATCTCCCAGATCATGTTCGGCACCGACTACCCGTTCGTGCCGATTCGCTCGACCGCGGAAGGGATGACGCGCGTCGGCCTGTCGGCGGCGGAGCAGCGGGCGATCGGATACGAGAACGCGTCCGCGCTGCTGCCGCGGGCAAAGCTGCGCGGGTAAGGCGTTGGACCGCTATCGCGTTTTTCGTCAGCTTCACGAGTCCGGCTGCTTCGTCATTCCCAATCCCTGGGATGTCGGCAGCGCGAAGGTCCTCGTGCAGCTCGGGTTCAAGGCGCTCGCGTCGACCAGCGCCGGCTTTGCGTGGGCGATTGGCCGCGCCGATCACGGCATCACGCTCGCCGAGAAGCTTGACCATCTTCGCGCCCTGAGCGCGGCGGTGGACGTCCCCGTTAACGCCGATTTCGAGCACGGCTTCTCGAATGACACCGCCGGCGTTGCGGCCAACGTCGCCGCCGCCGCAGCCACCGGCATCGCCGGACTGTCGATTGAGGACTCGACCGGCGACCCCGCCAATCCTCTGTTTGAATTCACCCTGGCGGTCGAGCGGATGCGCGCGGCACGGCGCGCGATCGATGAGAGTGAAAAGGGCATCCTGCTCACCGGCCGCTCCGAGGGCTATCTGGTGGGGCGTCCCGATCTCGCCGAGACCATCAAGCGGCTGACCGCGTACGCCGATGCGGGCGCCGATTGCCTCTACGCACCGGGCCTCGTCAGCCTGGACGACATCACCGCGATCGTCCGGGCCGTCGCACCAAAACCGGTGAATGTGCTCGTCGCGAGGAATATTGCGACGGTGGCGCAGCTGGCCGACGCCGGCGTGCGGCGGATCAGCGTCGGCAGCGCGCTGGCGCGCGCCGCCTGGGCCGGCTTTCTCGAATCGGCAACCGAGATCGCCGAACGCGGCACGTTTACGGGCCTGGATAAGGCGACGCCGCACCCGGAGCTCAATAAGCGTTTCAGCTCGCGCTAGGCACCTGACAGGTGTAGGCTTCCATCAAAATAACCGGAGGCTAGTGATATGCGGAGTCTGATTGCGGCCGTCGCGCTCCTCGTGCTCTTTGGCGCTGGTGTGGCGCCAGCCTCAGGCCAGGATGCCGACACGGTCCTCGTCAACGGCAAGATCCTGACTATCGACGCACAGTCGTCCACGCGCGAGGCGCTCGCCGTCCGCGACGGGGTCATCGTGGCCATCGGCCGCAGCGCCGATGTCAGGAAGCTCGCGGGTCCGAAGACCAGGACCATCGATCTCCAGGGCCGCACCGTGATTCCGGGTCTCATCGACTCGCACATGCACGCCACGAGGGCGGCGGGAAGCTTCGCCACCGAAGTGAACTGGATCGGGGCGGCGTCACTGGCTGACGGCTTGAACCGCCTCCGGACCGCCGCGTCGAAGGCCAAGCCGGGAGCCTGGCTGGTGGTCGTCACGCCTCCGGCAACACTCGATACGTTCCCCGAGCGTCGTCGTCCGACGCAGGCCGAGCTCGTGGCCGCCGCGCCCAACCACCCGGTGTACGTGCAGCTCGCCTACGGCTGGGCGATGATGACGCCGCTGGCGATGAAGACGCTCAACATCACGGGTGATGCGGACCTCCCCAAGCAGAACAAGTTCGAAAAGGATGCGACGGGGAAGCTGACGGGAGGGATTACCGGAAATCTCGTCGAGCTCTTCGATCGTCTTCCCAAGCCGAGCTTCGACGAGCAGGTCGCCGGCACCAAGGCGTTCTTCCACGAGCTCAATCGTCTCGGCCTGACCGGCGTCGTCGATCCTGGCGGCAACAACGTGACGCCGAATGAATACCAGGCGCTCTTCAAGGTGTGGCGCGACGGCGATCTGACGATGCGCGTGGCCTACAGCCTGTGCGGGATGACCGACGGCAACGAGTTCGAGGAGTACAAGAACTACCTCGCGATCATGCCGCAGGGATTCGGCGACGAGATGCTGCACTTCAACGGCATTGGCGAGCGGGTCACCTGGGCGATGAACGGCGTCAGCGGCAAGCGGCCGGAGCAGGACAAGGAAAAGTATTACCAGATCGTCCGCTGGGCCGCGAGCCGCGGCCTGGGTGTGACGATGCACTGGAACGGCGACGAGAACATCGACGAGCTGCTGGGCATCTGGGAGAAGGTGAATCGCGAATTCCCGATCGGCAACCTCCGGTGGACGATCGCGCATCTCAACGACGCGTCCGCGAAGACGCTGGAACGGATGAAGGGGCTCGGCATCGGCTGGAACGTCCAGGATGCGATGTACAACTCGGGCGAGGCGCGGCAGGAGGGAGCGGAGGCGAAGCGGATGCCTCCGGTCGTGACCGGCCACAAGATCGGCGTCTCGATCGGCGCGGGCACTGACGCGCACCGCGTGTCTACCTACAACCCGTTCACCGTGCTGCAGTGGTTCCAGGACGGCAAGACCGCCGGGGGCACCCCGCTTCGTGGACCCGCAGAGGCGCCAAGCCGCATGGACGCGCTGCGCTTCTACACCGCCGGCAGCGCCTGGGTCTCGCGCGATGACGACATCCGCGGCTCGCTCGAACTCGGGAAGCAGGCCGATCTTGCCGTGCTGTCGAAGGACTACATGACCGTTCCCGTCGATCAGATCGGCGGCATCGAGTCGGTGCTGACGATGCTCGGCGGCAAGGTGGTATACGAGGCGAAGGGCACGCCGCCTACCGCGACGCGATAGCCGAGGTCATTGCGCGGCGATCGCCTTCGCGCCGCCGCGAAGGATGTATTTCTGAATCTTGCCGGTGGCGGTCTTGGGCAGACCTTCAACGAAGTGAAATCCGCGCGGCACCTTGAAGTGCGCCATGTTCGCGCGCGCGAACTCGCGCAGTTCGTCGGCCGACACGTCCATCCCGGTCCTGACGACGATAAAGGCATGCGGTGCCTCGCCCCATTGTTCGTCCGCCAGGCCGACGACCGCGACCTCCATGATCGACGGATGGCGGAGCAGGATGCCTTCGAGCTCCACCGACGAGATGTTCTCGCCGCCGCTGATAATCACGTCCTTGAAGCGGTCGCGGATTTCCACGTAGCCGTCGGGGTGGACGACCGCGGCATCGCCGCTATGGAACCAGCCGTCGCGCATCGCCGCGGCCGTCGCTTCCGGATCCTTGTAGTAGCCGGCCATGACGACGTTGCCGCGCGCGATGATTTCGCCGAGGGTGGTGGCGTCACGCGGCACCTCGTTGCCCTGGTCGTCGACCACGCGCAGCTCGCCAGAGGTGATGAGCTCGACGCCCTGTCGCGCTTTGATCGCGGCGAGCTCGTCGCCGGATAACGCGACGTGCTCGGGCCGTGCTTCACAGATGGTGATGAAGGGCGCTGTTTCGGTGAGCCCATAGACGTGGCTGACCGTCCAGCCGCATTCGCCCTCGATGCGTGCGATCGTCGCGGCCGCGGGAGGTGCGCCGGCGGTGAGCACCCGCAGGCCGGTCGGCACGCCGCGCCTGGCTTCGGCGGGTGCGTTGGCGAGACCGATCAGTACTGTGGGTGCGGCGCACAGCATCGTGATGCGCTCGCTCTTCACGCATTCGAAGACCGTCGCCGGTTCCACTTTCCGCAGGCAGACGTGCGTGCCGCCAACCGCTGTGACCGTCCACACAAACGTCCAGCCGTTGGCGTGGAACATCGGCAGCGTCCAGAGATAGCGTTCAGCCGGCGTCATCGGTATGTGAACCAGCACGCCGATGCTGTTGGTCCAGGCGTTGCGGTGCGTGATCATGACGCCCTTGGGCCGTGAGGTCGTTCCGCTCGTGTAGTTGATCGTGAGGAGGCCGTTCTCGTCGATGGCTGGAAGAGCGGGGAGTGGCGTGGCGGCCGCGACGGCGGCTTCGTAATCGATCCATCCCTCGCGCGCGCCCTCGAGCGCCACGAAGTGGCGCACGTCTGGCAGGTTGGCCCTGATGCCGTCGACGGCATCGAGATAGTCGGCATGCACGCACACGACCGATGCGCCGCTGTGGGTGATGACGTAGCGGAAGTCGTCCGCGGTGAGGCGGTAATTGACCGGAACGAGTACGGCGCCCAGCATCGGCACCGCGTAGAAGCCCTCGAGGTTGGCATGCGTGTTGGGCGCGATGTAGACCACGCGGTCCCCTGGCGTGACGCCAACGCCGTGAAGATACGCGGCCCAGCGGTCGCAGCGGTCGAAGAACTCGGCGTACGAGTAGCGCAGGGCGCCATCGACGACCGCTTCGCGCGACGGATAGAGGCGCCGCGCGCGGCGCATGAACTCGAGCGGCGTAAGGGGAGTTTCGATCCGCGGAGTGTAACCCAAGGTCACGTATAGTTTTCATTTCGCGTGAGATGGCAGGAATCGATGAGCCTGGGAGGGGTGTCGTGATCAAGCGAGTGTGGCCCGTCGCGTTGGGTATCGTCCTGTATTCGTCGCCGTACGCTGCCGCGCAGTCAGTTGCGACGTCGGTCGCGGACAGGCTCCGGCTTGGCGCGCACGTCTCGTCCGTCGCTTTGAGTGGGTTCGACGAGTCGGATCTCGGGATCGGAGGACGCGTCGCCTGGCATCCCGTCGCGCTGATTGGAGTCGAGGCGGAGATGACGCTCTATCCGCGCGACTATCCGGATGGTCGCGCGTTCAGCAGTGCCCGGAACGAAGGACTCTTCGGCGTCACGGTCGGCCCCACGTTCGGTCGCTTCCGGCCGTTCGCGCGCGGCCGTGCCGGCTTCACGCGCTTCCAGGAAGCGCCGCAGCCCTTTCCCTGCATCCTGATCTTTCCGCCGCCACTGCAGTGTTCCCTGGCGTCGGGTGCGACCGCGCGGGCTATCGACATCGGCGGGGGAGTGGAAGTAACAGCGACCCGCAGGACGTTTCTGCGCGTCGACGCCGGCGATCTCCTCCTGACGTATCCGGGCCCCGTGTTCGACAACGAGGGAGCCGCGCGAGAGAAGGGGTTTGTCAGTCATAACCTCCGAATCTCCGCGGGTGGCGGCTTCAAATTCTAGTACGCCGCAAATTGACACACTCGCGGCTGGGTGTTAACTTCACCCTGCTTTTGGAGAAGGACGCCAACCCGGGCGGCCAACGGTGTGAGCCTCAACGGCAACTACACGCTCCGCCACCTGAACATCATCGCCGGTCAGGACGTCGCGTTTACCGGCCAACGCAGGCACGTTCGGCCGTATTGCGACCCAGGCTGGAGAGCCGCGCATCATGCAGTTCGGAATCAAGTACGATTTCCAGGACGGTCGTCGAGGCGGGCCTTCAGGCCCGCCTTCTTTGGAGGTATCCACATATGAGAACGACAATCGGCTTCGTATTCGCGGCGCTCCTTGCCGCTGTCCCCGCATCCGCGCACCATGCCTTCGCCGTGGAGTTCGATGCGAAGAACTGCTCCGACATCACCGGCGTCCTCACCAAGGTCGACTACCAGAATCCGCACGCCTACATCTATGTTGACGCGAAGGAAAACGGGCAGACGGTCCAGAAGACCTTCCAGCTCTCGTCGACCTCGAACCTGAAGCGCGGCGGCGCGACGCTGCCGGTCATGAATGCGAGCGTCGGCAAGGAAGTGCTCGTCCGCGGTTGCGCGTCGAGGAATGGCGAGGACAACCGCTACGCGGCCTCGTTCATCAAACTCGCCGACGGCACGGTGCAGCGCCTTGGGCAGGACGTCGAAGGCGTCTTCGGCACCAAGGTCTGGAGATAACCATGAAGAGATTCCTTGGCCTCATGCTGGTGGCGACGCTCGCGTTGCCAGCCGCGGCCGCCGCGCAGGACCCTGCCGCTCCGGGCGGTGCAGAGAAGAAGGTGTTTGTCGAGGCGCGGGGCAACGTGACGCCGGTGCCGCTGCCGCCGGGCGGCCCTGCGCCCCGGATGGCCGACGGCAAAGTCGATCTCTCGGGCGTCTGGTTCTCTGGCCCGACCGGCAAGGCCAACGCCTGGAGCGTCGTTCCCGACGAGCCTCTCAAGCAGGACCCGGTGCCGTTTCGGCCCGAGGCCGCGGCCAAGCTGAAGAGCATGACCCGGGCGGAGCTGGAGCTGAACAACCCGGGTGTCGCCTGCCAGCCGGTCGGCACGCCGGGCATGTGGACCATCAATCCCTATCCGCACCAGATCATCACCAAGCCCGGGCTGTACGTGCACCTGATCGAGAGCGACAACGCGTGGAGCGTCGTGCACACCGACGGACGGCCGCACAAGCCCGCCGATGAACTCGAGCCGCTCTACAACGGCGACCAGACGGCCAAGTGGGAAGGGGACACGCTCGTCATCGACACCATTTCCCTCGACGAGCGCACCTGGATCCAGGGCAACGGCTGGTTCCACAGCGACCAGGCGCACGTCATCGAACGTCTGCGCCGTCCGAGCAAGAACTATCTCGAGTACCAGTTCACGGTCGAAGACCCGAAGGTGCTGACCAAGCCGTGGACCTCGGCGTGGCGCACCTATTCGCTCGGCAACGAAGACCTGACCGAGAACTTCTGCACCAACAACGAGAACGCCGATCAGTTGAGGAAGCTGACTGAGGTCGAGAAGAGCAAGTAACCTCGGGCCGTGAGCGTCCGCTGTCAGGGTCCATTCGGGTGCATCAGGGAGGAAATGGGATGATTCAGGTATCTCGGCGTCTGTACGTGGCAGCGCTGGTGTGTGTGCTTATTGCGGCGCCCGTCTGGGCCCAGCAGTCCACGGCCGAACTCAACGGCCGGGTGACCGATACGAGCGGTGCGGTACTGCCCGGTGTCACCGTCACCGTGACGCAGACCGCGACCGGTCTCCAGCGCACGACCGTCACCGACGGCTCGGGTTCATACCTGATCACGAATCTCCCTCCCGGACCGTATCGTCTGGAGGTTTCGCTCCAGGGCTTCCGCAGCTACGTCCAGACCGGCGTCGTACTGACCGTCGGCGCCACGCCGACGATCAACGCGGCGCTCGAGGTCGGATCGCTCGAGGAATCGGTCACGGTGGAAGCGGCCGCGCCGCTCGTGGACGTCCGCAGCGCCGGCATCAGCGCCGTCGTCGAGAACGAGAAGATCCTCGAGCTGCCGCTGCAGGGCCGGCAGGTGACCGACCTGCTGGTCTTGTCGGGCGCGGCGGTGCAGACCGCCACGGCCACCTCGCGGAGCGCGCCGGGCGGCGTGCGGATTTCGGTGGGCGGCGGGTTCGAAACCGGCGTGGCGTACGTCCTGGACGGGGCCGACCACAATAACCAGCAGGAGAACATCAACTACGCGCTCCCGTTCCCGGACGCGCTGCAGGAGTTTCGTGTCGCGACCAGCGGTCTGACGGCGTCGAACGGCGTCAAGTCGGGGGCGTCGGTGAATGCGGTGACGAAGGCGGGCACGAACCGCTTCTCGGGCAATGCGTTCGAGTTTACGCGGCACTACAGATTCAACGCGACCAACCCGTTTGCGGCGATCGGGCCCGACGGCAAGCGGCTGGACGACGGGCTGAAGCGCAACCAGTTTGGCGGCACGGTCGGCGGACCGATCATGCGCGATAAGCTGTTCTTCTTCGCCGGGTACCAGGGCACCGCAACGCGCCAGCGGCCCTCGGCGAATATCGCGCGCGTGCCGACGGCCCAGATGCTGAGAGGAGACTTCACCACGTTTGCCTCGGCGCAGTGCCAGGGCGGGCGAGCGGTGACCTTGAGGGCGCCGTTTGTGAACAACCGGCTCGACCCAGCCCTCTTGAGTCCGGCTGCCTTGAGCATCTCCCGCCGCCTACCCAACCCGGGCAACGACCCGTGCGGCGAACTCACCTTTGGGTCGGCCGATGACAGCGACGAGCATCAGACGCTGGCCCGCGTCGACTACCAGTTGACGTCCAATGTCGCGTTCTTCGGGCGGTACTTCAACCAGAAGTTCCTCAAGGACCCGGGCTTTGCCGGAGGCGACGATAACATTTTGAAGACGGCTGCCTTCGGCAGCGACGCCGTGCTCCACGCATTGAATTTCGGCAACACGTCGATCCTGGGCGCGACGACGGTCAATGCGGCGCGGTTCGCGCTCAACACGTCCAAGGTGAACAACTACCAGAACCAGTTCTTCTGCCCGGCGGATATCGGCGTCCGGAATTACACCTGCTACGCGCCCGGGTTCATGTCACTGGCTGTCACCGGCGGATTCGACCTCTATCCGGGTGACCAGACCGAGGCGCTGTTCTTCAACGACAGCTACAACATCTCGGACGACCTGACGATCGTGCGGGGCGATCACCAGTTTGGGTTTGGCGGCAACGTCCGGTACTGGGCGGGGGACTACACCTCGTCGTCCCGCACCAACGGTGCGTGGCGCATCACCGGGTCGAACACCGGGCTGGGGCTGGCCGATTTCCTGGCGGGCCGCATCACCACGGTCGAACAGGGCAACCTCAACCGGGTGCCCGTGAACAACACCTATATCGGCGCGTATGCGCAGGATTCATGGCGCGCGTCGAACCGTGTGACGCTGAACTACGGCATGCGGTGGGAGCCGTTCCTCGGGCAGAATCTCACCAACGGCGCCATCTCGATCTTCGAGCAGGAGAATTTCGACAAAGGCGTGGTGAGCCAACGATTCCCGCTCGCGCCGCCGGGATTCCTGTGGCCAGGCGACCCGGGCTTCCCAGCACGGCAGACGGGGATGAACATCCAGTGGTGGAACCTGTCACCGCGCGCAGGCGTGGCGTGGGACGTGCACGGGGACGGCCGGCTGGCGGTGCGCTCGTCGTACTCGATGGCCTATGACTTCATGGCCGGCGAGTTTCACAACATCAACAGCGGGGCTCCGCCGTACGGCAACCGGTCGACGCAGACCAACCCGTCTGGCGGCCTCGACAATCCGTATTCCGACGTCGGCGGCAATCCCCACCCGCTCGTCTCGGGTGGCCGCGAGACGGCGTTCGTGAAGGCGGGCGGCTACGGCTCGATGGACCCCGACATCAACTCGCCGCGGGTGCAGAACTGGAATCTGACGGTCGAGCAGCAGCTCGGCACGCAGTGGGGCGTGGCGGCCTCCTACATCGGCAGCTACTCCGACCGCATCTGGGGGCAGGTCGCGATCAACCCTGGTGTGTTCCTGACGCCGGACCAAACACGGGCCCTGGGGCTCGGGACAAGTTCGACCAATGCAAATCTGCAGCAGCGCCGGGTCCTGTCGCTGAAGAACCCGAACTCTGGACAGTACATCGGCGGCCTCGACATCAACACCGACGTGGGCTACCAGAAGTACAAGGGGCTGAAGCTGTCGGTGCAGCGGCGCGCGGCCAGCGGCATCAGCCTGAACGGCAGCTACACGATCGGACGCTGCTACGGGTTGCCGAACCAGCCTCGCTTCAATCAGACGAGCGCCGGCTACACCGACCCGAACCACCCCGAAGCCGACGCGGGGCCCTGCATCCAGGATCGCCGGCACATCGGCACGTTGACGGTGGGGTACCTGACGCCGGAGGTGGACAGTGCCGCGCTACGTGCGGTGGTGTCGAACTGGCGCGTATCGGGCATTCTCTCGGCGCGCACGGGCGACCGGATCAACATCATTGATACGGCGGACCTTGCGCGCACGGGCATCCGCAATCAGCGGCCCAATCTGGTGAAGGACGATATCTACGGGGCGAAGACGCTGACCAACTACTTCGACCGGGATGCGTTCTCGGCGCAGGAAGTTGGCACCAACGGCAATCTCGAGCAGAACGCCGGGGTGGGCCCGAACTTCTGGAACGTGAATCTGGCGTTGTCGAAGCTGGTGTCGGCGGCGGCCACGCAGCAGTTGGAACTGCGGCTGGAGGTGTTCAACCTCTTGAATCACTTCAACTGGGGCAATCCCAACGCGACCTTCAGCTCGGGTGAGTTCGGACGGATCACGAGCATGGCGGGCGATCCGCGCATCATGCAATTCGGGATCAAGTACGGCTTCTAGCGTGCGGGAAGGGGAAATGAAGACCTACATCGGATTGTGGCTGGCGGCGATGTTGATGCTGCCGGCCGCGACGGCCACCGCGCAAGACCCCACCGCGGGCGGGGCAGGTCAGAAGCCGTTCGTGGAGGCCCGCGGCAACGTCCGGCCAGTGCCGCTGCCGCCGGGCGGCCCGCCGCCGCGCATGGCCGACGGCAAGGTCGACCTGTCGGGCGTCTGGTTCCAGGGCCCGACCGGCAAGGCGAACGCGTGGAGCGTCGTCCCCGACGAGCCTCTGAAGCAGGATCCGATTCCGTTTCAGTCGTGGGCCGAAGCGAAGATCAAGGGAATGAGCCGCGCGGAGCTGGAGCTGAATAACCCCGGCGTGGCGTGCAGGCCGGTCGGCACGCCCGGCATGTGGACCATCAACTACTATCCGCACCAGATCATCACCAAGCCCGGGCTGTACGTGCACCTGATCGAGAGCGACAACGCCTGGAGCGTGGTGCACACCGACGGCCGGCCGCATAAGCCGGCCGACGAGCTCGAGCCGCTCTACAACGGCGATCAAACCGCCAGGTGGGAAGGTGACACGCTGGTCATCGACACCATCTCGCTCGACGAGCGCACCTGGATCGAGGCGAACGGGTGGTTCCACAGCGACCAGGCGCACGTCATCGAGCGCATTCGCCGGCCGTCGATGAACTACCTCGAGTACCAGTACACGATCGAGGATCCCAAGGTGCTCACCAAGCCGTGGACCTCGGCGTGGCGCACCCTGTCGCTCGGCAGCGAAGACCTGACCGAGAATTTCTGCACGAACAACGAAAACGCCGACCAGCTCAAGAAGCTGACCGAAGTCGAATCCAACGCCAAGTAGAAAGAGACGTCGGACGCCGGGCCTCACCTTGCGGTGGCGCCCGGCTTTTTTTCGTGCTATAAGCGGCCACCGCCAGCCCCATTCACAGGAGACTCGGCCAATGACGCGTGTTGCACGAAAGCTCTTCGTCGTCGCGTTGGTCCTGTTGCTCACCACTGTTGCCGCACAAGCGCAGCTTGCCACGGCCGAACTCAATGGCCGCGTCACCGATTCAAGTAGTGCCGTGCTGCCGGGTGTCACGGTGACCGCCACGCAGACCGCCACCGGACTCGTGCGCACGGTCATCACCGACGACACCGGGTCGTATCTGATCTCGAACCTACCCACGGGTCCGTACCGGCTGGAAGTGTCGCTGCAAGGGTTCAAGAGCTACGTGCAGACCGGGCTCGTGCTGCAGGTCGGCGCGACGCCGACCGTCAACGCCGCGCTGGAGCTCGGCTCACTCGAGGAGACGGTCACCGTTGACGCGGCCGCGCCGATCGTCGACGTGCGGAGCGCTGGCATCAGCGCGGTGATCGAAAACGAGCGCATCGTCGAATTGCCGCTCCAGGGACGGCAGGTCACCGACCTCCTGGTGCTGTCGGGCGCGGCGGTCCAGACCGGCGCCGTGGGCACCCGCGGTATGCCGGGAGGCGTGAACATCTCGGTCGCCGGCGGCCTGGCGACGGGCGTCGGCTATACCCTCGACGGCGCGGTGCACAACAACCCGCAGCAGAACACGAATCTTCCGCTGCCATTTCCCGATGCGCTGCAGGAGTTCCGCGTCGCGACCAGCGGGCTGACGGCGCAGAACGGCGTGCACTCCGGCGCCTCGGTCAACGCGGTGACCAAGTCCGGCACCAATCGCTTCTCCGGTAATGGGTTCGAGTTCCTCCGCGACCATCGATTCAACGCGACCAGCCCGTTTGCGGGCCTTGGGCCCGATGGCAAGCGGCTGGACGATGGCCTCAGGCGCAATCAGTTCGGCGGGACACTCGGCGGTCCGATCCTCAAGGACAAGCTGTTCTTCTTCGCCGCCTACCAGGGCACGGTGCTCCGTCAGCGCCCGGCGTCGAACATCGCCTTCGTGCCGACGGCCGCGATGCTGGCGGGTGATTTCACGGATTTCACCTCGCCCCGGTGCAACGGCGGCAGGCAGATTACGCTGCGGGCGCCGTACGTCAACAACCGGATCAATCCCGCGCTCTATAGCCCGGCGGGGATGAATCTGGCCAAGCGGCTGCCGAGCACCACCGACCCATGCGGTCTCATCAACTTCGAGCTCACCGCGAACCGCGATGAGGCGCAGCCGCTCGCACGCATCGACTACCAGCTGGGCGGCAGCCATTCGATCTTCGGCCGGTACCTGGGGACCCACATCACGCAGCCGCCGTCCTACACCGGGGGCACCGACAACGTGCTGAAATCAGACGGCCCTGGCGCCGACGACATCGTCCACTCGGTCACCATCGGCGAGACGACGGTGTTCAGCTCGTCGGTGGTCAACTCGCTGCGGTTCGCGGCCAACAAGGCGAAGGTGGATAACTACCAGACGCCGTTTTTCTCCCCGAGGGACATCGGCGCCAACATCTACAGCTACC